>JBBDNZ010000001.1:0-1669 GCA_040877285.1 Xanthobacteraceae bacterium
CAACGGACGACTGCCAAAGCTGCCCGGTAATGCCAGCGGCGCCGCCGGCCAGAACGTCGCCCAGAACAGCAGCACGTAATACCCGGGCGGAGCGCCGTGCATTTCCTGCCCGCTCGCCACCTTGGCAAACAAATCTCTTCCCAAGGACTCGATAAGGAAAGCATCGCCCGTGCGGCTGAGGATGGCGGCGAACCACGGCAAGACCAGCAGCGCCGCCCAGGCAATTCCAACGGCAGGGCGAAGTTTCAAGAACCAGCGCGCCGAGCGATCGAGCGCGACCAGCGTCCCCGCCGTGAGGCCGACCAGCAGCAGGATTAACGGCCCTTTCAGCAGCACCCCGCCCGCGAGCGCCGTCCAGAAAATCCCCGGCAGCACCCAGCCGGGCGCGGCGGACGTGTCCGCGCGGCGCTCGCCGAGATAGACGCGCGCCATCGCCCCCATGGCGGCAATGACGGTAAGAAGCAGCATGGCGTCGGTCTTGGCTAGGCGCGCCTCGACTCCGAGCAGGATGGAGCTCGCCAGCATCACCGCTGCCAGCACGGCGGCCCGGCGCGAGACAAAAGCAAGCGCCGCCCAATAAGTGAGCAGCACCGATGCGACGCCGCCGACCAGCGAGGGAATCCGGTAGAGCCAGATCGTCGTATGGGCCTGCGGTATGCCGAGCGCGTCTGCCGCCTTCACCGCCGCCGCCTGCAACCAATAGATACCGATCGGCTTCTTGTAGCGAACCTCGTCCTGGAAGCGGATGTCGATGTAGTCGCCGGACTCCAACATCTGCTTGCTGGCTTGGGCGAAGCGCACCTCGTCCCGGTCGATGGGCGGAATCTGGAAAAATCCCGGCAGGAAGGCGAGCAGCGAGAAGGCTAGCAAGAATGCCGCCGCGCGAGCATGCGAGGCGCGTGCGAAATCGAGAAGGGCCATCAATCCCCTCGCCGCCCCTCGCGGGCGATGCGTGTCGCTTAAAGTGGTGGTCATGCCGCCCTACCGGAAATTGCGCGGACCATAGAGAAAAGCCGTCACAAGGGAAAGAACGGCAGGGTGTTTATTGGACGCGCACGGTGACGCTGTCGGCCGCGCCCCGGGAGTCGGTCACCGTCAACCGCAGGAATCCCGGCCCCGGAGGGGCAAAAAACAGCACGCGTTTGGTGGTATCGGCGGCAAGCGGCACTCCATCCACCAGGACGGTTAACGGGCCGGCGCCGCCTGCGATCTTGACCGGGACCGGATCGAAGGCCCCGTCATGGGCGCGGGTGAGTTCCAGGCGCGCGCCATTCGGCGGGAACATGATGCGCGGGCTCTGCTCGGCTTCGGCGCCGACATAACCCTCCGGCCGGAAGCGTTGCAGCGGCGGCGGCAGTTTTCCCGTGCTGGCGACGACGGCACCCTTGGGCGCGCGCGGCAGCCGCGCCGCCGCGAGCCCTGTGCGCGCGAAGGCATCGAACAGGATCGGCGCCGCGGCAGTGCGGCCGATCAGGCCGGGGACCGGCGCGCCGTCCGGCCGGCCCACCCACACGCCGATGGTGAGACTGCCGTCGAAACCCACTGCCCAGGCGTCGCGATAGCCATAGGAGGTGCCGGTCTTGTATGCGATGCGCCCATGCGGCGCGTTTTCCGGCGGCGGGGTGCCGAGCAGCACATTGCCGACATACCAGGCGGCGACCGGGTCGAT
>JBBDNZ010000002.1:0-1664 GCA_040877285.1 Xanthobacteraceae bacterium
GCTCTAACCAACTGAGCTACCCCGCCATCCGGTCCTTGAGGATAGCCCGGATATAAGAAGCCGCCGGAAATTCTGTCAAGGCAAAGCCCTGCCGCCGGCCGTCATATGCCTTTACCGGCGGCCCAGTACGCCAATGATATCCGGCCGTTTCCATTTCCGGCACCGGCTCTCTTCGCCGTCTCCCCGCCTTCCTTGTGGAAGCGGATCAGCGAGAAATGCCCGAGCGGCGGCATCGGGCGGCACTCGATCAGCCGCATGCCGCCGTGGCGCTCGGCCCATTGCATCAAACGGCCGAAGCGGAATTCCGCCCGCCAGCCGAGCCGCCGCGCCAAGGGCGCAAACCCCTGCTCCAAGGCGCGGCGCATGCCGTCCTCGGCGCCGATGTGGTTGATCAGCACGATCTCGCCGCCGGGCCGCAGCACGCGGACGAATTCATCCAGCGTCGCTTCCGGGTGAGGCACGGTCGTGATGACGTATTGCGCCACCACGACGTCGAAGGAAGCATCGGGAAAGGCGAGGTTCGCGGCATCCATCACCGCCAAGATCTCGACGTTGTCGAGCCGTTGTTCGGCCACGCGCTGCCGCGCCTTGCGCAGCATCGGCTCGGAAATATCGATGCCGGCGATGCGGTTCTTGTGCGAATAGTCGGGCAGCGAAATTCCGGTGCCCACGCCGACTTCGAGAATGCGGCCGCCGACCTGCTCCGCCGCCTCGATCGCCGCCCGGCGCCCGCGCTCGAACACCGGTCCGAAAACGAGGTCGTAGACCGGCGCCCAGCGCGCATAGGTTTTCACCACCGTTTGCTTGTCGAGCTTGGCGTCCATCGCCCCCCGTTCTCTTTCTCGTTCTTCTATTTGTTAGTCTACGAATACGATTGAACGATGCCCCGTCATCCGCGCACGGCGGCGCGCAGCGGCCGTGCGTCGCGCGCCGGAATTTCCGCCACTGCCACGGCCGTACTCTTGATGATGCCGCCGCCAAGCACGCGCGCCTGGCCGTCGGCCGCATCGTAGAAGACGCAGGCTTGGCCGGGCGAGACGCCGTCCTCGCCCTCGACCAATTCGATTTCCACCTCGCCTCCGTTCGGCCGCAGCCAGGCCGGTTGCGGCGGCCGCGTGGAGCGGATTTTGACGAAAACATCGAGCTTCCGGCCGGCCAGCACGTGATCGAGCGTGCCGTCGCCCAGCCAGTTGACCTCGCGCAGCCGCATGCGGGTGGTGCGCAGGGCCTCGCGCGGGCCGACGATCACGCGGCGGCTGGCGGCATCCAGCCGCACGACATAGAGCGGCGCGCCGGCGGCAAGGCCGAGTCCGCGCCGCTGCCCGACCGTGAAATGAATAATGCCGGAATGCGTGCCCAGCACGTGCCCGTCGAGATCGACGATCTCGCCGGTTTCCGCCGCGTCGGGCTTCAGCCGCTCGATCACCTCGCTATAGCGGCCGGCCGGCACGAAGCAGATGTCCTGGCTGTCGTGCTTCTCCGCCACCGGCAGGCCGAAGCGGCGCGCGAGTTCCCGCGTCTCCGGCTTGGTCTTGTCTCCGAGCGGAAAGCGCAGCAGGTCAAGCTGGTCGCGCGTGGTGGCAAAAAGGAAATAACTCTGGTCGCGCTCGGCGTCGCGCGCGCGGTAAAGCGCGCGCCCGCCGCCCGGCAGCGCGCGCGCAGCC
>JBBDNZ010000003.1:0-8819 GCA_040877285.1 Xanthobacteraceae bacterium
GGCAAGAGCGAACAGAAATGCCCGAGCAACAAACCCATCCCGACCGTCCCTGGCTTGCCGTGAGCGCCGCCATCGTGCGTGACGGCGAGGTTCTCGTGGTGCGGCGCGCGCGGGCGCCCGCGGAGGGCCTGTTCACGCTGCCGGGCGGCCGGGTCGAAGCCGGCGAGACGCTGACGCAGGCGATCGTGCGCGAGGTGCGCGAGGAAACCGGCCTGACCATCGAGCCGGTCGCGCTTGCCGGTTATCGCGAAGTCATGGCCGGCGATGCGGAGAACCGTCGCCAGCGCCATTTCGTCATCCTCGCCTTTGCCGCCCGCTGGCTGGCCGGCGAGCCGAGGCCGAACGAAGAAATTTCGGATTTCCGGTGGGTGCGGCCCGCGGAGCTCGCGGCGCTGCCCACCACGGAGGGCCTGGCCGAAATCGTGGCGGCGGCTTTCGAACGGCTGGAACGGGGCTATTGAGGCCGGCGCGGCGGCGGCCCGGCCCCTGCACCGGTCATAATTCCGCGCCACCTCAACCATGATGATAGGCGGCGGCTTGCGGCCCGGGTCACGCCGGCGCATAGCTCAAGCATCCACCGGTCGGCACCGATGCTGAAACGAGTCTTAGTCCTGGCCTGTCTCTTTCTCGCCGTTTCCGGCGCGCCCGCGCGCGCGGTGGAAGGCGGGGCCGCCCCTTTTGACGGCGATCTGCAAAGGCTCTCCGAAATTCTCGGCGCCTTGCACTATTTGCGGGCCATTTGCGGCGCGCAAGAGGGGCAGAAATGGCGTAACGAGATGCAGGCGCTGATGGAGGCGGAAACCTCGTCCGGCGAGCGCCGGGCGCGCCTGGCCGCCAGTTTTAACCGTGGTTACCGCAGTTTTCAGCAGACCTACCGCACCTGCACGCCTGCCGCCGATTACGCCATCCGCCGCTATCTGGAGGAAGGGGCCAAAATTTCCCGCGAGATTACAGCGCGCTATGCCAACTGACCGGGCGGGCCGGTACGATTAACCTTTCCTAAAATTGTGGCCTTTGCATTGCCAAACCGCGTGCTAACTTGCCCCGATAACGGGGGCGGAGGAGGCACGGGTGGCCTCCGAGGGTCGTTCATGAGCAACCTATCGCGCGCATTCATGGCTCAAGAGCCAGCAATTGACCTTGAGCAGAAAAAGGTTGCGCTCGGATATTTACAGGAAGCCTGGGCCGAAGCACGCCTTGACGGCGTCGATGGCGATTGCCTGGCGCAAAGCTGCCTGTTCGCCGCCTTCGCCGAATTTGTTTCCACCTATGGCGAAGAGGCCGCGGCCGAATATGCGGAAGGCCTGGCCGCCCGCATCCGCAACGGCGAATTTTCCATCGAACTGGCCCGCCAATAAGCGGGCACTTTCGCAAAAACTCCTTCGAATTCATCCCCTGAAATAACGCGTGTGGCGCCGCGCCGGCTGTATCAACGCGCGCGCGGCGGCGCCTCGATCTGATAGTAGCGGTAGAGCACCGCATCGATATCGGCAGGAAAAAACGGCTTCTTGAGGAAGGCGGCCGCTCCGGCCTGGCGCGCCTGATCGGCAAAATCCTCCTTGTCCGTCGACGAGATCATGACCGCCACGACATGAGGATGCTCGCGCCGCAACTCGGAGAGAGTCTCGAAGCCATTGAGACCCGGCATGTTGTAATCGAGAAAGACGATATCGAAGCTGCCTTCCTTCAACTGCTTCAGGGCTTTGATGCCTTCGTCCACTTCCACTATTTCCAGGGGGAATTTGCTCGCCGTAAGGATCTTGCGCACGATGGCGCGCATGGTCGGAGAATCATCGACCACCAGCACGCGCGCGGGAATGCGCGTGCGGATGCAGCAATCGACGGTGGCCTGAGCTTCGTCGGCGGTGGCCGGCTTGTTGACGCGGCCATCCACATCCGCAAGCTCGCCTTCTCGCCCAATGCCGACGATGAAGGGCTTGCCCCCGGCTGCCCGCGCGGCGGCGCAAACAATCGCCTTGTCGGCGGCCGGCAACCCGGCATCCAGCAAAACGAGATCGATGCCAGCCCCGGCCAGCAAGGCCTTCGCATTTGCTGCCCCGTCGGCTTCGACGACTTCGGCCGGCACCGTGGCAAGGCCGGCGCCCTGGCGCAAAAGCTCCCGCTCCGATGCGGATCGCATAACGATCAGCACTTTTAGGGAAATGAGATCGCTGCTCATGCCTTCAGCATCACAGAGAATACTTGATCTCGGCGCTTACGCGCTGTGTATGCATAATACCAACTTGAAAGCGATTTTGAGGCTATACAAGGTTGTTTCGGCGCAGAAGGACGATGTTATCCAGGGACAATGAGCTTAACCCCAGGCGCGCCAAAACATGCCGCACCGCCAGATAAAATTTACGCGTGCGGATAACAACTATCGATTGTGGATATGATTGTGCATTACCGCGCCGGGCGGGCGCGCGGCGGCGGATAACTTATTGGCACTATTCCGGTTCTGCAGGCAGAGTTTCGAGGAACGTCATGGCCTCGCCCTGTGCAGGAGCGGTCAATTCCCCCTCCCACATCACCTTGTGCCCGCGCACGAAAGTCCCCACCGGCCAGCCGGTGACGGCGACGCCATCGTAGGGCGTCCATCCCGGGCGAGAGGCGATCCAACTATCGTTGATGGTCTGCTTGCGGCGCAGGTCCACCACCGTGAGGTCGGCGTCGTAGCCCACGGCGATGCGGCCCTTGCGGGCGACGCCGAACACGCGCGCGGGCCCGGCGCTGGTCAAATCGACGAACCGTTGCAGCGATAGACGGCCGGCATTGACGTGATCCAGCATGATCGGCACCAGCGTCTGCACCCCGGTCATGCCCGAAGGGCTTGCGGGATAGGGCTTGGCCTTTTCCTCGCGCGTATGCGGGGCATGGTCGGAGCCGAGCACATCGACGACTCCCTGCTGCAAGCCGCGCCAAATCCCGGCGCGGTGCGCGGCGTCGCGCACCGGCGGATTCATCTGCGCGCGTGTGCCCAGCCGCCGATAGCAGTCCGGCGCTTCCAGCGTGAGGTGGTGCGGCGTCGTTTCCACCGAGGCGACGTCCTTGTGACCGGCGAGGAATTCCATCTCCTGGGCGGTGGAGACGTGAAGAATGTGGACGCGCCTGCCGGTTTCGCGCGCCAGCCGCACCAGCCGCTGCGTGCAGGTGAGCGCGGCGACATCATCGCGCCAGACCGGGTGCGAGCGCGGATCGCCTTCGACCCGCAGCGGAAGCCGTTCCTTCAGCCGGTATTCATCCTCGGAGTGGAACGCGGCCCGGCGGCGGATGGCCTGGAGAATGGCGCGCACGCCATCGTCGTCTTCCACCAGCAAAGTTCCGGTGGACGAACCCATAAAGACTTTGACGCCGGCGCAGCCGGGCAGCCGCTCCAGCTCCGGCAATTCTTTGACGTTCTCGTGTGTGCCACCGACATAAAAAGCAAAATCGCAGTGCATCCGACCGCGCGCGCGCCCGATCTTGTCGGCGAGCGTTTCCGCGGTGGTGGTGGGGGGATCGGTGTTCGGCATTTCGAACACCGCGGTAACGCCGCCCATCACGGCGCTGCGCGAGCCGGATTCCAGATCTTCCTTATGCGGCGCGCCGGGCTCGCGGAAATGCACCTGGGTGTCGATGACGCCGGGCAGCACGTACAGGCCGCGGCAATCGACGACTTCACCGGCTGCGCGCGACAGATCGCCCAGCGCCGCGACCCGGCCCGAATGAATGCCGAGATCGCGAACGCCCTCGCCATCGTGATTGACGATCGCGCCGCCCTTGAGGATCAGGTCGTAGGTTTCGGCCATTCCTTGGCGTAGTACACGGCGCGCCTATCGCACAAGGGGGAGGTGCTCGGCGTTCCACTCGTCCATGCCGAGCGCGTAATAATAGACCTTGGCATAGCCGAGTTCGACCGCCTTGGCGGTGGCCTGGCCATATTTATTCCAAGCAAGCTCGGCCACCGCAAATTCGGCGACCTTCTCCGCGTTGCGCGCATTGAAATCATAAACGAGCTGGGTGTAGCGGCCCATCGCCTCCCGGCCGATGCCGGCGACCGCCACAAACAGCACAAAATTCGCGATCGCCAGAAGGGGTAATATTTTTAGTCGCAAGCGCACCGGCAACTCCGACGGGAATTATCTTTCACCGAGACGCTAGCGGCCGCATAGCGGCCTGCGGCTTGCCGATTCCGGGAAGGGCGCCCTGGCCGGCAAGGATGCAGCGGGAGCGGAAAACCCAGGCTCGCTACTACCTTGGATTTCTTTATGAAACGGCAAGCCTAAACGCGCGACAACCGGCGCACGAGAATTCGAATAATTCAACGAATTCAACCAGATCAATCGAAGGAGCAAAATCCGGCCGGCGGCATGAGAAGCGCATTTTACCGCCGTCCGGCGGCGGCATTTGCCCTGCCTTGGGAGCCGCGCGCGCCTTACCTCGCGCTGCGAAATCTGGCATTGGTCTTTAGATGCAGGCCGCACTGCTTCCCGACCGTGGCGTGGTGAAAGTCGCCGGCGACGACGCCCGCCGTTTCCTGCACGGGCTGGTCACGGCCGACGTCAATGCGCTCGCGCCCGGCCAATCCCGCTTCGCCGCGCTGCTGACGCCGCAGGGCAAGATCATCGCCGATTTCATCGTGGCAGAGGCAGGAGCGGACGCAGGCGGCGGATTCTTTCTCGATTGCCCGCGCGCGCTGGCGCCGGCCCTGGCGGAGCGGCTGAATTTCTACCGCTTGCGTGTCAAGGTGACGATCGAGGACCTTTCGCAAAAGCTCGGCGTGCTCGCCGCCTGGGACGGCACGGGCGGCACCGACTGCGGCCTTGTCTATCCCGACCCGCGCCTGCCGGCGCTCGGGCTGCGCTGCATCCTGCCGCCGGAGCTTGCCGGCGAAGCGGCGGCCGAGCTTGGCGCCACGCTGACGGACGCGGACGCCTACGAAGCCCATCGCATCGCCCTGGGCGTGCCGCGCGGCGGGCTCGACTTCAGCTATGGCGACGCCTTCCCGCACGAGACCGACATGGATCAGCTCGGCGGCGTCGATTTCGCCAAGGGCTGCTATATCGGGCAGGAAGTGGTGTCGCGCGTGGAGCACCGCGGCACGGCGCGCTCGCGCATCGTGCCGATCGCCTACGACGGGTTTGCGCCCGAGCCGGGGATGGCGGTGATGGCGGGCGACAAGCAAGTGGGCACGCTCGGCTCCACCGCCGGCGGCCGCGGACTGGCGCTGCTGCGGCTCGACCGCGCGGAGGAGGCGCTGGCGGCGGGCGTGCCGCTTGTCGCGGGCGGCGTTTCGCTGCGGCCGCTAAAGCCCGCCTGGGCGCGTTTTGCGTTTCCTGCCGGCGCCAAGGCGACCGGATGATTCCTTCAACGCACGACGACGGCATTTTCCGCTGCCCCTGGCCGGGGCAGGACGCGCTCTACCTCGCCTACCACGACGAAGAATGGGGCGTGCCGGAGTTCGACGACCGCGCGCTGTATGAGAAGCTCGTGCTGGACGGTTTCCAGGCCGGATTGTCCTGGATCACCATTCTGCGCAAGCGGGAGAATTTCCGCCGCGCCTTCGGCGGTTTTGAGCCGGAAAAGATCGCGCGTTACGCGCCGAAGAAGATCGAAGCGCTGATGCAGGACGCGGGAATCGTGCGCAACCGCGCCAAGATCGAAGGCACGGTATCGTCGGCGCGCGCTTGGCTCGATGTCATGGAGAAAGGCCCGGGATTTTCCGCGCTGCTGTGGGAAATCGCCGGCGGCACGCCGAAGGTCAACCGCTTCTGCAGCATCGGTCAGGTGCCGGCGGAAACCGAAGTCTCACGCAAGATGTCGAAGGAACTGGCGCGGCGTGGATTCAAGTTCTGCGGGCCCACCATCGTTTATGCCTTCATGCAAGCGGTCGGCATGGTCAACGACCATCTGGTGAAATGCCACCGCCACGCCGCATGCACAAAGCTCGTCAACGGCTGAACCCACGTGGCTAAGAAAGCAACGCCTCAAAAGCTCATCGCGCCCCGCGCCTGGCAGCGCATGCTGTCGGGGCGGCGGCTCGACCTGCTCGACCCCTCCCCGCTCGACGTGGAGATCGAGGACATCGCCCACGGCCTTGCGCGCGTGGCGCGCTGGAACGGGCAGACCAAGGGCGCGCATATTTTTTCCGTCGCCCAGCACACGCTGCTGGTGGAGGCGATCGCGCGGGCGCGCACACCGCGGCTCGACCGGCGGCTGCGGCTTGCCATCCTGCTGCACGACGCGCCGGAATATGTGATCGGGGACATGATCTCGCCGTTCAAGGCGGTGATCGGCAACTCCTACAAGGCCGTGGAGCGGCGCCTGCTTGCCGCCATTCACCTGCGCTTCGGCCTGCCGGTCATGCTGCCCGACAAAGTCGAACAGATGATCAAGACCGCCGACCGCGGCGCCGCTTACCTCGAGGCGACGCGGCTCGCCGGTTTCCACGCCGCCGAGGCGCGGCGCTTCTTCGGCCGGCCGCCGGCGTTTCCGCCGGCGCTGGAACGCGACTACCTCAAGCCGTGGCCGGCCCAGACCGCGCAAAAACGCTATCGCGACCGCCTGACGGCATTAACGCGCGAGTGAGCTTCCGCGTCCGAGGTTGCCGTCATATATAAGACAAAACAATCGATTAGAAGGATGCAATGATTCACGTTTGTTCGCTGGCGCGCCTGCACCGAACGGTCGAGGAGACCCGAGCGCGCCATGTCGTGACGGTGCTGAAAGATATCTCCTTGGTGAACCGCACCGCCGGAATCCAGCCGGAAAACCATCTGCACATCGCCGTCGACGATATCATCTGTCCGATGGACGGCTACCACCATCCTTGCGAAGATCATGTCGCCCGGCTCCTGCAATTCGTCACCGTCTGGGACCGCGCCGCGCCCATTGTGATTCACTGCTATGCCGGCATCAGCCGTTCCACCGCCAGCGCCTTCGCCGCCGCCTGCGCGCTCAATCCCCGCCGGGATGAAATCGACATCGCGCGCGAGCTGCGCCGCGTCTCGCCCACGGCCATGCCCAACGGCCTGATCGTTTCGCTCGCCGACCGGATTCTCGGGCGCGGAGGCCGTATGATCGAAGCGGTGGATGCGATCGGGCCGGGAGACGCCGCTTACGAAGCGGACCCGTTCCGGCTCGATTTGAAGTGACCGGCCATGAGCGAAACCAGGCTCACTCCCATTGAGATCGGGCTGACCGCCGCGATCGTCGCGGTGGAAGCCGACGAGCCGCTGATTCTGATCGCCGCCGAACGGGACAAGAGCGGCGCCCCGGCCGGACTGCCCTCGGGACCGTTCGATCCGGTCGCGCACCGCACCTTCGAAATCGGATTGCGTGCCTGGGTCGAAGCGCAGACCGGACTGCGCGTCGGCTATGTGGAACAGCTCTATACTTTTGGCGATCGCGGGCGGCACATGCAGCCGCATGACACCAGTCCGCACGTGGTTTCCGTCGGTTATCTGGCGCTCAGCCGCATGGCCGACAATGCGGCGGGCTTACGTAGTTCGGCGGCGGGTTTCGCGCCTTGGTACCGCTTCTTCCCCTGGGAAGACTGGCGCCGGGAACGGCCGGCCATTCTCGATTCCACGATTCTGCCGCTGCTTCAGGAATGGGCTAAGCGCACGGAGAAACCGGAACCGGGACGCGCGCTCGGCCGGCGCGAACGGCTGCGGCATTGCTTCGGCGTGGAGGGCAGCCCGTGGGACGAGGAGAAGGCGCTGGACCGCTACGAGCTGCTCTACTCGGCGGGCCTGGTGGAGGAAGCGAAGCGCGACGGCCGCGAAGCGGCGCTCGCCCGCAATTCCATGCCCGCGCTCGGCGAAGCGCTGCGTTTCGACCACCGCCGCATCCTGGCGACCGCCATTGCGCGGCTGCGGGCAAAGCTGAAATACCGCCCGGTGATCTTCGAACTGATGCCCGCGGAATTCACGCTGACCGAATTGCAGCACACCGTGGAAGCGATTTCAGGCCGGCATCTGCACAAGCAGAATTTCCGCCGTCTCGTGGAAAGCGCCGCGCTCGTGGAGCCCACCGGAGAGATGTCCACCGCCACCGGCGGGCGGCCCGCCGCGCGTTTCCGTTTCCGCCGTGAAGTAATTCAGGAGCGCCCGGCGCCGGGCTTGCGGCTCGGCCTGCGCGGCTAGGCCCGCGCTATCGGCTTAGTCCTCTTCGTAAGCAGAAGCCGCCGCCGACTGGACCGGCTTGCTGGCGATGGAACGCGTGATGGTGGCGAGATCGACGCGTCCGGAACGGCGGTTGAAGTCGCAATAGGCGAAAGAAAAACCGGAGACCGATCCGCGGAAGCTCGCCTTGTCGGTTTGCTCAAGATTGAAGCAAGGCTCGAATGGCATGCCGCGCACCGTCGCGCAGACCGATTCATTTTTTACCCGCAGCGTGCCGACGGGCAGCCGGATGTAGCGAATGGGGCCGGCGCCGCCAAACTGGACGGTGCCCATGACCGAGCCGTCGGCATAGATGCGCCCCGCCCCGCGGGTGCCTTCGAAGCAATTGAAGGCGAACAGCTTGCCGATCACGAAGCGCCTGGCTTCGTCCGGCTTCATCTCTCCGGAAAGCGCCGGTGCGCTGGCCGCGAGCCCCATCAATACAACTGCGATACGCCTGTACATCCTCAACCCCACGCGACAGGCTTATAATCTAACCGACTTTGTTAACGGGACTCTTACCACGCCCGGCGGCGGGACAGAAGGCAGCATTTTACCGACGAATTTTCAAAAGGTTAGGCAACCTTGACCGCGAGCCGCCCGCGCACCTGGCCCGCGACGATGCGCCCGGCGGCGGCGATGACCTCGCCAAGGCCGACCTCGCGGGTCATGGCC
>JBBDNZ010000004.1:0-8786 GCA_040877285.1 Xanthobacteraceae bacterium
CCACCATCGGGTCGTCGTAGCGCCGTCCGATCAGGCGCTTGACCGCGAAGATGGTTCGCTCGGGATTGGTGACCGCCTGGCGCTTGGCCGGCTGGCCGACGAGGCGCTCGCCGTCGTCGGTAAAGGCGACGATGGACGGGGTGGTTCGCATGCCTTCGGCGTTTTCAATGACTTTCGGCGTCTTGCCTTCCATCACGGCGACACAGGAATTGGTTGTGCCGAGATCGATGCCGATGACCTTGCCCATGACTATCCCTCATATTTTTGCAGCAGGTCGGCCCGGCCCTTGCGGCGCCCGGACGGATACTCGCCGCGGTTTTCCCGCGGAGCCCCTTTTCGACCCCTCAATAATCACTTCGTCGCGAAAACTGCGACGCCTTGGCTCATATAGGAGAGGCCGTTTGGGCCGCAAGGCAGGCGGCCAAGAATAAGCCGACGCCGGCAGGAAGCCGGGGAGAAGAATTAATAGCCGGCCGCCTCCGGCCGATACGGGATTGCCTGTTCCGCCCGCCGTTCACGGTTGGGAAGCAAGCCGGCGGGCGACAGCCTGCGGGCCTGCCGGGAGAGCGCCAAGGAATGGGACATGCCGCCCGTCCCAGGCGCCCTTCAGCCGCTTGGCCGCGACCAGGGCGGCGGCGGCCAGCACAAGTCCCGCCAGCGCGTCGGCGAAATGGTGACTGCCATGCAGCGGGGTGAAGGTGATGGGCCGCGCCCGCGCTAGGCCGGCAAAGGGCTGGACGCCGGCGTTCCCGGTAATTCCTCTTTGGGAAGAGGGGCAGCGGGAGGCTGCGCTTCACGACCGGCGTCTTCTTTTGTTGCTTGTTGCCGCTCGTCGGCGCTGCGGGATAGACGCCACAGCAGACGGCCGGCAAACACTGCCAGCACGAGAGGCGCGATCGGAACCTTGACGACGCCGAAAAGCATCATCGTCACCGGCAGCGACCAGATCAGAAAAGCGAGCGCGTGATCGACGACGGTATTGTCGGCGCGCTCACGCAGCGCCGCGACGAGGAAACCAAAAATCACCATGTCGTAATTGAACAAATAAGGGCTGGCCAAGAAGGTCGCCGTTATAAACAGCGCCATCGACAACGCCGGGTCGCGCCTTTTCCAATAAGTCCAGATGACCGCCGCGAGCGCCAGGAAGAAAACGAGGCCCTGCAGATTCCAGGCGAGGTCAATCGGCAGGCCGACAAGGCGCCCGCTGAAAAATACCGAAGACATGGTCAGGTTGAGCAACCCGCCGCCATTGTGCAGCAGCCAGATTTGCTGCGGGATGACCTTGTCGATGAAATCGGTCCAGACCCCGGGACCGAAAAGATGGCTGGTCGCCGTCACGAGCGCGCCCGCCATAACTGCCGCCGACAAGATCGTCCGCCACCGGCGGGTCGCCAGCAGCATAAAGGGCAGAAGAATGACAAGCTGTGGCTCGATGGTGAGGACGCCGAACAGAAAGCCGGCGAGAATAGGATGCCGGTCGAGAAGAGCGAACGCGCCGACCAGCAGGGCCGCGGTGTAAAACCCGTTCTCTCCGAAAAAGACGCAGACGGCGACGCCGGGCGCTGCGGCCAGAAACAGCAAATGTTTGCGCCCCAGCACCGCCATGCAAGCAAGCAGGTAAACGGTGATGCCGAACACGCACCAAAGAATATAGGCCGGCAGATAAGGCAGAAATCCGAACGGCCATGTGAACAGCAGGAAATGCGGGGGATAGGACCAGAATTGTTCGGGGAAATTCGGCCCGAGCATGACGCGCAAGGCATTGTTGTAGACCGCGTGATCGAACACGGATGCCGGCCCGTAACCGAACAGCGCGCGCCCGCTCATCCAGGTGGTGATGAAATTGCGGCCGGTCGCATTGCCGGTGAAATCGAGCGAGGGAGCGGAAAGGGACGGCAGGCCCGAGAGCGCGAAATACGCAGTCTCGAGCACGACGAAGAAAACCACCGCCGCCACGGTCAATTTGGCGTAAAAGCCGTCCGCCGCCGACTTCGCGGCTCCGCTCGCAGGGATGGTCATGAGGGCGCCCCCGGACGCGTGAGTAATTTGCGCGCGACCGTGACGATAAGCGGTAAAGACCGGATGCAAAAGGGGAAGCCCGGCCTGCTTCAGCATGTCGCGCCAAAAATCAAAGTAGTTAACGATGAAATCGGCCGGCGTGCGCGGAGAGCCCGGCCGGCCCGGCGGTTTGGCTCAATGCGGACGGTTCCGTAAAATGCCCACCCCGGCGGGCATAATTTCACGCGCTGTCAGGCGGCTTCCGGCGAGGGTGGATTGTCGTCGGCAGGCGGCCGCTTCGCCCCGCCTTTGGCGACGGCCACCAGCGCGGGACGCAAAATACGCTCGCCGATCATGTAACCGGGCTGGAGTACCTGCGCTACGGCGCCCGCGGGCGACGATTCGTCCGCTACTTCGTACATGGCTTGATGCATGTTGGGATCGAATTTCTCGCCCCGCGGATCGAATTTTCTGACGCCGTTTCTCTGCAAGGTTTTTAGCAACTCGCGCTCGACCAGCTCTACTCCTTCAAGCAAGGTCTTCACGCCGGGATCGGACGATCCCGGCAACTCCTGCCGGGCGGCCTCCAGTGCACGATGCATATTGTCGGCGAGGTCCAGCACGTCGCGCGCGAAGCTTGCGATGCCGTATAGGCGCGCATCGGCGACCTCGCGCTCGGTGCGGCGGCGCAGATTCTCCATCTCCGCCAGCGTGCGCAGAAGCTTGTCCTTGAGTTCGGCATTTTCACGAGCGGCCGCAGCGGCGGGATCGGCCGCCTCATGGGCCGATTCCGCCGCCGGTGCCTGGTCTTGATCGGCCGCCTCATGAGAGGGGCGTTCGGTCGTTTCCCTCATCGCGCGTTTCCTATCGGTCATGTAATCGGATGCCCCGGATATCAGGGTTCAGCCGCTAAAAATCAAGCGTCGCGTGCTCAACTGCCAAGCAGCTTGCTCACCACCTTGGCGGTGTAATCCACCATCGGGATCACGCGGGCGTAGTTCAGGCGTGTCGGCCCGATCACGCCAATCACCCCGACAATACGCCCGCCGCCGTCGCGATAGGGCGCGATGATGGTGGATGAGCCGGACAAAGAAAACAGCTTGTTTTCCGAACCGATGAAAATGCGCATGCCTTCGGCCTGTTCGGCGCGGCCGAGCAGATCGACCACCTCACGTTTGGTTTCCAGATCGTCGAACAACAGCCGCACGCGTTCGAGATCCTCCAGCGCCTTGAGATCGTCGAGCAGGTTGGCATGGCCGCGCACGATCAGTTGGCGCTTCTCGCTTTCGCCGCCGGACCAGCTCGCCAGCCCCGCCGCGATGATTTTTTGCGTAAGCTGGTCGAGCTCGGCCTTGCCGGCTTCAAGCGCGCGCTCCAGGTCCGCCTTGGCTTCCGCAAGCGTTTTTCCGCGAATGCGGGCGTTGAGAAAATTGCTTGCTTCCGTGAGCGCGGAGCCCGGCAATCCGGCCGGAATGGACAGAATACGATTTTCCACTTGCCCATCGTCCGCCACCAGCACGGCGAGCGCGCGCTCCGGCTCCAGCCGCACGAATTCGATATGCTTGAGCCGCGTATTCGCCTTGGCCGTGAGCACGACGCCGGCCGAACGGGTCAGGCCGGAGAGCAGCATGGAGGCCTCGGTCAGCACCGCTTCCGCCGACTGGGCGGTGCCGGCGGCGGCGACCTGGGCCTCGATGGCGCGGCGTTCTTCTTCGCCGATGTCGCCGATCTGCATCAGGGCGTCGACGAAGAAGCGCAGCCCAAGCTCCGTCGGCTGCCGGCCGGCCGAGGTATGGGGCGAATAGACCAGACCGAGCTGCTCCAGGTCCGCCATCACGTTGCGCACGGAGGCCGGCGACAGCGTCATGGGGATCAAGCGCGAAATCTGGCGCGAGCCCACCGGCTCGCCGGTCGCGAGATAGTTTTCGACGATCTGGCGGAAAATTTCGCGCGAGCGCTCGTTGAGCAGAGCCAGACTGACCTGGGTCCTGCCAATGGGGACGTCTTGTGACACCAAAGCCCTTCCTTTCAGGCGTTAAACTTGTCCATCCGGCAGGGCGAGCGCAAGTCGCTGAAAAGAGGCCGAATACGGCCTAGTCGCCGCCTGCGGCCGCACATACAAGCTGGAACGCCGGCGTTTTCCGGTCCTGCAGGGGAGATCGATATGCGGCCAAGCCGCCGACAGCCCGACGAGCTGCGCGCCGTGTCGCTGGAGCGCGGCGTGGTGAAATACGCCGAAGGCTCCTGTTTCGTGAAATTCGGCGACACCCACGTGCTGGTGACGGCCACGCTGGAAGACCGCCTGCCGCCCTGGCTCAAGGGGAAGGGGCGCGGCTGGGTCACCGCCGAATACGGCATGCTGCCGCGCGCCACTTCGGAACGCACGCGGCGCGAGGCCTCGGCCGGCAAACAGAGCGGGCGCACGGTGGAAATCCAGCGCCTGGTCGGGCGCTCGCTGCGCTCGGTGGTCAATCTCGAAGCCTTGGGCGAGCGGCAGATCACCGTGGATTGCGACGTCATTCAGGCCGACGGCGGCACCCGCACCGCCGCCATCACCGGCGCCTGGGTCGCTTTGCATGATTGCGTCGCCTGGATGAAGGCGCGCGACATGCCGCGCGGCGAAGTGATCCGCGATCACATCGCCGCCATCTCCTGCGGCGTGTGCAGCGGCATCGCGGTGCTCGACCTCGATTATGCCGAAGACTCCGAAGCCGACACCGACGCCAATTTCGTCATGACCGGCAATGGCAATATTGTCGAAATCCAAGGCACGGCGGAAAAGATCCCATTTTCCGAGGAGCAATTCCTGGCGTTGCTGGCGCTGGCGCGCAAAGGCATCGGCAAGCTGGTCGATTTGCAGAAGATGGCGGTGACGTGAGCCACCGCCGCATCGCCGGCCGGCTGGTGATCGCCACGCATAATCCCGGCAAACTGCGTGAGCTGCGCGAGCTTGTCGCGCCCTACGGCGTCGAAGCGGTCGCGGCCGGCGAGTTGGGCCTTGCCGAGCCGGAAGAAACCGGGGCAAGCTTTCGCGACAACGCGCGCATCAAGGCTCAAGCTGCCGCGAAGGCATCGGGCCTGCCGGCTTTTGCCGACGACTCCGGCCTTGTCGTCGCTGCGCTCGATGGCGCGCCCGGCATCCAGTCGGCGCGCTGGGCGGGTCCAAACAAGGATTTCACGGGCGCAATGCAAAAAATCGAAACCCTGCTGCGCGAGCGCAACGCCACCGACCGGCGCGCGCATTTTGCTTGCGCGCTCTGCATCGCCTGGCCCGACGGCCATGTGGAGGAATTCGAGGGCCGCGTGGACGGGACGCTGGTCTGTCCGCCGCGCGGCGACCAAGGCTTCGGTTACGATCCGATCTTTCTGCCCGACGGCCACGCCCGAACTTTCGGAGAAATGAGCGCCGAGGAAAAACACGGATTGCCGCCCAAGGGAAAAGGCCTATCTCATCGCGCCCGCGCCTTTCGCAAGCTCGCGGAGGCGTGTCTTGAGTGATAGTCACGCCTTCGGCGTCTATGTGCACTGGCCTTTCTGCCTGTCGAAATGCCCCTATTGCGACTTCAACAGCCATGTGCGCCATGCGGCGATCGACGAGGCGCGCTTCGTGCGCGCCTTCGCGTCTGAGATCGCCGCCACTGCGGCGCGCGTGCCCGGCCGCACGGTCTCCACCATCTTCTTCGGCGGCGGCACGCCGTCGCTGATGCAGCCCTCCACCGTGCAGGCGATCCTCGATACCGTCGCCAAACACTGGACCGTCGCGCCTGACGCGGAGATTACGCTGGAAGCCAACCCCACCAGCGTGGAAGCCGTGCGCTTTCGCGGCTACCGCACAGCCGGCGTCAACCGCGTCTCGCTCGGCGTGCAGGCGCTCGACGATACGGCGCTGAAAGAACTTGGCCGATTGCACAGCGTCCAGGAGGCGTTGGATGCCGTTGCCGTCGCGCGCTCGATCTTCGACCGCTATTCCTTCGATCTGATCTATGCGCGGCCCAACCAGACGCCGCAGGCCTGGGCGGAGGAACTCACCCGCGCCATCGCGCAAGCCGCCGAACATTTGTCGCTCTACCAATTGACGATCGAGGCCGACACGCCGTTTTCCGTGCTGCATAAAGCGGGTAAGCTCGTCGTTCCGGACGAAGACGCCGCCCGCGCGCTCTACGACACCACGCAGGAGATTTGCGCGCGCGCCGGCCTGCCGGCTTACGAAGTCTCAAACCATGCGCGGCCGGGCGCCGAATGCCGGCACAACCTCGTCTATTGGCGC
Source organism: Xanthobacteraceae bacterium (assembly GCA_040877285.1). GTDB lineage: Bacteria > Pseudomonadota > Alphaproteobacteria > Rhizobiales > Xanthobacteraceae > CANKHA01. The sequence continues at coordinate 6,266 of JBBDNZ010000004.1, forward strand.
GCGCATGAATATGCCGGCGTGGGTCCCGGCGCGCACGGGCGGCTCGACATCGACGAACAGCGCCATGCGACGGCGACGGAAAAGCGCCCGGAAGCCTGGCTCATGCGGGTGGAGTCTTTGGGCCACGGCCTCATTACCGATGAGCCGCTCACGCGCGAGGAACGCGCCGACGAATTTTTGCTGATGGGCCTGCGGCTCGCCGAAGGCATCGACCCGCAGCGCTATGAAGCGCTGGCGGGGCGGCCGCTTGAACAAAAGCGCATCGCGGCCTTGCGCGAAGAAGGAGCGCTGGAAACCACGTCGGCGGGCCGCCTGCGCGTCACGCCCGCGGGTTTCCCCGTGCTTGACGCGGTGGTGGCCGATCTGGCCGCTTGACGTTCTACGTTCCCGACGCAAATGACCGCGGCGCGTTGGCAATCGGCTGCCCGCCGGAAGGAGTCAGCCGCATCACCGCAAGGCCGCGCTCGTTGATACCGTCGGAACGGAAGCGGAAGACGCCGTCGGTGCCGGCGAAGCCGGAGCTGTTGGTCAGCACTTCCTCGGAGAAGCGCTGCGGGCCTTGCGTCTTAACCAGGGCGGCGACCAGCGCCGTCGCGTCATAAGCGAGAGTCGCGGTGCGCACCGGGTCCTGGCCGTAACGGCCGCGGTAGCGCGCGGCGAATTGACGAAAGCCGGCCGGATCGGGCGCCGGATACCATGCGCCGTGCAGTGAGGCGGCCGCCGCCACGCTGGCGTCGTCCCAGATGCCGCTGCCCAGAAGTTGCAGCCGTTTCACGTTGACCTTGTTCGCCGCCAGCGCCTCGACCAGATCCGCCGCGTCGGGGCCGTCGGGAACGAAAAGCGCATCGGCCTGCCGCGCCGCTTGTGCCGCGGCGCTGATCGCGGTACCCCGCGCCGTCTTGTCCAATGGATAGCGCTCCAGCGCGACAATGCGGCCGTTGCGGCGCGCGCCCGCCTGCTTGAACGCCGCTTCGCCCACAGTGCCGTAGGCATTGTCCGGCACCAGCGCGATGAAGGAGCGCTTGCCGTTGTTGGCGGCGTAGCTGACGATGCGATCCACGTCCGACTCCGGCAGGAAGCTCAGAAGATAAACCCCGCGCGATGCGACGCCGGTATCGGTGGAAAAGGCGATCACCGGCCGGCCGCGCGTGCGCGCGATTTGTCCGACCGCCGCCACCGATTGCGCGAACAGCGGGCCGAGGACGATCTCGGCGCCCTCGTCGAGCACCTGCTGCGCGGCGGCCTGCGCGCCCGCGGCGCTGCCGCCATCGTCCTTCACCAGAAGCTGGATGTCGGGGTTGTTGAATTCGGCGAGCGCCATCTCGGCGGCATTCTTCATCGACTGCGCGGCGACGCCCGCATTGCCGCCCGCCGACAGCGGCAGGATCAGGCCGACCTTGATCTGGCCGGCGCCGATCGCTTCGGCCGGCTGCTGCGGCGCCTGCGACTGCCAGGGCAGATTGAAATCGCCCATCGGGCTGCCGGAACAGGCGGCGATCAAGCCGGCGGCAGTGGCCAATGCGGCGCCCAGCCAGAGGCGCCGCGATAGCAGCGGAGGAAATATCGCCTGTAATATCCGGGACATGGCCCATCTCCTCGACGACGAGATACAGCGTCGGCACCAGGCCACAGGAGGTCAATCCGCGGTATTCTCTCGACGAATAGTTAACCAACCGAGAAAGCGGGCCAATGCCGGCCGGGCCATGACGCCCACCGGCGGCGCCGCTAAAGTGGAATTCATGAACTCGCGACCCTCCCCTGCCCGATCCAAGCTCCCCGGTCAAAATCCGCCCCGACGCTATGTCATGGCGGGGCGGGCCGTCGAGGTCCCGGCCTTGCCGGGCGGGCTGCATATCGTCGCGACCCCCATTGGAAACCTGGGCGACATCACCTTGCGGGCGCTGGAGGCGCTGGCCGGCGCCGATGTGATCGCCTGCGAGGACACCCGCGTCACCCGCAAGCTGCTCGACCGTTACGGCATCACGACGCCGCTGACACCCTATCACGACCACAACGCCGCCGAAGCGCGTCCGAAGATTCTGGCGCGGCTCGCCGCCGGCGAAGCGGTCGCGCTGGTCTCCGACGCCGGCACCCCGCTCGTCTCCGATCCCGGCTTCAAGCTGGTGCGCGCCGTGCGCGAGGCGGGCCACGCGGTGACGGCGCTGCCCGGCGCTTCCGCCACGCTCGCCGCGCTCACCGTCGCCGGGCTGCCCACCGACCGTTTTTTCTTCGAAGGATTTCTGCCGCCGAAGGAAGCGGCGCGGCGCACGCGCATCACCGAGCTCAAGCGCATTCCGGCGACGCTTGTGTTGTTTGAAACCGGGCCGCGGCTGGCCGCCACGCTGGCCGATCTCGCCGAAGGACTCGGCGCGCGCGCGGCCGCGATCTGCCGCGAGCTGACGAAATTGCATGAGGAAGTGCGGCGGGGCAGCCTTGAAGAGCTTGCGCATCATTATGCGGGGGCGGAGGCGCGGCGCGGCGAGATCGTGATCGTGATCGCGCCGGCGCCGGAAGAAATGCA
>JBBDNZ010000005.1:0-8728 GCA_040877285.1 Xanthobacteraceae bacterium
TATAACGTCGCCAAGGCCTGGCAGGGCGACGTGCGGCCCGACGGCCACGTCACCACCGTCAATGGCGGCATGGTCGGCTTCTTTTCGCTGGAAATGTCGGCGGAGCAGCTCGCCACCCGCATCATCGCCGAGCAGACTGAAATTCCCTCCAATAGAATCAGGCGCGGCAACATCAGCGAGGCGGACTTCGAGAGGATCAGGGACGTCTCGATCGAATTGCAGAACCTGCCCTTCTATGTGGACGAGACCGGCGGCCTTTCAGTGGCGCAACTCGCCGCGCGCGCGCGCCGCCTCAAGCGCCAGCGCGGGCTCGATCTGCTGATCGTCGACTATCTCCAGCTTTTGCAGGGATCGACGCGGCGCTCCTCGGAAAACCGCGTGCAGGAAATCACCGAGATCACCACCAAGCTCAAGGCGCTGGCCAAGGAACTCAATGTGCCGATCCTCGCGCTGTCTCAGCTTTCCCGCCAAGTCGAGAGCCGCGACGACAAGCGCCCGCAGCTTTCAGACTTGCGCGAGTCCGGCTCGATCGAGCAGGACGCCGACGTGGTACTTTTCGTCTTCCGCGAGGAATATTACCACCAGATGCGCAAGCCCTCGGAATCCAACCACGAGAAATTCGCCGAATGGCTGGCGGAGGCGGACAAGGCGCATGGCAAGGCCGAGGTCATCATCGGCAAGCAACGGCATGGCCCAACGGGCACCATCGCGCTGCAATTCGACGCCGCGGTCACGCGCTTCTCCAGTCTCGCCCAACCCGAGCGCTTGCCTGACCGCTTCTGAGCCTTCGATCTTTTAAGCCCGCATACCGCGCCGGGAAGGCTTGTCGCGCGACACCAAGCCACCCATGATGCGCCGCCATCGATCCGTGATCCGCCCATGCCACCGCGCAAAAAGCCTGCCCCACCGCCGCCGCCGCCGCCTGCAAAGGATTTCACGGCCGGCCCGACCGAAGCCGAGGCCGGCGCCCGCCTGACCATCGATCTTGCGGCTATTGCGGAAAATTGGCGGCGGCTCGGGCAAAAAGCCCTGCCGGTGGAATGTGCCGCCGTGGTCAAGGCCGACGGTTACGGCTGCGGCATCGAGCAGGTCGGAGTGGCTTTGAGCAAGGCCGGATGCCGCACCTTTTTTGTCGCCGACCTTACTGAGGCGCGCCGCCTGCGCGCCGCCGCTCCGGAAGCCGCGATCTATGTGCTCGACGGCATGCTGCCCGGCAGCGGACCAGGCTTTGTGGAAACCCGTGCGCAGCCGGTGATCGGCAACCTGGTCGAGCTTGCCGAATGGGACAATTTCGCCGCCGGTGCGAACTGGCAAGGCGGCGCGGCGATCCATGTCGACACCGGCATGAATCGCCTCGGCATGAGTCCCGAAGTAGTGCTTGCGCTGGTGCCGCGGATGCAGAGGGAAAATCCCGGCATCACCCTTTTGATGAGCCACCTCGCCTGCGCCGACACGCCGGACCATCCGCTCAACGAGAAGCAGCTCAGGCTGTTCCGCGAAATTCGCGTTCAGTTCCGCGGCCTGCCGTCCTCGCTCGCCAATTCCTCCGGCATCTTTCTCGGCGAACCGGCGCATTGCGACCTGGTACGGCCGGGCGCGGCGCTCTACGGGGTCAATCCGACGCCCGGCCAGCCCAATCCCATGCGTCCGGTGGTCACCCTCGAAGGGCGGATCGTCCAAGTACGCAGCGTCGCGATGGGCGACACGGTCGGCTACAATGCCGCCTGGACGGCCAAGCGCCCCGCACGCATCGCCGTCGTCACGGTCGGCTATGCGGACGGCTATCCGCGCGCGGCCAGCGCCGCCGACGGCGCGCCCGGCGGCGAGGCCATCGTGGCCGGCAAGCGCTGCCCCTTCGCCGGCCGCATTTCCATGGATTTGCTCGCGATCGACGTGACCGACGTCCCGGAGAGCGACGCGCGGCGCGGCGGTTTCGCCACCCTCATCGGCGGCGATATCGGCGTGGACGACGTCGCCGCCTTCAGCGGCACCATTGGCTACGAGGTGCTGACCCGGCTCGGCCGGCGTTATCATCGCCTCTATCGCAGCGGTTAATCCGATGGCCCGGCGCACGACCGTCTTCGTCTGCCAGAGCTGCGGCGCGACATCCTCGCGCTGGCAGGGCAAATGCGAGGCCTGCGGCGAATGGAATACGCTGGTCGAGGAGGGTGCGTCGGCAAACGCAGCGGGATCAATGCCTGGACGCGCTCCGCGGAAAGGGCGGCTGTTTGCGCTGGAGCCGCTTGCCGGCGAAGCGCATGAGGCCCCTCACCTGCCGTCCGGCGTCGCCGAGTTCGATCGCGTCACTGGCGGCGGCTTTGTGCGCGGCTCGGTGTTGCTGATGGCTGGCGATCCCGGCATCGGCAAATCGACGCTGCTGCTCCAGGTCGCGGCCGCCCTGGCGCGCACGGGCGCCCGCGCCGTCTATATCTCCGGCGAAGAGGCGGTGGCGCAGGTACGCTTGCGCGCTGAACGGCTTGGCCTGGGCGATGCCGCGGTCGAGCTTGCGGCGGAAACCTCGGTCGAGGACATCATCGCAACTTTGTCCGAGGGCAAGACTCCGCGCCTCGTCGTCGTCGATTCCATCCAGACCATGTGGACGGACCTTGTGGATTCCGCGCCGGGCACCGTCACCCAAGTACGCGGCGCGGCGCAGGCGTTGATCCGCTTTGCCAAGCGCTCCGGCGCAGCCGTAATCCTGGTCGGCCACGTCACCAAGGAAGGACAGATCGCCGGTCCACGCGTGGTCGAGCACATGGTCGATGCCGTGCTCTCCTTCGAAGGCGAGGGCTCGCACCAGTTCCGCATCCTGCGCGCGGTGAAGAACCGCTTCGGGCCGACCGACGAGATCGGCGTGTTCGAAATGACCGGCGGCGGCCTGCATGAAGTCGCCAATCCTTCCGAGCTTTTCCTCTCCGAACGCGATCTCGGCAGCCCGGGCACCGCCGTCTTCGCGGGGATCGAGGGCACACGGCCGCTGCTGGTCGAGATTCAGGCGCTGGTCGCGCCCACCTCGCTCGGCACGCCGCGCCGCGCGGTCGTGGGCTGGGACCAGAACCGGCTGTCCATGATCCTGGCCGTCCTGGAAGCCCATTGCGGCGTGCGGCTGTCGGGCCATGACGTCTATCTCAATGTGGCGGGGGGCTTGCGCATCCAGGAGCCGGCCGCCGACTTGGCCGCGGCCGCCGCGCTGGTGTCTTCTCTGGCCAACGCACCGCTGCCGGCGGACGCGGTTTATTTTGGGGAGGTATCGCTTTCCGGCGCCATCCGTCCGGTGGCGCAGACCGCGGCGCGGCTCAAAGAGGCCGCAAAACTCGGCTTCAAGCAGGCCTTCGTTCCGGAGGCGGCGCGGGCCGAAGCGGACACGGAGGCGGGCTTGCGGTTAACCATGAGAGGGACGCTTTCGAGTCTCGTTGCCGATATCGCGGCGGAAGGCGCGCCCGGGCGCAAAAATAACCGCAAATTGGGCTGAAAAAGAATCCGGTGACGACACCAGCCGAGGTGGCTATACACAGGCCAAAGTCGCGTGAACGGGCCGGCCGGAAACAGCCAGAAAATGGCACAAAATTAATCTGTTCGCTCAATGATCGGCGGGCCTTGCCGGCAGTCCGCCGCGGACGTCAGCTAGAGGGCTGCCGGCCGCGCGATTCGAGCAGACCACCGCGATGCCGCGGAACCGATGAGCAGTGAATGCCGATTACCTTTCTTGATCTCATCTTGCTCGTGGTCATGCTGGTTTCGGCCATGCTCGCCCTGATCCGCGGCTTCATGCGGGAGATCTTGTCGATCGCCGCCTGGGTGATCGGGGCGCTGACCGCCATATACTTCTCCACCCGGCTCGGGCCGGTCGTAAAATCTTATTTCAACCTGGGCGACACGGCTTCGAACGCGATAGCGGCGGCGGGCGTATTTCTTGTCACGCTGCTGGTCGTCAGCGTGATTACCGTGCGCATTTCCGACATGATTCTGGACAGCCGGGTCGGCGCGCTCGACCGCACGCTCGGTTTCCTGTTCGGGCTGGGACGCGGGCTCATCATCGTGGTCGTCGCCTTCCTCTTCTTCGACTGGCTGGTTCCGGCGAAATCGCAGCCGGCATGGGTGCAGACCGCCAAATCGAAAGTCGTGCTGGAAAGCACCGGCGAATGGCTGAAATCCTTGTTGCCGGACGACCCGGAAAGCACCATCTTGAAGAGGTTGAAGCCGCCGAGTGGCGACGATCAGGATGCCCCCGACGCACCGCCGCCGGAAACGCGCTCCGGCCTGGATGCGCCGGCCGGCGCCGGCCTGCGCGGAGAAACGACGGGCTATGGGCGGACCGACCGCGATGACATGCGGCAAATGATCGAGCAGAAGGCGGCGAACGCGCGATAGCTCGCGCCGAGAGGGTCAATGAGCGAGACGATGGACACCCCTGGCGACGGCGGCCTTTCCGACCGCGAGGATGACCGGCTGCGGGAAGAATGCGGCGTCTTCGGCATCTTCAACCATCCGGACGCCGCCGCCATCACCGCGCTCGGCCTGCACGCGCTTCAGCATCGCGGCCAGGAAGCCGCCGGCATCGTTTCCTTCGACGGCAAGCGCTTTCACTCCGAACGCCGGATGGGTCTTGTCGGCGACAATTTTTCCCGGCGCGAGGTGATCGACCGTCTGCCGGGCCAGGCGGCAATGGGCCATGTGCGCTATTCGACCACCGGCGAAACCATTCTGCGTAACGTGCAGCCGCTGTTCGCCGAGCTGAACGCCGGCGGCTTTGCCATCGGCCACAACGGCAATCTGACCAACGGCCTCTCCCTGCGCCGCGAATTGGTGCGCGAGGGAGCGATCATGCAGTCTACCAGCGACACCGAGGTGATCCTTCACTTGGTTGCGCGTTCGCATAAGCCGCATTTCACCGACCGTTTTGTCGAGGCGCTGCGCACCATCGAAGGCGCCTATTCGCTGGTCGGACTGACCAACAAGAAGCTGGTGGGCGCGCGCGACCCGCTCGGCATCCGGCCGCTGGTGCTGGGCAAGCTCGACGGCGCTCCGATCCTGGCGTCGGAGACCTGCGCGCTCGACATCATCGGCGCACACTATGTGCGCGACATCGAGAATGGCGAGTTGGTCATCTTCGACGAGGACGGCGCGCATTCGATCAAGCCCTTCCCGCTCATGGCGCCGCGGCCCTGCATCTTCGAATACATCTATTTCTCGCGGCCGGATTCGATCGTGGGCGGACGCGCCGTCTACGACGTGCGCAAGGGCATGGGCGCCGAGCTTGCGCGCGAAGCGCCGGCTGACGTCGACATTGTCGTGCCGGTGCCGGATTCCGGCGTGCCGGCCGCCATCGGCTTCGCCCAGGCGTCTGGCCTTCCCTACGAACTGGGCATCATCCGCAATCACTATGTGGGCCGCACCTTCATCGAACCGACCCAGCATATCCGGCAGCTTGGCGTTCGCCTGAAGCACAATGCCAACCGCGCCGTGGTCAAGGGCAAGCGCATCGTGCTGATCGACGATTCCATCGTGCGCGGCACCACGTCGGTGAAAATCGTGCAGATGATGCGCGAGGCCGGCGCCAAGGAAGTGCATTGCCGCATTGCCTCGCCGCCGATCACGCATCCGGACTATTATGGCATCGATACGCCGGAACGCGAGAAGCTGCTCGCCGCCAACCACGACGTCGAGGGCATGCGGCAGTTCATCGGCGCGGATTCGCTCGCCTTCCTCTCGGTGGATGGAATTTACCGCGCGATGGGCGAACAGCGCCGCGACCCGGACAAGCCGCAGTTCACCGACCATTGCTTCACCGGCGACTATCCCACCCCGCTCACCGACCGCACCGCCCAGGAAGCATCCCCGCGCCAACTTTCGCTGCTGGCGGAGGCAAGCTGACGCGGAGCGTCATCCCGGAAGCGCGCTGTGCGCGCCATCCGGGATCCATATCCACCAGGGTTTGATATTCGCGAGACCGGTGGTTATGGATTCCGGCTCTTCGCTTCGCTCAGGCCGGAATGACGAAAAAAAAAGAGATGACCGTTCCTCTCTCCAACCGTATCGCGCTTGTCACCGGCGCCTCGCGCGGTATCGGAGCTGCGACGGCGCTGGCGCTGGCCAAGGCCGGCGCGCATGTGGTCGCGGTCGCGCGCACGGTCGGCGGGCTGGAGGAACTCGACGACAGCATCAAGTCCGTGGACGGCAGCGCGACGCTGGTGCCGCTCGATCTGACCGACACCGCGGGCATCGCGCGGCTGGCCGCGGCGATCGACCGGCGCTATGGCCGTCTCGACGTGCTAGTGGCAAACGCCGCCATCGTCGGGCCGTCCTCGCCGCTCGGCCATGTGGAGCCGAAAGCCTGGGACGCGGTGCTCGCGGTCAACGTCACCGCCAACTGGCATCTCATTCGCTTTCTCGATCCCTTGTTGCAGAAGTCGGATGCCGGGCGCGCGGTGTTTCTGACGTCGGGCGCGGCCAGCCATGCGCGCGCCTATCGCGGGCCTTATTCCACCTCGAAAGCCGCGCTCGACGTGCTGGCGCGCACCTATGCGGCGGAAACCGAGTCGACCAAGGTGCGGGTGAATCTGTTCAACCCCGGGCCGACGCGCACAAGAATGCGGGCGACGGTGATGCCGGGCGAAGATCCCGCGACGTTGACCAAGCCGGAACAGGTCGCGGAAAAAATCATCGAGCTTTGCCTGCCGAGTTTTTCCGAAACGGGAAAGCTCTACGACTACAAGGCAGGAAAACTGCTGTCGTTCCGCGCGCCCGCTTAGCCGTCACGCGGCCTGCTTGTTCTTCACGTCCTTGATGTCGGTAAAGGCGATCGCCGACGCGCGCTCGCGCGTGTAGTCCAAATAGAATTGATTTTTAGCGAGATAGACCACATCGCCGTCGAGGTCTTCGGCGATGCTGGAGCCATTGGCGGCGACGAATTCGTCGAGCTTCTTGCGATCCTCCGACGCGATCCAGCGCGCCATCTGAAATTCGCTGTTCTCGAAATCCACCGGCAGGGCGTATTCGTCTTTCAGCCGCACCTTGAGCACGTCGAGCTGGAGCGGGCCAACGACGCCGACCAGCGCAGGCGAACCGTCCACCGGACGAAACACCTGCACGACGCCCTCCTCCGCCAATTCCTGTAGGGCCTGCTTGAGTTTCTTGGCCTTCATGGCGTCCATCAGCCGCACGCGGCGCAAAATTTCCGGGGCGAAGCTCGGCACGCCGATGAAGGTCATGTCCTCGCCTTCGGTGAGCGTGTCGCCGATGCGCAGCGTGCCGTGGTTGGGGATACCGACCACGTCGCCGGCAAAAGCCTCGTCCGCCAGCGCACGATCCTGGGCGAAAAAGAAATGCGGCGTGCTGAGCGTCATCGGCTTGCCGGTGCGCACCTGCTTCACCTTCATGCCGCGCGTGAGCTTGCCGGAGCACAGCCGCGCAAAAGCGATGCGGTCGCGGTGGTTGGGGTCCATATTCGCCTGAATCTTGAAGACGAAGGCGCTCATTTTCGGTTCGCCGGCTTCGACCTTGCGGATATTCGCCATCTGCGAGCGCGGCGGAGGAGCGTAGGCGGCGACCGCGTCGAGCAAATCCTTGACGCCGAAATTCTTGAGAGCGGACCCGAAGAACACCGGCGTCAAATGACCCTCGCGGAACGAGGCGAGATCGAATTCGCCGCAGGCGTCCTGCACCAACGATAGCTCATCGGCCAGCGCCGGAGGGTCGAATGCCGGATTAAGCGCGGCGATTTCCGCAAGCGACATCTCGCGCAAGTCGCCGGTTTTGCCGTCGGCATCAAGCAGCCGCACCCTGCCGGTGGCGATATCGTAGGTGCCGACGAAATCGCGCCCCTGCCCGAGCGGCCAGGTCAGCGGCGCGGTGTCGAGCGCCAGCGTCTTTTCGATCTCGTCCAGCAGGTCGAAGGGATCGCGGCTTTCACGGTCCATCTTGTTGATGAAGGTGACGATCGGGATGTCGCGCAGCCGGCAGACCTCGAACAGCTTGCGCGTGCGCGCCTCGATGCCCTTGGCGGCGTCGATCACCATGATGGCGGAATCGACGGCCGTGAGCGTGCGGTAAGTGTCCTCGGAAAAGTCCTCGTGGCCCGGGGTGTCCAGCAGGTTGAAGACGCGGCCGTCGTATTCGAAGGTCATCACCGAAGTGGCGACGGAAATGCCGCGCTCGCGTTCGATCGCCATCCAATCGGAGCGGGTGGAGCGGCGGTCGCGCTTGGCCTTCACCTGCCCGGCAAGCTGGATCGCGCCGCCGAACAGCAGCAGCTTTTCCGTGAGCGTGGTTTTGCCGGCGTCCGGGTGGGAGATTATGGCGAAGGTGCGCCGGCGCTGGACTTCCGCCGCGAGCGGCGAGGCGCTCACTTCGCCGGCAGCGATTTGCTTGTTCATTGAGGGCATGTGGCAGGGAAAGTGGGCGGGATCAAGGGTGCTTCTCCCTCCCCCCGCGCGCGGAGAGAAGTGTAACCGCGTATTCAATTTTCAAACAGCCGACGCCGCGTGCGCCGGGCTTGCCCGGCGCGCGCCAAGGCAAGCGCCATCGGCCCTGTTTTTGGCGGCGCGGGCCACGCCGGTCTCCCTTTTTCCTCTCCGCCGAAGCGGAAATGGAGCGCACCGATCTCGGGTTTATCCGAGATCGGCACCTATAGTGCGCAAGTCGGGTAGACCCGACTTGCGGTGGCGCCAGGGAGTTTGCGAGACCCCCTTGGCGGGCCTTGCGATCGGCCCGCCGGAACGCTTGCGAG
>JBBDNZ010000006.1:0-8711 GCA_040877285.1 Xanthobacteraceae bacterium
CCTTTCAGCTTGGCGTCGAATGCCACTGTCACGGGCGCATGCGCCGGCACGATCACGGTATCGCGCATGGGGCCGGAAAAGCGCGCGCCACCGGCGGCGACGACCTGGAAATGATGGCCGTGCAAATGCATCGGATGCATCATCGAGGTCGGGTTCATGAAGGTGATCTCGACGCGCTCGCCGAGCTTGACGTTGAACGGCTCGTGCTCGCCGTGAATCCGGCCGTTGATGGTCCAGCGGTAACCCGGCTGCTCGCCGAGCATCGCGATGAACACCTTGTCGGGCTTGCGTACGACCAGCGGCTTGGCCGCCCGGAGCCGCTGCTCGAAGCCGAGGCCGGCCATTGCGGCCTTGTCTTTCGCGGTCCCTGAAATTTTGGCGACAGCCGCCCCCGCGGTTGCGAGAACGAGGCCGGTCTGTCTGGGATCGTCCTCAACCTGAGCCAGGATCGGAAATGTGCCCCCGCCTTTCGGAATCTCCACGATCAGATCGATACGCTGGCCCTGAGCCAGTGGATATTGCCCAGCCTCGACCGGCTGGCAGGGGGAGCCGTCCACTGCAATGCACGTCGATTTGAGAGCGCCGGTCGAGATAAAGAACGCCGTTGCAGTCCCGCCGTTGATGATCCTGAGACGAACGCGGCCACCCTTCTCGACCCGAACAACCTCGGGATCGTCGAGCGTGCGATCGTTCGCCAAGAACGCGTCGTAGCGGACATCGTTGGCGTGCACCGTGCCCATCATCATGCCCGGGCCGCCGGCACCTAGTCCGGGCTGCATCCCCGTTCCCGGAGCCTGGTGCATTCCAGATCCGTGCTGCATTGGCGCGGTCGGAGGCGGCAGTGCCGCGCTCCCGTGGCCGCCATGCGCGCTCGGCCCGACGAGCTCGGCGAGAATTTCCTGCGGCGTGCGGAACGCAAAGTCGTGGAGCATGACGATAACATTCTGCACGTCGCCTGCATCCTTCTCGACTGCCACCATGGGGGACGCCAGTAGCTGTTGCTCGGTCAGCGAGTGTGAGTGCATCCAGTGCGTCCCGGGGGTGAGCTGGAAATCGTGATCGTCGGCAGCCGCCGGCGCAAGCTCGCCGCCGCGTGGTCGCGCGCGGTCCTGATCATGCGCCGCCAGCACTTGGCCGTGCCAGTGCATGGCGAGCGGGTCCTTCGAGGCATTCAGCAGGTGGCCCGTGAACCGATCGCCTTCGGCAGCGATGATCCCGTTCTTGCCGTTCCGGTTCGAGACGCTGAACACCGTCGCGGCCTTCTTGTTCACCTCGATCGTGCGCGTTTCGATCCGAAGCAGCGGCGGTGAGGCGGCCAATGCCACCGGCAGCCGGACTCCCGCCATCAACGCGCCGCCGATCGCCGCCGTGCCCGTCAAAAACGTGCGGCGCCCGAGCACCAGCCTGCCAGTTTCGATTCGATTCATGGTCAGTCTCCGATTTTTGGTTGGGTTGGCGCGATCAGATAGCCGCCAACTAACTTCGGCAAGGCGACGCTCGATGGTGTCCTAGCTCGTTGAACACATCTTAGCTGAGAGTTGCGGTGGCTTCTACGCAAGCTGGGAATCGGCTCGCAATGTCGCGTCAGGGTCAAAATGCGACGACCGGCGGCTTTCATGCCATGTCCGCTTGGCTGCTGTGGCGTTTGCGTAGCGATATCGCAAAACTTTACCGGGGCGGAGAAGCTTACTTCTGCAGCTTCTCCGCCGCCTGCGGGGCAAAGTACGTGAGCACGCCGTCGGCGCCGGCGCGCTTGAACGCGATCAGGCTTTCCATCATCGCCTTGTCGCCGTCGATCCAGCCGTTTTGTGCGGCCGCCACGATCATCGCGTATTCGCCCGACACCTGATAGGCGAAGGTCGGCATGCCGAAAGCGTCCTTGATGCGGCGCAAAACATCAAGATAGGGCAGGCCGGGCTTGACCATGAGCATGTCGGCGCCCTCGGCGATATCCAACTCCGCCTCGCGCAGCGCCTCGTCGGAATTGGCCGGGTCCATCTGATAGGTGCGCTTGTCGCCGGTGAGCACCGCGTTGGAGCCGATGGCGTCGCGGAAAGGACCGTAGAAGGCGGATGCATATTTCGCCGAATAGGCCATGATCTGCACATCGATGAAACCGGCTTTGTCGAGCGCGCCGCGAATGGCGCCGACGCGCCCGTCCATCATGTCGGAGGGCGCGATGATGTCGCATCCGGCTTGCGCCTGCACCAGCGCCTGCTTGACCAGAACGGCAACCGTCTCGTCGTTGAGAACGACGCCGTCGCGCAGCAAGCCGTCATGGCCGTGGCTGGTGAAGGGATCGAGCGCCACGTCGCACATCACGCCGACCTCGGGGACTTCCTTCTTGATGGCGCGGATGGCGCGGCAGACGAGATTGTCCGGGTTGAGCGCCTCGGCAGCTTGTGTGTCGCGCAGCGCTGGATCGGTGTGCGGGAAAAGGGCGATACAGGGGATGGTGAGTTCGGCGGCGCGTTCGGCCGCGCGCACGGCCTGGTCCACGGACAGCCGCTCGACGCCGGGCATGGAGACGACCGGAACGCGCGTCCTGTTTCCGTCGGTGAGGAACAGCGGCCAGATCAAATCGCCGGTGGTCAGCACGCTCTCGCGCACCAGCCGCCGGGTCCATTCCGCGTGGCGGTTGCGGCGCGGCCGGATCGGCAGATCGAGGCGTGCCGCGCTTTCGGCGGGCGCGTCGCTGTCCAGCGGCGTCAGCCGGGTACGGGATTCAATCGGCCGGCCGAACTTGATGGCCATGAATGATCCTCCGCAGGGTCCCATCTTTTATCTATTCTAAGTCAGGACGGCCAGGGGAGGGGGCTAGGTCCGGTTTCCAGCTCCGCACGGGGTGCATATCGGCCCGGTTCGGCATAGTCTGGCATCGTTTCGCCAGTCATCAGATCGCAAGGAGCGAGCGTGATACTTCCCCGCTCAATCGCATTCGCTGAGATCATGCGACCATGACCAATCCCGTCGTCACCGACCAGGGCCGCACGCTCGAGCCGGTCCATGCGGACGAGGGTGAAAAATCCGCGGTCCGTTGGAGCGACCGTCTCACCGTATTCTTGCGGGGGATGGCGGTCCTTTCGCTCGCCAAAGGGCTTTATCACTGGTCGGTGATCTGCGGCATCGGCGACGGGCTGGACGGCAGCTTCGAGACCGGGCCGATGACGTGGCAGACGGCGACCGTTTTCTTTGCGGTCATCGATCTGGTGGCGGCGGTTGGGCTTTGGCTCATGGCCGCCTGGGGGGCGGTGGTGTGGCTAACCGCCGCCATTTCCATGATTGCGGTGGAACTTCTATTCCCGCAGATCTACGGCGGCGGCATGGCGGTCATGGCGATCGAATTGGCGTTGCTTGCCGTCTATCTCTGGCTGGCGGTGCGGGCGGCGCGGGAACAGCCGGCGTAATACAGGGCGTTTTGCGGCCAGGGCGATTTTGCAAGGTGAACAGAGGGTAACAAAAATCGACGTAATTCGCGGTTCAATCAAGCATTCACCTTTGCAAATAAACTTTCTCTTTATTCTGTTATTTAAGCTGATCTTAGACCAGGCCGTATAGTTTGCCTTCCACTATGCGGGGAAACAGGGCCCCGCGGAAACAAAAAACAGGAAGGCGTCATATGAAAGCCGTTGTAAAAACGGTGGAGTCGGCCGAGCGCGAGGAGCGGCAGGACAATATCCACGCGCTCTACCTCGAAGCCTTGACGTTGGTCGAGCGGCTGCATCGGCGCCTGCTTGACGTCATCAAGGACGAGTTCGACCGCCGCGGCCGTGCCGACATCAATTCAGTGCAGGCGCTGCTCCTGTACAACGTCGGCGACAAGGAACTGACGGCGGGAGAGCTGCGCACGCGCGGCTACTACCTTGGCTCGAATGTTTCCTACAATTTGAAGAAGCTCGTCGAGATGGGCTTCCTCGATCATCAGCGCTCTCGCGTCGATCGCCGTTCGGTGCGCATTAAGCTCACCGATAAGGGTCACGAGGTGCGCAATATCGTCGATGCGCTCTATCAGAAACACGTGCGCACCGTGGAACAGGTCGGCGGCATCTGCTCCGACGAGTTCGCAACCCTTAATAAGTCTCTTCACCGGCTCGAGCGGTTCTGGACCGATCAGATCCTCTACCGCTTGTAACCGGCGTCGTACTGGCGAAACTTCAGCCCCGGCCTCTGGCCGGGGTTTTTTCTTTGTGGATTGGCCACAAAATCGCCCTGCGTGTGCCTTACCGCGATAGAGTTCAGGGTGTTTACCGAGCGCGACCCGTCGAATTTGAGAGCGTGATGGTTAAATCGCAACCCCGCGACCGCACAAGTTTCATCGACCGCCGGACCGTCTTGCGGCGCCTCGGGCAGGGTGCGGCCGCGGTTCTGGCCGCGGCTCCCTGGCTGAAGGCCGCCGCCGCCGACGACCGTACGCTGCAAGCCCTGATCGAGCAGAACCAGAGCAACGAATTCGGCCAGGGATTTGACTCCGCTTCGCGCACCGTTCAGATGCCGCAAGCCTCCCTGCCGACGCTTTCGCCATCAACCACGCAGACGACCGAACAGGCGATCCTGCAATACGAAGGGATCGTCGCGCGCGGCGGCTGGCTGCCGGTGCCCGAGACCAATCGGTTGAGGATCGGCAATCGAAGCCCGAATGTCGTTTCGCTGCGGCAGCGGCTGGCGGCGGCCGGCGATTTGCAAGCAAATGCCGGCGTTGCCGACGTGTTCGATTCCTACGTGGAGGCGGCGGTCCGGCGCTTTCAGGCCCGCCACGGGATCAGCATTGACGGCGTCGTGCGCGAGCAAACCTACAAGGCGCTGAACATTCCCGCCTCGGTGCGGCTCGTTCAGTTGCGGGCCAACCTCGTGCGTCTGCGCAGCCACAGCGGCAATCTCGGCGACCGCTATGTCATGTGCAATATTCCGGCGGCGCAGATCGAGGCGATCGAAAACGGCGTCGTGGTGTCGCGCCACGCGGCGGTCGTCGGTAAGCCCGACCGGCCTTCGCCCGATATCCAAAGCCGCATCGTCGAGATCAACTTCAATCCCTTCTGGACCGTGCCGGTCTCGATCGTGCGGCGCGATCTCATCCCCAAGATGCAGGATGAGCCGGATTACCTGACCAAGAACCGCATTCGCATCTTCGATCAGCGCGGCAACGAGCTTGGGCCGGCGGACATCAACTGGTATTCCGAGGAGGCGGTCAATTATCAGTTCAAGCAGGATCCCGGCGATTTCAACTCGCTCGGCTCGATCCGGATCAATTTTCCCAATACGCATCAAGTGTACATGCACGACACGCCGTTCAAGAATTTGTTCGGCGAGGATTTCCGCTTCCATTCTTCCGGCTGCGTGCGCATTCAGAACGTGCGCGAATTGGTGAATTGGCTGCTTGACGGCATGCCGGGCTGGTCACGGCCGGAAATCGACGACGTGATCCGCACGGGCGAGCGCAAGGATGCCAAGCTCACTCGCCCCGTGCCGCTCTACTGGGTCTACGTCACGGCCTGGAGCACCCCGGACGGCGTGGTGCAGTTCCGAGAGGACATCTACGGCCGCGACGGCATCGAGGGCGGGATCGTGACGACGGCGCCGGGCTGACCGCGAGAGGCATATGGCCGGATCGACACCGCGTGAAGTCTATTTCGAATTCACCGCAATCGGCTCGGTTGTAAAAGTCTCGGCAATCGACGCCGAGACCGGCACCGAGGTCGCTGTCATGGGCCCGGCCAATGCCACTCAGCAACAGCTCGAGCAGTTGGCCCTGCGGAAACTGCGGGCGCGCATCGCCCAGGCGGCTCCGGACTAAACGCTAGATATTGAGGACGGCGGCGGCCACCACGCCATTGCTTGGCGTAGCGCGGCCGCTATGCTATCGGGCGGATGCCAGCGAAAATCCAGCCTTGGTTGTGGGAAGGGGCGGGTTTTCCGCCTTTTCGACGCCCGGCGGGCAGGAGATTTTGATGTCATTGAGCGATAAGCCCGCTTCGTCCGCCAAGACGAACGGCTTTTTCACGGCTTCTCTGGCGGAGACCGATCCCGAGGTCGCCGAGGCCATCGGGCTTGAGCTAGGCCGCCAGCGCGGCGAAATCGAGCTGATCGCCTCGGAAAACATCGTCAGCCGCGCCGTGCTGGAGGCGCAAGGCTCGGTGCTGACCAACAAATATGCCGAAGGACTGCCCGGCAAGCGCTACTACGGCGGCTGCCAGTTCGTCGATATCGCCGAGCAACTGGCGATCGACCGCGTCACCAAGCTGTTCGGCTGCCGCTTCGCCAATGTGCAGCCGCATTCCGGCGCCTCCGCCAATGCGGAAGCCTTCTTCGCCCTGATGCAGCCGGGCGACACTTTCATGGGCCTCAATCTCGCGGCGGGCGGGCATCTCACCCACGGCTCGCCGGTGAACATGTCGGGCAAATGGTTCAAGCCGGTGCCTTACGGTGTGCGCCGCGACGACCACCGTATCGACATGGAGGAGGTGGAAAAGCTCGCGCGGGAGCATAAGCCGAAAGTCATCATCGCCGGCGGTTCGGCCTATCCGCGCATCATCGATTTCCGCCGTTTCCGCGAGATCGCCGATGGCGTGGGCGCTTCTCTCATGGTGGACATGGCGCATTTCGCCGGCTTGGTGGCGGGCGGCGCGCATCCGAGCCCGTTCCCGCATGCCCATGTGGTGACCACGACGACGCACAAGACACTGCGCGGGCCGCGCGGCGGCGTTATCCTCACCGACGACGAGGCGCTGGCAAAGAAGCTGAACTCCGCCGTCTTCCCCGGCCTGCAAGGCGGGCCGCTGATGCACGTGATCGCCGCCAAGGCCGTGGCCTTCGGCGAGGCGCTGCGGCCTTCGTTCAGACTTTACGCCAAAAACGTGGTGGAGAACGCCAAGGCGCTGGCGGAGACGCTAAAGTCGCGCGGCTTCGACATCGTTTCCGGCGGCACCGACACCCATCTCATGCTGGTCGATCTGCGGCCCAAGCGTCTTACCGGCAAGGTGGCGGAAGCCGCGCTCGGGCGCGCGCACATCACCTGCAACAAGAACGGCATTCCCTTCGATCCGGAAAAACCCATGGTCACCTCGGGCATCCGGCTCGGCACGCCGGCCGGCACCACGCGCGGTTTCGGCATCGCCGAGTTCCGCCACGTGGGCGACCTGATCGCCGAGGTGCTCGATGTGCTGTCGCAAAAGGGCGCCGAGGAGGATTCGCTCGTCGAGGCGGCGGTGCGCGGCAAGGTGAAGGCGCTTATTTCCCGCTTCCCGATCTATCAAGGATAGGGTTGCGAAAGGGGGGCGGATGCGCTGTCCGAGTTGCTCAAGTCTGGATACTCAGGTCAAGGATTCGCGGCCGACCGAGGATTCCGCGGTCATCCGCCGCCGCCGCGTGTGCCTGTCCTGCAATTTCCGCTTCACCACCTTTGAGCGCGTGCAATTGCGCGAGCTGGTCGTGATCAAGCGCAACGGACGGCGCGTGCCTTTCGACCGCGACAAGCTGTTGCGCTCGGTGCAGATCGCGCTGCGTAAGCGGCCCGTCGATCCCGAACGCATCGAGCAGACGGTGTCGAAGATCGTGCGCGAACTGGAAAGCCTGGGCGAGACCGAGGTTTCCTCGGAGACGATCGGCGAAATGGTGATGGAGCATCTGCGCGGGCTCGACGATGTCGCCTATGTGCGCTTCGCTTCCGTTTATCGCAACTTTCGCGAGGCCAAGGATTTTAAGACCTTGCTCGGCGAATTGTCGGGCGACGAGGAGCCGCGGACGGGCGAAGTCACGCGGAAATAGCGATGTCGTCAGCCAAAGACGCGAGGTTCATGGCCGTGGCGCTGACCCTGGGCCGCCGCGGGCTCGGCAATACATGGCCCAATCCGGCCGTGGGCGCGGTGGTCGCAAAGGACGGCTCGATGATCGGCCGCGGCTGGACGCAAGCGGGCGGGAGGCCGCATGCGGAGACACTGGCCTTGAAGCGGGCTGGCATGGCGGCGCACGGCGCGACGCTCTACGTGACGCTGGAGCCGTGCTCGCATGACGGCAAGACCCCGCCTTGCGCCGATGCCGTTATGAAAGCGGGCATCGCGCGCGTGGTTTCGGCGCTGGAAGATGCAAATCCCAAGGTGGCCGGGCAGGGGCATGAACGGCTGCGCGCGCGCGGCATCGCGGTGGACGTGGGCGTCGGCGCGGACGAAGCGCGGCGGGCGCATGCCGGGCATATCCGCCGCATGCGTGACAATCGCCCGCATGTCTTGCTCAAGCTTGCCGTCTCGGCGGACGGCAAGGTCGCGGCGGCGGGGCGCAAGCCGGTCACGCTGACCGGCGAAGCGGCGCGCGAGCGGGTGTTTCTGCTGCGCGCGCAAAGCGACGCCATCATGGTCGGCATGGGAACGGTCATGGCGGATAATCCCGCGCTCACTTGCCGCCTTCCCGGCATGATGGCGCGCTCGCCGGTGCGCGTGTTGCTCGACGCCAAGCTGCGCGTGCCGATCGACCTGTCGCTGGTGGCGACGGCGCGCGAAACGCCGACCTGGATTTTTGGCGCGCGCGATGCTTCCGCGATGGCGGAACAGGTTTTGCGCGACAAGGGCGTCGAAGTGTTCCGCGTAAAGGCGAAAGACGGAAAGCTCGATCTTGCGCAGGTGCTTAAAATTCTCGCCGAACGCGGCATCACCCGGCTGATGGTGGAAGGCGGTGCGCGCGTGGCGGCCTCCTTTGTCGCCGCCGATCTGGTCGATGAATTC
>JBBDNZ010000007.1:0-8686 GCA_040877285.1 Xanthobacteraceae bacterium
GGCGAAATTGCCGGTCTCGGGTCTCGTGATCGGCGCGGTCTATCCAGATATGCGGCATGACATCATCCGCAAGGAAATCGCGGAGCTGCTTCGCGATCCGCAAACGCGCGGCCGCCTTGAACGCACGGAGCGCGGCCGCGAAATTCTGATGCGGATTCCGGCCGAACCGCAAGAACGCGCCGCTTCGGCTTCTGAATCCAAGCAAAACGATGCAAGTCCGATGACACGCACGGAGCGCGCCGTCACGGAAGTTCTGGAATCATGGATCGGCCTTGAAACATTGCGGGGCGCCGGCCGCGCGCTGGTCCGGCTTACGCTGGAGGATGTCCGGCGCTACTTCGAAAGTCTGCGTGCGCGATATACCCGCGATCTATCGCGCTATCGCGTCCCTATTCTGCCGCAGCGTTACCGGGAAAACATGAAAGCGTGGCGCGCGATCTTCGAGACGGCGCGGGACGCGAAAATTCCAATGCTGGTTTACATCGCACCGCGTCCCGGCGACTTCTATCCTTTCGACGCCGACGGGTATGGGCAATTCAAGCGCGATATCGAGGCGCTCGCCCGCGAAACCGGGGCCGCATTCGTCAATCTTGAGGACGCCGTCCCCAACCGGGAATGGGGTGAAGTCGACCTGAGTTTCGGATTCCTTGTGCGCGATCCGTTTCATTTCACCGCGCAAGGCCATGCTCTTATGGCGGAAGCGCTGCTCCCGCACATCAAGCGCACGTTCCGGATCGGCCGGGCCGCGCCATGATATTCAATTCTCTGACCTATATTCTGTTTCTGACGCTTTGCTGCGTTCTTTATTGGGTCCTGCCGCGGCAGCCGCGCCTATGGATGATTTTCATCGCCTCGATCGTTTTCTACGGCTTCTGGAATTTCTGGTTCGTCCCGCTGCTGCTGTTTTCCGTCGTTGTGGACTTTTGCGCGGGCCTTTGGATCGAGCGGCTAGCCGCCGGGTGGCGGCGCAATGCCGTCCTGATCGGGTCGCTGTCGGTCAACCTCCTGATCCTGGGGACTTTCAAGTATCTCGTCTTCTTCGTCGGTCAGGCGGAAGGGCTTGCACGCGCGCTCGGGATCGATGTCGGGGCGGGCTTTTCGCTGCCGTTCCACATCATCCTGCCGCTTGGGGTGAGCTTCTATACGTTCCAGTCGATGAGCTACACGATCGACGTCTGGCGTCGCGTGACGCCCGCCGTGCACGAGTTCGTTCTGTTTGCAAGTTACGTTATCTACTTTCCGCAACTCGTGGCCGGTCCGATCCTGCGCGCGGGCGAAGTGATGTGGCAACTCGATCGCCGGCCGCAGTTTCAGGCCGCCGACCTCATCGCCGGCTCACGGCGCATCCTTGCCGGTCTCTTTTTGAAATGCGTTCTGGCCGACAATATCGCGCCGCTGGTCGACAGCGGATTTGCCGGCTTCGCGCCGCGGGAGCTTGGCGCAATCGATATCGTCGTTCTCGCGTTCCTGTTCGGTTTTCAGATCTACTTCGATTTCGCCGGTTATTCGCACATCGCGCTCGGCTCGGCGCGCCTGATGGGCATCCGCTTTCCGGAAAATTTCAATTTTCCCTATATGGCGCCCAATCCGCGCGAATTTTGGCGCCGCTGGCATATTTCACTGTCAAGCTGGATTCGCGATTACCTCTATCTTCCGCTGTGCGGGGTGCGCGGGGGCACGCGCTCGGTGGACGGTCTTGACGTTGCCGGACGCGTGGGGCCGCATCCGCTGCGCCGAACCTTCGCGCTATGGGTGACCTGGGGGCTGATGGGCCTGTGGCACGGCGCCAACTGGACCTTCGTTCTCTGGGGATTCTGGCATGCCGCGGTCCTTTCCGTGCATCGCCTGATATCGCGTATTGCTCACCGTGAGCCGCCCGCCATCGTCGGATGGGCGTTCACCTTGCCGCTGATGATGCTCGGCTGGATTCCGTTCCGCGCCGAAAATATCGATACGGCGCTCGCGCTCTGGGTTCGCGTCGTCACGCCGTCGGCGTGGCTGCGGCCGGAAACCCAGGGCGGAGGTTTTCCGTTCTGGCTCGCGCTGCACCGCGACAGCTATTACGTCGCGGCCGCGGTCCTGCTGCTGATCGTGGCTGCCTGGGCGGCCCGGAACTTTTTGATGCCGTCGATGGAGCGGCGCCCTTTCGCAACCGCGTTAGCCGAAGCCGCCGCGTTCGCGGTGATGACGCCGCTGATCTTTCTCTATTTGCGGCCAATCAATCAGTTCATCTATTTTCAGTTCTAGAGCATGACCCCGGAAAGTGGGAACCGGTTTTCGGAAAAGATCACGCTCAAACAAAAAGCTGGAGCCCGGCCATGATTCAATCAAAGTCGAGAAGGCTCCATGCGCGGGCGGCGGCGCTTCCCGGCAGACAAACGGTAAAAATCCGGGTGTCCGCCGGCCAGGCCCGAATTCCACAGTCCTTTCCGCCGCTTGTTTGGAGGCCGGTTGCCGCAGGCGCGGAATTAACGAATGCGGCGGGTTGAAATTTACCTTGTTTGCTAACGGAGCTGGGGCGGCGCGCGTTGCACGGTATTCTCGGCGCGCGGCTCTGGAACGAAGGCCGTGCTGTAACGTTTACGGACGGCGAGCTCGTGAATTAGGTCTTGCGTATCGCGCGGCTTGTGTGCGGCTTCGTTCTATCCGCAGTTTTTTATCCGCGACGCCGCGGACGGAACGCGGGGGTTTTTAGCGATACAAATCCGCCCGCGTCGGCGGCAGGCCGGAAGCGCCGCGCTCCTTCTTCGACGCAAGCGTCTGAAAAATGCCTACCGTGTTGCGCTCGAAGGCGAGCGAACAGCCAGCAAAATAGGCGAGCCACAGCCTTGTCTTGACGCCGCCGACCTCGCGTTCCGCCGCCTCGTGGTTTGCCAATAGCCGATCGTGCCACAGGCGCGTGGTGCGCGCATAGTGCTCGCGCCAGGCTTCCACATCATGCACCTCGAAGCCATAACGCTCCAGATTGTCAATCGACATGCCGAGGTGATCGAGCTCGCCGCCTGGAAAGATGTAGCGCACCAGCGCGGCGTAGTCGGGATGCTTGCGATGGAAGCTCCGGTCGTCTTTCTTCGCCGGTCGGGCGATCGTGTGGTGAAGGTATAAGCCGCGCGGCTTCAGCAGACGATTGACGGTCTGGAAATAGGTCGGATGGTTGGCCAGACCGACCTGCTCGAACATGCCGATGGATGCGATCTTGTCGAAAGTGCCGTCGATCAGCGCATAGTCGCGCAGTTCCAAACTTATTCTGTCCGTAAGGCCAAGGCGAGCGACCTTTTCCGCGACATAGGCATATTGCTCTTCAGCAAGCGTCACCCCGTGGGCGCGCACGCCGTGGTGTTGCGCCGCGTGGCACACCAAGGCGCCCCAGCCGCAGCCGATATCGAGGAATGTGTCTTCGGGTTTTAGGCGCAGTTTACGGCAGATGATGTCGAGCTTGTCGCGCTGCGCCGTCGCAATATCATTGTTCCAATCGCGGAAATAGGCGCAGGTATAGACCATCTCCGGATCGAGGAAGAGACGGTAGAAGGCATTGGAGACGTCGTAGTGATAGTGGACGTTTTCCTTATTCGCGCTTTCACTGCCATCGGCGCGCGCCTTGTCGCCGCGAATCTGCTCCAGCGGCCATGGCCCGCCGCGCGGCACCAGCAGAAACTTCGCCAGAGTTTTGAACAGCAGCGATTTGTCGAGGGTCTTTTTAAATTCTCGCGTGCGGACCTTCGGACGCCGCGCCGCCAGATCGAACAGCGAACCGTTGCGCAGGTCGATGCGCCCGGAGACCCAGAGATTGGCCAGCGTTTCCATCTTCGGGCGGCGGATCAGGGCCGCGATCGCGCCCTCGTCGGCAAACGATACGGCAAAGGCGGCCGGCGCGAGATTGTCCGGGACCGTCGAGCCGTCCCACAGCACAAAGCCGATGTCGAGCGCGAGACGCTCGCGTGCATGCGCCAGCAGCCGTTTGAAACCGGTCAGCCGTTCAGAAGCGCCCACAAGGCCCCCTCTCGTCAGGTCGGGGCTTAGTACCGGCTTGGAAGTCGAGAGTCACGCCCTCAGGAGCACCAGCTTTCGCGCCGGCCACCGGCATAGTTGCGGGCCACCCCGGCTTGCAGCAACGCGGCGGCGATGTCGGGCGTGGATCGTGTGGATGCATCGGCGTCCACCCGGCCGCCGAATTTGTCGATGGCGACCCGGCGGATTTCGACGCCGCCTTCGGCCAGAATTTTGCTAAGGGAATTTCGCGCCGCTTCGGCCTTCATCCGCTCATCGGCGCAGCGCGCCTTGAGTTCCGGCGTATCGATGCCGCGCAGCCGCACCAAGGTGGTAATGGCGATGCCCGGCCACACGCTCACCTGCGCTTGGAAGGTGTCGCCGTCCGTGACCCCCAGAACCTCGGCCGGATAGCCGCCTCGGCCAAGAGACGGAATCGACGACGTCACTTCCACATCGCCTGCCGGCGGCGTGGCGAAGGCGGCAACCCGCTCCGCCGTGAGCGGCCCCATGCCGACCCCGGTGGCAAGACCGGCGGCGAAGGCGGCGGCGGCGGCGGCGGCGGCCAGCAGCAAGGTCCGGCCGCCGCTGACAGCGGATAAATATCCGGTATTGAGGAACATAGTCCTATTGATAGCCGATTCGTGTGGCGGCGTAAAATACAATTTTAGATTGAACTATCAATTTTCTGCAACAGCTGTTTGCAGGCACTTTCGGCCGCCGCCGCTTCTCGCTTCCGGCCACCGTTTGTGCGACTGGGTGCCGCATGACTCTTCGGAAGAAAGCCCGGCCGGCGGCGGGGCCGCCCGGTTTTGCCGCGCGCCGGGCGGCGGCGGAAATTATCGAGGGCGTGCTGCGCCGGGGGCGGCCGCTCGACGAGCAGCTCGAAGCCAGCCCCGAGCTTAAGACCCTCGCCGACCGCGACCGCGCCCTGGTACGCCATCTGACGGCGACCGTGCTGCGCCGCCTCGGCACGTTGCGTCATCTGCTTTCCAAATTTCTTGAGCGCGGCCCTCCGGCCAATGCACCGCGGGTCGAAACCGCGCTGCTGATCGGGGCGGCGCAAATTCTCTGGCTCGAGGTGCCCGACCATGCCGCCGTCGATCTCGCCGTGCGGACCGCGCAGGCCGACAAGCGCGCAATGCATTTTGCCGGTCTGGTCAATGCGGTGCTGCGGCGCGTTGCCCGGGAAGGCCCGCAATGCCTTGCGGAAACGGACAGCGCCGCGCTCGACACCCCGGCATGGCTGATGGCGCGCTGGGTCCGCAGCTATGGCGCCGCCGCCGCGCGCGAGATCGCGCGGGCGCACGCGCGGGAACCCGCGCTCGACTTGACGGTGAAAAGCGACGCGCAATCCTGGGCCGCGCGGCTCGCCGGGCGGGTCTTGCCGACCGGCTCCGTGCGCACCGTCGCCTCCGGCCGCATTTCATTATTGCCCGGATTTGCCGAAGGCGCGTGGTGGGTGCAGGACGCCGCCGCCGCGCTGCCGGCCCGGCTTCTGGGCGACGTGCGCGGTCTGCGCGTGGCCGATCTCTGCGCCGCGCCGGGCGGCAAGACCGCGCAGCTCGCGCAGGCCGGCGCGCAGGTCACCGCCGTCGATCGATCGGAAAGCCGGCTCGCGCGCCTGCGCGACAATCTCCAGCGGCTCAAGCTTCACGCCGAAACGATCGCCGCCGACGCCACCGAATGGACCGCGGAGCCCTTCGACGCCGTGCTGCTCGATGCGCCCTGCTCCTCGACCGGCACCATCCGCCGCCATCCCGATGTGCCCTGGCTCAAGCAGGAGGCCGATATCGCTGCGATGGCCGCGCTGCAACGGCGGCTGCTCGACCACGCCGAGACTCTAGTGAAACCCGGCGGCATGCTGATCTATTGCGTCTGCTCGCTCGAGCCCGAGGAAGGCGTGGAGCAAGTGGCCGCGCTGCTTGAGCGCAAGAGCGGCCTTCGCCGTTTGCCGATTTCCGCGCCGGAAGTGAGCGGCATCGCCGAACTTTTGACTGCGGACGGAGATCTGCGGACGCTGCCGTATCATCTGCCGGACCCCGATCCGCGACTCGGCGGCCTCGACGGCTTCTATGCCGCCAGGCTGCGGCGCCTATAGGATTTTCCACCGTGTTTCCCGACCATTGGCCCAACCGCATTGGCCTGCCGGGGGCGCGCTATGGTATCGAGCTTGGGCGGGACGTCGGGCGCCCGCGGCCAGAAAGAGGGCGTTGATGTCGCGCGTATCGCTCGCCGGGCGGGCGAAGCTCACCGCGCTTTTGCTTCGCGTCGGTCTGCGCAAGCTGGCCGCCCACCTGAATGGCCGCCCGGTGCTGCGCTGGCGCTACGCGCTCGGCAAAACCGACCGCCTGATCATCGCCCCGCAGGACCTGCGCACCGCCGACGCCACCCGGGCGGCGGAAATCTACGCGGGCCGCTTTGCCTTCGCCGGCAAGATCGTGATCTGCGACGGGCATTCCCCTTTCGAGATCGCGTCGCCTTCGGGCGAATGGGCGGCCGATCTTCTGGGTTTCGGCTGGCTGCGTCATCTGCGCGCCGCCGATTCCGGCATCACCCGCGCCAACGCCCGCGCCCTGGTGGATGAATGGATCGCCTTGCAGGGTTCGTGGAACGCCACTGCCTGGCGTCCCGACATCCTGTCGCGCCGGATCGTCGCCTGGTTCAGCCATTCGCCCATGCTGCTGAACGACGCGGACGTGCAATTCTACCGGCGTTTCATGCGCAGCCTGTTGCGGCAAGTTCGCTATCTACGCAGTAACGCGAAAGCCGCACGTGATGGCGTACATCGGCTGAACGCAGTGATCGCGCTGACCTACGCCGCTTTGTGCCTGGCCGGGCAATCACGGCATCTGCGCCATACGGCGCGCTGGCTCGTGCTTGAGCTGGAACGGCAGATTTTGGCCGACGGCGGCCATATCAGCCGCAATCCCGACGCGCTGGTCGACCTGCTGCTCGATCTGTTGCCGCTGCGTCAGGCTTTTTTCTCGCGCAATGTCTCGCCGCCGCCCGCCTTGCTTTACGCCATCGACCGCATGATGCCGATGCTGCGCTTCTTCCGCCACGGCGACGGCAATTTCGCGCATTTCAACGGCATGGGCGCAACCCAGCCCGACCTGCTCGCCACCGCGCTGGCCTATGACGACGCCCGCGGCCGGCCGGTGGCCAATGCGCCGCATTCCGGCTATCAGCGCATCGACGCTTCCGGCGTCGTGCTGCTGATGGATACCGGGCGGCCGCCGCCGATGAGCGTCAGTCACGAGGCCCATGCCGGGTGCCTGTCGTTCGAGCTGTCGGCCAAAGCTCAGCGCATCATCGTCAATTGCGGCATTCCCACCACAAGCCGCGAGACCTGGCGGCAGGTCGCGCGCGCCACCGCCGCGCATTCCACCGTCAGCTTTAACGACACTTCGTCCTGCCGCTTCGTCGAATCTGAATCGCTCAGGCGGCTGCTCGACGGCGCGCCAATCATTTCCGGCCCTGTTGACGTGCGTCTGTCGCGCGACGACCGCGCGGAGACGGTGGTGCTGCACGCCTCGCACGATGGCTACGCCGCCCGCTATAACGTCATTCATCGCCGGTCCCTGATGCTCGCGGGCGACGGCGGCCGCCTCGACGGCGAGGATTCTTTCGAGCCGGCCGGCGGCGGTGCCCTGCCCGCCGGCAAGCACGACGAATTCGCCGTGCGTTTTCACCTGCATCCCTCGATCAAGGCCAACCGGCTGACCGACGGGCACGGGGTCATGCTGCTGATGCCCAACCGTGAGGTCTGGAACTTCAGCGCCTATGAAAACGACGTCGAGATCGAGGAAAGCGTCTATCTTGCGGGCGCCGACGGGCCGCGGCGCACGGTGCAGATCGTGATATACGGATCCGCGCACAAAGCGCCGCTGGTGCGTTGGAGTTTCGCCTACACCGCGCGCGCGGCTCCCGGAGAGCGCGTTGCCGCGGAACATCAACCCGAACTGCCGTTGTGAATCGGAGCATGCCTGAAAAAATGACTGTTTCTTCCCGTCCCATCACCCGCGCCCTGTTGTCCGTGTCCGACAAATCCGGCCTCGTTCCCTTCGCCCAGGCGCTGGCCGGTTACGGCATTGAACTCGTCTCCACCGGCGGCACCGCCAAGGCGCTCAAAGACGCCGGGCTGAAGGTGATCGACGTTTCCGAGCTGACCGGATTCCCGGAAATGATGGACGGCCGCGTCAAGACGCTGCATCCCAAGGTGCACGGCGGACTGCTCGCCATGCGCGGCAACAAGGAACACGCCGCCGCCATGCAGGCGCATGGCATCAAGCCGATCGATTTGCTGGTGGTCAGCCTCTATCCGTTCGAGGAAACGGCGGCCAAGGGCGCGGGCTTCGGCGACTGCATCGAGAACATCGACATCGGCGGCCCGGCCATGATCCGCGCCGCCGCCAAGAACCACGCCGACGTTGCGGTGGTGGTCGATGCGGCGGATTACGACGGCGTGCTGGCGGAGTTGAAAGCGCACAAGGGCGCGACCACGCTGGAGCTGCGCAAGCGGCTCGCCGCCAAGGCCTATGCGCGCACCGCCATCTATGACGCCGCGATTTCCAATTGGTTCGCGCAGCAGCTTGGCGATCAAGCGCCCGCCTTCCGCGCCGTCGGCGGCAAGCTCGTCGAGGCGTTGCGTTACGGCGAGAACCCGCACCAGAACGCCGCCTTCTATCGTACGCCG
>JBBDNZ010000008.1:0-8680 GCA_040877285.1 Xanthobacteraceae bacterium
AAAAGCCGGCCCCGGTCAAGGCGTTGTTGGTCGCATTGAAACCCGACTTCACCGCGCAGGCCGCCTTCCAGACCGTCGCGCGCGCCTGTCTGCATCAGCTTATCGCCAACCGGCCCTTCGTCCGCATCGGCCAGCCGGAAGGGCTGCATCAAATGCGGGTGGGACTGCGGCGGCTGCGCGCGGCCATATCGCTGTTCTCCGGCATGCTTTCCGATACGCAAACCCAGGAGATGAAGGCGCAGCTTCGCTGGCTGAACGGCGAATTGCGCGCCGCGCGCGAGCTCGATGTCTTCATGAGCCGCGTGGTGAAGCCCCCGGTGGACGCCAAACGCGACAAGCCCGGACTTGCGGCGCTGATCAAGGATTTGCGCAAAAGGCGCGCGGAAGCCTATGCCCGCGTCCGTTCGGCCATCGACTCCTACCGTTTCCGTCGCCTGGTGCTCGACGCGGCGGCCTGGATCGAAGTCGGCGACTGGACCAGGAACAGCGACGATCTTGCGTGCGCGCTGCGCGAGCGGCCGATTTCCAGCGTCGCCGCCGACGAACTCCAGCGCCGCCGGAAAAAGATTCTGAAACGCGGTGCGCATCTTAAAACACTCGAACCGCACCGCCGGCACACGCTGCGCATTCAAGCCAAGAAAGTCCGCTATGCTTCCGAGTTCTTCGCCGATGTCTTTCCCGGCAAAAAGTCCGCCCGGCGGCGCGAGGCATTCATCGCCGCGCTGGAAAAGCTGCAAGACGTCTTGGGCGAGTTAAACGATATCGCCGTGCATGAAGAACTCAGCGCCGTTCTGGCGCAGGAGCAGAACGGCGACGGCACCCCGCGCAAGGTCCACGCCAAGGAAGCCTTCGCCGCCGGGCGTCTTTCCGGCTACGAAGAAGCCCGCATGGCCTCCGCGCTCCAGGATGCCGAGCGCGCCTACCGCCTGGCGTCCCGGGCCAAGCCTTTCTGGCGCTGATCCTTCCCGCCTTACGTGCCCTTAGCCGTCGGCTGACGCGGATGCACGTAATCTTTGAAATCGGCAAAGCTTTTCCACGCCGGTTCCACCGACTCGCAGCCCGGCTGCGGCACATAGACCGACGGCTCGGCCAGCGTGAGTTTTGGGATGTAGCGCGGGCAGTTGGGGAAAATCGCGCGCGCCTGCACCCGCACGATCATCTGCGCGCCCACGGTTTGCGCGAGTAGCGGGTCGGTACGGCTCACCTTGGCGGTGCCGTTGACGCGCAGGCGGCGCGGCCGCTCGTGCATGTCGATGAACAACAAGCCGATCTGCGGATTGACCAGAAGATTGCCGAGACTCTTGAACATGCCGTTGCCGTCGTAATCGGGAAAGGCCAGCTCCGAGGGCCCGGTGACACGCACGAAGCCGGGCGCGCCGCCCTTGAAGGAGCAGTCCGGCCGCCCCTGCGCGTCGGCGGTGGAGAGGAAGAAATAGATCGCGCTTTCGATGAAAGTCCTGTCGTCGGCGGAGAAGGCGGCGCGCGTCAGCTTTTCCTCCAGCCGGTCGGAAATGCGCCGGCTGTCGAACTCGTCCTGTAGCCGCCGGTTTCCCTCGTGATACATAACGCTGTCGCTCATGGCGGGTCCTCGATCGTCGCGTAGCCGCAGTCATGATAGCCAAAGTGCAACCTGCCGTCACAGTCCCGCCGCGCGCACCAGCGCCGCGGTGGCCACGCCCGCGGCCACGCCGAGGAAGCTGTTGCCGCGCCAGATCATTACGCCGAGCGCCGCCATCAGTGCGATGACCGCGGCAGGGCCGCCCTTCACCGCGATGGGTAACACCGTCGCCGCCACGATCGAGCCGGGCAAGGCCTCCAGCATGCGCCGGGTGCGGATGGTCAGCGGCACATGCGCCATCACCCAGAAGCCGGCCGCGCGCATGAGATAATTCATCGCCGCCATCACGAAGATCGCCAGCAGGGCCATCGGTTCAGCGCTCATCGAGGAATCCTCCCGCGATGCTTCCGGCAATCGCCCCGGCCATGATGAACCACCAGCCCGGCACGAGTTGCGCCACCGCCAGCGCGACCGCTCCGGCGACCGCCCAGGGGATCGCGCGCCGCGTGCCCTGCCACAGCGGCACCAGCATCACCACGAAGAAGGCCGGCATAATGACGTCGAAGCCGAAGCTTTTTTGATCGCTCACCAGCGCGCCAAGCAGATAGCCGGGCACGCAGGACGCAACCCACAAGACCCAGAACGCCAGCCCGCCGCCGACCAGGATCGATGCATCCCGCCCACCCTTGGAATAGTAATGCATCGCGATCAGCCAGCCGGGATCGGTGATCGTGCACAGGGACGGATAACTCTGCCACGGCGGCAGGCTGCCGAACCACGGCCGCAGCGCCGCCGTCATCAAGATGAAGCGCATGTTCACGGTGGCGGTGACCAGTCCCACCGTCACGATCCCGCCCAGCGTCGCGATCTCCGGCCACATTTCCAGCGCCACGAATTGCGACGCGCCGGCATAGACCACGCCCGTCATCAGCACGGCTTCGAGCAGGGTGAGCCCCTTCTGCGCCGCCAGCGCGCCGAAGGCGGCGCCGAACAGCGCCATGCCGGGCATGACCGGCGCGCCCAAGCGCGCGCCCTCGATCAAGCCGGCCAGCGACCAATAGGCCGCGCCGGGTCGTTCCCTCGGGGCGTTGGTCATGGAAGCCTCATGGGAAGATGCCGCGGCATGGTCCTAAACGCGTCAGCACAGTTCAACGACCTGTTCTAGGTCTCACATATTTGAACCGCGTGATAGCATGGCGGCGCCCTGCCGACGCATAAGAAGATGCGCTGTATCTGCTCGCGCTGGCCGCCACCGTGCTCGCGCTCGGCGCCGGTTATTGGCTGGTCGGCCACGCGAACCGGCGATAGCGGCAGAAAACGCTCTATACGGAAACCGCCTTGCCTTTTTCCGGGACGATCACCTTGGTGGCGGAGCCCTTCATCTCGGCGGCGAATTTTTCCGCGGTCTGGTCGATGATGGGAAACGACCCGTAGTGACAGGGAATCGCCGCGTCGAGCTTGAAGAAGCGCTTGAGCGCGAAAGCCGCCGACTTCGCTCCCATCGTGAAGCGGTCGCCGATCGGCACCATCGCCACCTTGGGCTGATGCAGTTCGTTGATCAGCGCCATGTCGCCGAACACGTCGGTATCACCCATGTGATAGACCGTCGGCTCGCCCGCCGCCTTGACGATTACTCCGCCGGGATTGCCGAGATAGACCGACTGGCCGTCCTGGATGTCGCCCGACGAATGGTCCGCGCGCACCAGCGTCACCGAGAAGGCGCCGAGGTTCACGGTGCCGCCGATATTCATGGGATTGAATTTCTCAAGACCCTTGCCGACCAGCCACATGCCGAGATCGTAATTCGCCGTCACCGTGGCGCCGCCGCTTTTGGCGATATCGAGCGTGTCGCCGACGTGATCGCTATGGCCGTGGGTGAGCAGGATATGGCTGACGCCCTTGGCCGCCGCCGCCTTGTCGGAGACGAAGGCCGGATTGCCGGTGAAGAAAGGATCGATCAGCACCGCCTGGCCCTTGAAATCGAGGCGGAAGGCGGAATGTCCGTACCAGGTGATCTGCATGGTAATATCCTGTCTGTGCGGAAATGGTCGGGGCGCAGAATACCCGCGCCGATGACCGGATCAACTGCGACGATTGGTTCGATGGCTGCGGCATGATAGGCAACCGCATGTCCGCCCCGATCCTTCCTCTGGTTGAAGCCGCCGGCCATTGGCCGCCGCGCGGCGCGCTGATCGGGCTCGACCTCGGCAGCAAGACCGTCGGCGTCGCCGTTTGCGATCCCGACCGCAAGCTCGCCGCCGGGGTGGAAACTATCGCGCGCAAAAATTTTACCGCCGACGCCCGCCGCATTCTCGCGCTTGCGGCCGAACGCCGCGCCGTCGGCTTCGTGCTCGGGCTGCCCGTCAACATGGACGGCAGCGAAGGGCCGCGCGCCCAATCGACCCGCGCCTTCGCGCGCAACCTGGCGAAGCTGACCGAGCTGCCCATCGCGCTGTGGGACGAGCGGCTCTCCACCGCCGCGGTGGAGCGCGAGTTGATCGCCGCCGACGCCAGCCGCAAGAAGCGCGCCGCCGTCATCGACCAGCACGCCGCCGCCTATATATTGCAAGGCGCGCTCGATCGGCTGGGGAGGCTTGGTTCGTCTTAGGCCGGCAACGCCCGTTCCAGCAGCAGTGATGCCTCGCTGTCGCTGATATCGCTGGTGCCGAAGCTCGATCCGCGCCGTCCGGACAGGCGCGTGCGCGCAAAGATTTCCGCAACCGCAGGCGCGCTTTGCGCCAGCGCCGCCGCTGCGGCGAGCAATGCCAGCCGCTCCACCGCCGCGCGCGCCTGCGCCTCGGCATTGGGCGCAGCGAGCGTCCGCGCGATGAGATCGACCGCGTCGTGCGTGCCCGGCAAATCGGCCGCTTGCCGAAGCCAGTCCGCCATCACCGCCTGGAGGCTGTCGCCTTGGCGGCCGATGGCGCGCAGCACGTCGAGGCATATGACGTTGCCGGAGCCTTCCCAGATGGCGTTGACCGGCGCCTCGCGATAAAGCCGCGCCAGCACGCCGTCTTCCACGTAGCCGTTGCCGCCGAGGCATTCCATCGCTTCATAGGCGAAGGCCGGTGCGGTCTTGCAAATCCAATATTTCGCCGCCGGCGTCAGCGCGCGCGCAAGCCGTGCTTCGTTCTCATTCGTCGCGGAAAGATCGACGGCGCGGCACAGCCGCATCGTGAGCGCGACCGAACCCTCGACCTCCAGCGCAAGGTCCGCCAGCAGCAGACGCATCATCGGCTGCTCGATCAGCAGTTTGTCAAAAACCTTGCGGTGGCGCGCGTTGTGCAGCGCGCGAACGAGCGCGGCGCGCATCAAGCCGCCGGAAGCGATGGCGCAGTCCAGCCGCGTGAGTTGCACCATTTGCAGAATAGTGCGGATGCCTTTGCCTTCCTCACCCACGCGCAACGCAAAGGCGTCCTTGAACTCCACCTCCGTGGAAGCATTGGAGCGGTTGCCGAGTTTGTTTTTCAGCCGCTGGAAATGCAGGGCATTGACGCCGCCATCGGGGCGAAAGCGCGGCATGACAAAGCAAGTCAGCCCGCTCGGCGCCTGCGCCAGCACCAAAAAGGCGTCCGACATCGGCGCCGACATGAACCATTTGTGCCCGGTGACGGCGTAACCTTCGTCCGCGGGCATGGCCTTGGTCGTGTTGGCGCGCACATCGGTGCCACCCTGCTTCTCCGTCATGCCCATGCCGAGGGTCATGGCGGATTTCTCCCACCACGGCCGGAAACTCGGATCGTAGTGGCGCGAAACGATTTTCGGCATGACGCGCTTGGCGAGATCGGGCTGCGCGGCAAGCGCGGCGACGGAAGCCCGCGTCATGGTGATCGGGCACATGTGCCCGTTCTCCACCTGCGCCACCATGTAATAGCGCGCGGCGCGGGCGACTTCCGCCGGAGCCGGCGCCGGCGTCGCATCGGCGTTCCAGGTCATGGCATGCAGGCCCGCCGCCATGCTTTCGCGCATGAAATGGTGATAGGCCGGATGGAACTCGACCGTGTCGCGGCGGTTGCCGCGGGAATCGAAAGTTTCGAGCTTGGGCGGGTTTTCGTCGGCAAGCCGTGCCTGCGCCGCCATCTCGGCGGTGCCCCAATGCCGCCCAAAGGCCGACAGCGCGTCTTTCTCCTGCGCCGCTCCGTTTGCCGCCACCGCCTCGGCCAGCGCCCGGTCAGCGGCAAAGAGGTCGATATCCTCCAGCAGCGGCGCCTGGTTGAGGACCTCGTGGGTGTCGAAGCGCGTCGGAGCGGGCATGGCGATTCACCATGTTTTGCCGGAGGCTATCACGAGTTTGTGCCGCTTCGGGACGCCGCTTGGGCGCTTTTTCCAGCAAAGCGCTCCGCTGCCTTGCCTTACGCCGCGCCCGCGCCTATGACAGCGTTTTAATGAACATTGCGCCGAAGTCCTCCTTCGTCCTCAACCGCCCGCATTCGTTGGGCATCGCGGGGCTTTCCCGGGAGGAAATCACCGGCCCGCTCGATCTTTCCGAAGAATTCGTCGATCTCAACCGCCAGATCGAGAAAAAGACCGCCTCGCTGCGCGGCCGCACCCTGGTCAATCTGTTCTTCGACGTATCCACCCGCACGCAGGCTTCTTTCGAACCGGCCGGCAAGCGGCTCGGCGCCGGGAGGCCTCCCTATTGTGAGACCGGCAGCCCCCTCATAGTCTATCGAGGAAGGCTCCTCATGAGGCCGTGTGGATATTCATGACTCGTCATACAAAAAAACCAGCCACGCGCCACGTGGTCTCTATCAACGATCTCACCAACCGGGAGATCGAAACGATATTTGAAGTGGCGCAAAGTTACTTAAAAGACCTCGCGGACAAGTCCTATCCTTATCGAATAGCGCGCAGCACCAATGTTGCCGCCAAACATTTATTGGCGACCGTCTTCTATGAACCCAGCACTCGAACACGACTGTCATTTGAGAGCGCAATGCTCCGGCTGGGCGGACAAACGATTACAAGCGCCGATCCAAATACGAGCTCGGCGGCAAAGGGTGAAAGCCTCGCGGATTCCGCGCGCGTTATCTCAAACTATGCGGATATCATTGTCATTCGCCATCCGAGAGATGGAGCGGCCCGCTTGGCGGCCGAATATTCCAACGTTCCTGTAGTGAATGGCGGCGACGGCAGTCACGAACACCCGACCCAGACGCTGTGCGACCTTTTTACGCTCAAGCAAAAGAATAAAAGTCTAAAAGGCTTAAATGTCACCATTGCTGGCGACCTTAAGAACAGCAGGACCGTTCATTCGTTTGTATATGCCCTGGCGCGATTTGGCGCGCACATTGCGCCGATGCCGGCGCCTGGCATGGAGTTGCCGCCTCACGTGGACAGACGATTGCGCGAAGAGTTTCGTTGCACGTTCGATGCAGATGGTCCGATTGGCGCATTTTACCGAACGCCGGAAGAGCCCCATCAACCTGCGCTTTTCTCGCCGCCGGATTTTGAAATTTACCGGGCCAACAAAGAGCAGCGAGAAAAAATCGCAGCCGTTTACGTCACCCGATTCCAAAAAGAGAGAGCTGGCGAACAGGATCAGCCATACCTGAAAGTAGATGCGGAATTTTTGAAAGAGCCGAAATTTTCCCGTGCAAGCGTGCTTCACCCGCTTCCCCGCGTCGGAGAATTATCCGCCTCGTTCGATTCAGACGTGCGCGCCATGTATTTCCAACAGGCCGCATACGGAGTGCCAATTCGAATGGCATTGATCTCGCTGATGCTCGGGCTATGGAAGGGTAAAGGGTTGGAACTATTCGAAAGCGGATTCGAAGAAAGCAGGATGCCTGCCTACGATCAGCCAAGAAGCGAAGGCATTCAGTGCGCGAATTCAAAATGCATCGTTCACGACGATGCGGAAGCTCAGTATGTAAGAAACAAATTCCATTTGGTCAAAGCCGGAACGCCGACGCGTTATATCCTCCGGTGCGCTTATTGCGAGACCGACATCGACCAATTCGTCATCGCGAGCAAGAAAAACCGCTGGTTTACGCCCGAGCTTGCGGCGGTTTTCAAACCGGACGGACTAAACTTTCGCGATCTTGTTGCGTTTTCTGGTGAATCTGAAGCGCAAAAGCGCGGATATCATATGCGAAGGCACGCTTCTGCGTCCGGCCAACATGGCGTGAAAGTCGGCACGCACGATTGATAACTTAATCCATCTCTGTTGTCCTGGCGCAGACTTGATCCATGCTGCATACGGTTGCAAACGCCGATGGTTTTTTCGCGATAAGCTTCGTGCCTGCATTCGTTTTCGGTTATGCGCTGGGCTCCATTCCCTTCGGCCTCTTGCTGACCCGGCTTGCCGGCGGGCCCGATCCGCGCGCCATCGGCTCGGGCAATATCGGCGCCACCAATGTGCTGCGCACCGGCAGCAAGGCGCTCGCCGCCGCCACGCTTGCCGGCGACATGCTCAAGGGCACCGCCGCCGTGCTGCTGGCGCAGCGCTTCTTCGGCGGGCAGGAAGCCGCGCTTATCGCCGCGCTCGGCGCCTTTCTCGGTCACCTTTTTCCCGTCTGGCTCGGATTCAAAGGCGGCAAAGGGGTCGCCACCTATATCGGCCTGCTGCTCGGCCTTGTCTGGCCCGCGGCCTTGATCTTCTGCGCCGTCTGGGCCGCGGTTGCGGCGGCGACGCGCTATTCGTCGCTCTCGGCGCTGATCGCCAGCGCGGCCGCGCCCGCCTTTCTGTTGCTCATCGGCCGTTACCCTGAATCTTTGCTTTTCCTCGCGCTCACCGTGCTGCTTTGGCTCATGCACCGGCAGAACATTGCCCGCCTCATCGGCGGCACTGAAGGAAAAATCGGCTTTTAGCGGGTTTACCTAAACCGCCATCCGCCGTTCGCCTCCCCGCTTGTTCCTATAGGTTGTGCGGGACTATCGGTGCGGCCAGGTCTGCCGCTGCCAAACCTGCGAACAGGGGGGAAACGTGAGCGGCACGGGCGGAACGGACGGCGTTCGGCTGACCGACGAGCAGCGGCTCGATTGGCTGCGCCTCATCCGCAGCGAAAATGTCGGCCCGCGCACCTTTCGCACCTTGATCAACCATTGCGGCGGCGCCGGCGCGGCGCTTGCGGCCTTGCCCGATCTGGCGCGGCGCGGCGGCGCGGCCAAGCCGTCGCG
>JBBDNZ010000009.1:0-8346 GCA_040877285.1 Xanthobacteraceae bacterium
CTTTTCAGATAAGCGACGGCCTCCTCCGCGATCGAGAGCGAGGACGTCAGTCCCGGCGATTCAATCCCGAACAGATGCACGAGGCCGGGCAAGCCGTGCTGCGCCGGCCCCTCGATCAAAAAATCCGCCGCCGGCTCGCCCGGGCCCGTTAGCTTCGGCCTGATCCCCGCATAGGCGGGAACCAGCGCACGGTCCGGCAGGCCCGGCCAATAGCCGCGGATGCGCGCATAGAAGGCATCCGCCCGTTTGGGATCGACGTCGTAGTTCTCGTGCTCGACCCATTCCACGTCGGGGCCGAAACGCATCTGCCCCGCCATATCCAGCGTGACGTGGATGCCGATGCCGCCGTCCACCGGCACCGGATAGATCAGCCGCGAAAAAACCGGCCGCCCCGCGAAGTTGAAATAGCTGCCCTTGGCGAGGATGAGCGGCGGCACGCGCTCCGCCGGATAACCTGCCGTGCGGCGCGCCAGCGCCTGCGCCCCGAGCCCCGCGGCATTGACCACCGCGTCCACATCCTGCGTTCCCGCTTCCTTGCCGGAAAAATGCACGCGCCAGCCGCGCGATGTCCGCTCCAGATGTTCGACCGTCGTGTGAAAAGCGATCCTGCCACTGCGGTCTTCCAGGTCGCCGCGCAGCGCCAGCATATAGGCGTGCGCATCGAGGATGCCGGTCTGCGGCGAGACAAGCGCGCCGATGCAGGCAAGCTCAGGCTCCAGCGCGCGCGCCTGCGCGCCGTCGATCAGTTTCAGCTCCTCGACGCCGTTGCGCAGCCCCTGCGCGTGGATGCTTTCGACCTTTGCGGCTTCCGCGGCGTCCGTCGCCACGATCAGCTTGCCGCATTTGCGGTGAGGAACGCCGTGCGAGGCGCAATACTCATAGATCATGCGCCGCCCGCGCGTGCAGTGGCGCGCCCGCCGCGAGTCGGTCGGGTAATACATCCCGGCGTGGATGACCTCGCTGTTGCGCGAGGAAATGCCGGTGCCGATGGCGGAGGCCGCTTCCGCCACGATTACCTCATGGCCGGCCTGCGCCGCCGCCCGCGCGACCGCGAGGCCGATCACACCCGCGCCGGCGACAAGGACTTGCATGGCTTCACATCCCGACGTGCAAACGGCGGCCCGACGGCCGCCGCTGTGGTCTTTCCCTCTCCCCGCGCAGCGGGGAGAGGTGAAACAAGTTACTCCGCCGCGACGCGCACCTCGGGCGCCGCGGCGCGCACTTCGGCGTCCACGTGGTTTTCATAGACCGCGAAATTCTTCTGGAACATGGCGACCAGCTTGCGCGCGGTCTGATCGAACGCCGCCTTGTCCGCCCAGGTCTTCGACGGATGCAGGATGTGCGGCTCCACGCCCGGCACCGAGGTGGGCACCTGGAAGCCGAAATAGGGATCGGTGCGGAACTCGGCGTTCTTCAGGCTGCCGTCGAGCGCCGCGGTGAGCAGCGTGCGCGTCACCTTGATCGGCATGCGGCGGCCGGTGCCGTAGATGCCCCCGGTCCAGCCGGTGTTCACCAGCCAGCAATCGACCTTGTAGAGCGCGATCATGTCGCGGAACAGATTGCCGTAGACCGAGGCATGGCGCGGCAGGAAGGGCGCCGCGAAGCAGGTGGAGAATTCCGGCTCCACGCCGACCAGCCCTTTCTCCGTCCCCGCCACCTTCGCGGTATAGCCGGAGAGGAAGTGATACATCGCCTGCGCGGGTGTGAGCTTGGCGATCGGCGGCATCACGCCGAAGGCGTCGGCAGCAAGCAGCACCACGTTCTTCGGATGGCCCGCGCGCCCGGTGGGCGAGGCATTGGGAATGAAGTGCATCGGATAAGCGACGCGGGTGTTCTCGGTCTTCGAATCGTCGTCGAAGTCGCAGACGCGCGTCTCCGGATCGTACGCCACGTTTTCCAGGATGCTGCCGAAACGCTGCGTGGTGGCGTAAATCTCCGGCTCCGCTTCCGGCGACAGCCGGATGCACTTGGCGTAGCAGCCGCCTTCGAAGTTGAAGACGCCCTGCGGACCCCAGCCGTGCTCGTCGTCGCCCAGCAGCATGCGGTGGGGGTCGGCCGAGAGCGTGGTCTTGCCGGTGCCGGAGAGGCCGAAGAACAGCGCGGTGTCGCCCTTCTTGCCCACGTTGGCCGAGCAATGCATCGGCATCACGCCTTGCGGCGGCAGATAAAAGTTCAACGTGGAGAAGACCGACTTCTTCATCTCGCCGGCGTAATAGGTGCCGCCGATCAGGATGATCTTGCGGGTGAAGTCGAGCGCGATCACCGTCTCGCTGCGCACGCCGTGCTTCTTCGGGTCGGCCTTAAACGTCGGCAGGCAAAGAATGGTGAGTTCAGGCGTGTAGTGAGCAAGCTCGGAACGCTCGGGCCGCACCAAGAGCGCGCGGATGAACAGCGAATGCCAGGCCAGCTCGGTGTAGACCCGGGTCTTGATGCGGTATTTCGGATCGGCGCCGCCATAGAGGTCCTGCGCGAACAGCTGCTTGCCTTTGGCGTGGGCGAGAAAATCCTTGTAGAGAACGTCGAACTGCTCGGGCGTCAGCTTGCCGTTCTTTTCCCACCAGACCGTGTCCTTCGTCGAAGCATCGGCGACGACGAATTTGTCCTTGGGGCTGCGGCCGGTGTGCACGCCGGTTTCCGCGCACAGCGGTCCGCCGGCCGTGACCTGCGCCTCCCGGGCGGCAAGCGCGAATTCGTAAAGCCTTGGCTCCGTCAGATTCCAGTGAATCGCTTTCAGCCCCGTGAGGCCGAATTTTTCGGCGCCGTAGGCGCCATTCCTGAGACCCGATTCCTGCACGGGACACCTCCACAAACGCTTCCGCCCGAAGATATTCTTCTTAAGCCAAAGCCTGTCAAAAAATAGCGCCGGGGATGGTGGAAAAGACAATATACGCCCCGCAGCTCAGGGGGAGCTATAGTCCAAGAGCCGTTTGGCTGCCAAGGGCATTCGGCGCGACCCAGGGCTGTTCCAATTGCGGAACTCGCGGCGCCCCGATGGTAACCCTAATCCTTGGCTAGGAATCAGGCTTGCATCCTTGCTTGTTCCGCCCATTGCCTGAGCATTCGCCGCAGCGAATCCGGAGAATTGATGCGCTGCGGGAACGGCAGGCGCAGCGCCGTGCGCTCCAGCTGCAACTCCAGCCCTTCCGGGTCGCAGCCGGCGCAGCGCCATTTCCCGTCCCGTGCGCCCAGGAGCTTGGTCGCATAGAGCCGGCATGTGTCGGCATGGTCCGCATTCAAGTGCGCGAGAATGTCCGGCTCCGCTTCCACCAGCGCCTCGGCGCCGCCAAGATCGGTGAGCACGTCCGCGGGAGCGAGATCGACAATGCGCCCGAAGCCGGCCACCAGATGCGCGTCCTTCAATTTGATCTCGTAAAAAGCAAAGTCGCCGAAGCCCGCGAATGTTTCCGCCTCGGGATGGCGCGCGAGATAGCGCCGCCGCGCATTCGGGTCTTCGGTGGCGGCGGTCGTGCCCATCAGCATGACGCGGGCGCCTTCCAGCGGGTCGCCTTCCTTTCGCTCGTCGAGCATGAGCGAGACTCGCGGATCGGCGAGGATATTCTTGGTATGCACCGCCAGGCGCGACAGCAGCAGCAACGGCGCGCCGTCCGCCGCGGTGGCGACGTTGACCAGCGAGCAATAGGGGTCGGCCGAAGCCGCCATCAGGGTCGCCAGCGCGCCGCTGCGGCCCTCGCGCAGCAGTTTCTTGGCGGCTTGCCGCGGATTAAAGTCGGCCGGGGTCATGGCGGGCTGATCCCATCAACCTTGGTTAACGATGCGCCACGGTCCGCGCCTCTAATTCGGCCTTAAGGGTGGCACTGGCCGATATAGAGGATTATCTTGGAACCAATTGGCGAATCATTGGTTTGACGAAGATATGTCACATTTCGGCCTAGCTTTGCGGGCTTCAAGGCCGAGGGGCACTCCGTCACGAAAGATAGGCACATGCCGACAATCGCTCTCGTCGACGACGACCGTAATATCCTGACCTCGGTTTCGATCGCGCTCGAAGCCGAAGGCTACCGTATCATGACCTATACGGACGGCGCCTCCGCGCTCGACGGGTTCAAGACCTCGCCGCCGGACCTCGCCATCCTCGATATCAAGATGCCACGCATGGACGGCATGGAACTGCTGCGCCGGCTGCGGCAGAAGTCGGACGTGCCGGTGATTTTCCTCACCTCCAAGGACGAGGAAATCGACGAATTGTTCGGCCTGAAGATGGGCGCCGACGACTTCATCCGCAAACCTTTCTCTCAGCGGCTCCTGGTCGAGCGCGTCAAAGCGGTGCTGCGGCGCGGCTCGCCGAAGGACGCCGCCGCGCCCAAGGAAATCGACGCCAAGGTGCTGGAGCGCGGTCAGTTGCGGATGGATCCCGAACGCCACACCTGCACCTGGAAGAACGATCCGGTCACGCTGACGGTGACCGAATTCCTCATCCTGCAGGCGCTGGCGGCCCGTCCCGGCGTGGTCAAGAGTCGCAACGCGCTGATGGACGCGGCCTATGACGATCAGGTCTATGTTGACGACCGCACCATTGACAGTCACATCAAACGCCTGCGCAAGAAGTTCAAGCTGGTTGACGGCGAATTCGACATGATCGAGACGCTCTACGGCGTCGGCTATCGTTTCAAAGAGATTTGACGCGCCACCGCACGTCGGGTTTTACCGAGTTGCGTGCTAAAGACATGCCGATCTCGGGTAAACCCGAGATCGGTGCGGCCCGCGTCTGGACCTGACGGAATTGACCGGCTTGCGGTAGAATGCCGCGGGCGGCACAGGAACAGGATCGAAACGGGCAGACCCAGATCACGTGCTCGAGCGAACAACTCATATCGCGCGCACCGAGGCCGAGTCCGGCGGGCCAGACGATGCCGCCGCGTATCCGCGGCCGCGCGGCCTCGGCCGATTGACCGCGCTGCTGCGCCGCGCCTGGCAATTTTTTCTAATCTTAAGCTTCTCGAGTCTGACGCGGCGCATCGTCTCGCTGAACGTCGTCGGCCTGCTCGCGCTGGTCATCGGCATCCTCTATCTCTCGGAGTTCCGCGCCGGCTTGATCGACGCGCGGGTTCAAAGCTTGCTGGTGCAGGGCGAGATCATGGCCGGCGCCATTGCCGCCTCGGCCACTGCGGACACCGATTCCGTGCAGATCGATCCCGAGCGGCTGCTCGAGTTGCGCGCCGGCGAAAGCTACGGGCCCAAGGACGAAACGCTTTCCGTCCTGGAATTTCCCATCAATCCCGAACGCGTCGGCCCGCTGCTGCGCAGGATCGTTTCGCCCACAAAGACGCGGGCGCGTATCTATGACCGCGACGGCGTGCTCATCCTAGACAGCCGCAATCTTGACCGCCGCGGCGACGTTTTCCGCTTCGACTTGCCCTCTCCCACCGCGGAAAAACCAAGCATCGTGGAGCGGGCCATCAATGCCGTCCGCACCTGGCTCGGGCGCGGCGATCTTCCGCTCTACCGCGAGCTCGGGCCCGACAACGGCATGGGCTACCCGGAAGTCG
This sequence comes from Xanthobacteraceae bacterium, assembly GCA_040877285.1. Lineage (GTDB taxonomy): Bacteria > Pseudomonadota > Alphaproteobacteria > Rhizobiales > Xanthobacteraceae > CANKHA01. The sequence continues at coordinate 5,508 of JBBDNZ010000009.1, forward strand.
CGCTGGCGCTGACCGGCCAGAAGGCCAGCATGGTGCGCGTCAACGACCGCGGCGAGGTGATCGTGTCGGTGGCGGTGCCGGTGCAGCGTTTCCGCGCGGTGCGCGGCGCGCTCATGCTGTCCACGCAAGGCGCCGACATCGACAACATGGTCGCCGCCGAGCGGCTGCAGATCGTCAAGGTCTTCCTCATCCTGCTTGGCGTGATGGTCGTTCTTTCCAACGTGCTCGCCGCCACCATCGCCGGCCCGGTGCGGCGATTGGCGGAGGCTGCGGAAAGCGTGCGCCGGCGCATCCGCTCGCGGGTGGAAATTCCCGATTTCACCCGCCGCCGCGACGAGATCGGGCATCTGTCCGGCGCATTGCGCGACATGACCAGCGCGCTTTACCGCCGCATCGAGGCGATCGAGAGCTTCGCCGCCGATGTCGCGCACGAGCTGAAAAATCCGCTCACCTCGCTGCGCTCGGCGGTGGAAACATTACCGCTGGCGAAATCGGAGGAGAGCCGCACCCGTCTGCTGGCCGTGATCCAGCACGACGTCCAGCGCCTCGACCGTCTGATCTCCGATATTTCCGACGCCAGCCGCCTCGATGCCGAATTGCAGCGCCAAGAGTCGGAGCCGGTCGATGTCGTCAAGCTGCTCACCACGCTCATTGCCGTCGCCAACGAAACCCGGCTGGACGACGTGAGGGTGACGCTGGCCTGCGAAAGCGCGCCGAAGGCGTTGACCGTGCCGGGCCACGACCTGCGGCTGGGTCAGGTCGTCGGCAATCTGATCGACAACGCGCGCTCTTTCTCGCCGCCCGGCGGCAACGTGCGGGTGACCTGCCGGCGGCTGAAGAACGAGGTCGAGATCGTCGTAGACGACGACGGGCCCGGCGTGCGCCCCGAAGCGCGGGAAAAGATTTTCGAGCGCTTCTATACCGACCGGCCGGAGGAACAGGGCTTCGGGCAGAATTCCGGGCTCGGCCTTTCCATCTGCAAGCAGATCGTGGACGCGCACGGCGGGCGCATCTGGGTGGAAAACCGCCTTGCCGCTGCCGGCGCCGGCGCAGAGCCGAAAGTGCTCGGCGCCCGCTTCATCGTCCGCCTGCCGGCGACGTGAACTTGGGATCGCCAGAGACCCGAAGTGCCTGCTCACCTCTCCCCGCCCGCGGGGAGAGGTGAGGACATAGGCTCGTGTCCGATCCATCCCCCACCATCCACGCCTCGGCCGTGCTGGTCGGGGCGCGCGCGGTGCTGATCCGCGGCCCGTCGGGCTCGGGGAAATCGAAGCTCGCGCTCGACCTGATCGAGGCCGCGCAGGCCGGGCTTTTGCCATTCGCGCGGCTGGTGGCCGACGACCGGGCCCATGTGGAAGCGGTGAATGGACGCCTGCTGGTGCGGCCCGCAAAAGCCCTGGCCGGCTTGATCGAGGTCCGCGGGCTTGGCGTGCGCAAGCTCCCGGCTGAACCGGTCGCGGTCGTGGGACTCGTGATCGATCTCGCCGCCGGGGACGCCGCGCGCCTGCCGCAACCTGAGTCGAACGAAACGGCGATCGAAGGCGTTAAGCTGCCGCGACTCGCGGTCGCATCGGACCAAGCCGCCCTTGCGCTGGTGCTTGCCCTGCTTCAAACCGCCCCGGGCATGAGCCCCGCGTCCGGTCCAACCCCTGCGGCGGTGGCAAAAAAATAACTATATGAGGGCTAGGCTCGCTGGACTTCAGCGAGCGCCGGGCAAGCCCTCTTTGCCACTTATATCGCAATGCAATATTCACCGAAAGTAGCAGGAAAAGCCCTTGCGCTCGGGCTTAGGATGGTCATGATGACCGCCCTTTCGTGCGCTGCACCCAGCAGACGCACGAGGAGCCTTTGATGATCGGCGTTGTCCTCGTTACCCATGGCCGGCTTGCCGCGGAGTTCCGCTCGGCGCTGGAGCATGTCGTCGGCCCGCAGCGGCAGATCGAGGCGGTGACCATCGCTCCCGACGACGACATCGAACGCTGCCGCAACGACATCATCGAGGCGGTGAAAAAAGTGGACAGCGGCGACGGCGTGGTGATCCTTACCGACATGTTCGGCGGCACGCCCTCCAATCTCGCCATTTCCGTGATGAGCCGGCCCAAGGTCGAAGTACTGGCCGGCATCAATCTGCCCATGCTGATCAAGCTGGCCAAGGTGCGGGAAACCGTCCCGCTGCCGGAGGCGGTCGCCGCCGCGCAAGAGGCCGGCCGCAAATACTGCACCATCGCCAGCCGGGTGCTCAGCGGGAAATGAGCGGCGCCGGCGCAGGGGACGGCAACGGCCCCGCCGGGCGGCCGCCGCGCGATGGCGCCGTCCACCGGGTTCTGGAAATCATCAACAAGAAGGGCCTGCATGCCCGCGCTTCGGCGAAATTTGTGCAAACGGTGGAGAAGTTCGACGCGCAGGTCACCGTCACCCGCGGCAGCGAAAGCATCGGCGGCACCTCTATCATGGGCCTGATGATGCTCTCGGCCGCCGAGGGCACCGAGATCGCCGTGGAAGCCCGCGGCAAACAGGCGGCCGAGGTGATGGACGCATTGGCGGCGCTGGTGGCGTCGGGGTTTGGGGAAGAGGATTGACTTCTTTTCCCTCTCCCGTGGGGAGAGGGTGGCGCACGAAGTGCGCCGGGTGAGGGCGTACAGCCTTTTCGCTAGACCCGAACCCCCTCACCCCAGCCCTCTCCCAGCCGAAGTCGGATATTTCCGACTTCGGCCTTTCCAAAATGCCCAATGCGGGCAAGCCCGAGTTGGGCTGGGAGAGGGTCCGTTTCTTCTACTTTACGTCAGCGGCGATCTTGGCCGAGACGATCTTGTCGGGATTTTGCACCGGCTCGCCGCGC
>JBBDNZ010000010.1:0-8228 GCA_040877285.1 Xanthobacteraceae bacterium
CGCCTATCAATCGCGCGATCATGGCGGGCGATGACGAGAGCGGCGTCACCGTGATGAAAATGGACGAGGGGCTCGACACCGGGGCGATGGCGATGGCGGAGCGCGTTCCCATCGGCCCCGACATGACAGCAGGAGATTTGCACGACGCGCTGGCGCGGCTCGGCGCCGATCTGATGGCGCGCGCGATCGGCGCCCTGGAGCGCGGTACGCTCACGCTCGTGCCGCAGCCGGAGGCTGGCGTCACCTATGCGGAAAAGATCAGCAAGGACGAGACGCGCATCGACTGGTCGAAGCCGTGGCAAGAGGCGCACAACCACATTCGCGGGCTGTCGCCGTTTCCCGGCGCGTGGTTCGAGATCGAGGGCACGCGGATCAAGGTTCTGCGCTCCACGCGCGGGGAGGGTTCCGGCGCGCCGGGGACGGTGCTGGACGACCAACTGACGGTGGCCTGCGGCGGCGGCGCGGTGCGTCTGGTCGAGTTGCAGCGCGCGGGTAAGCAGCCGATGGCTGCGGAGGAGTTTCTACGGGGTGCGCCAGTAAAAAAGGGGACGCGCCTCACTTAGTTGTCGTCCCCGCGCAAGCGGGGATCCATACGCCGTGTACTATCGATAAACTGCGGAGTACGGGTCCCGGCCCTCGCTTCGCTCGGCCGGGACGACAGTAAAAAATGCCCCGCTACAAGCTCCTCATCGAATATGACGGCGCGCCCTTTGCCGGCTGGCAGATCCAGGCCGGCGTGCTGACCGTGCAGGGCGTGCTCACCGTCGCGGTCGAATCTTTCGCGGGCGAAAAAGTTTCCGTGCAGGGCGCGGGGCGCACCGACGCGGGCGTGCATGCGATCGGGCAGGTGGCGCATGTCGATCTGACAAAACAGTGGGACACCGACACCGTGCGCGACGCGCTCACCGCGCAACTGCGGCCGCATCCGGTGGCGGTGCTGGCGGCGGAGCAAGTGCCTGACAGCTTTGACGCACGCTTTTCCGCGCGGGCGCGTCACTATGTCTATCGCATCATCAATCGCCGCGCCGATCTGGCGCTCGACCGCGGCCGCGCCTGGCGGGTGCCGCGCCCGCTCGATGAAAAAGCCATGCATGCGGCGGCACAGCGGCTCATTGGCAAGCACGACTTCACCACCTTCCGCGCCGCCGAATGCCAGGCCAAGTCGCCGGTGAAGACCCTCGACCGGCTCGACGTGGCGCGCGAAGGCGACGAAATCCGCATCTTCGCTTCGGCGCGCTCCTTTCTGCACCATCAGGTGCGCTCCATGGTGGGCTCGCTGGTGCTGGTGGGCGAGGGGCGTTGGAGCGCCAAAAAGTTACGGGCCGCTCTTGACGCGCGCGCCCGCACCGCCTGCGGGCCGCTGGCGCCGCCGGACGGGCTTTATCTGATGAAGGTGGATTATAAATAGAGCCTGTTTTAGAGTTTGTGGCCTGCGACGGTGAGACGCGGAATCATCCCGATTGGGTAGGCTCTAATGGTAGATTTAGGTGGAATAGTTGCTGGTCTAAAGTTGCCCACAAAGACTATCGTGGGAGTTTGTATTGCTACCGGAATTTTGCTCTTTGCTAATGAAAATCTCTTAGTTCAAATTGGCATATCGACGATCACTAATGACTATAGGCCGCTCATTGGGGCCGCTTTTATAGTCTCGCTATGCATAACGTTAACAACGTTCTTATTTGTGGTCGGCACATTCGTTAAGCCTTGGGTGGTTCAAGCTATTTTGGTTCGTCAGCACAAGGAGCGACTTCATCACCTAAGTCCGGATGATGACCGGCCCCCACCGAGTGGTCCGGTTGGAATGTTAGTTTAGAGTTGGCATTTGCGCCAAGGGCTTTGGCGGCCAGACGAGTGCCTCCGGTGCCGGCGGCCGGTATCCCAACGACGAATGTGGACGCACCGTGTTGTAGTGGTGCCGCCAGTTTTCGATCACGATCTGGGCCTCCTTCAATGTGTAGAAGATTTCACCATTGAGCAGTTCGTCGCGCAGCTTGCTGTTAAAGCTCTCGCAATAGCCATTCTCCCACGGGCTGCCCGGCTCGATGTAAGCGGTCCTGGCTCCGACCGCGGCGATCCATTCCCGAAGAGCAACGGCAACAAACTCAGGGCCGTTATCGGAGCGGATGTGAGCAGGAATACCCCGGGAGACAAACAGCTCGCATAGCACCTCGATGACGTCGGTTGCCTTGAGCTTGCGCGCGACACGGATCGCCAGGTTCTCTCGAGTGAACTCGTCGATGATGCATAACATCCGGAACGCCTTTCCATCGTGGGTGCGGTCAGCGACGAAGTCATAGGACCAGACATGGTTGGGCCGCTGCGGCCGCAGACGAACGCACGAGCCGTCGTTGAGCCAGAGCCGCCCGCGTTTGGGCTGTTTTGCAGGGACTTTCAGCCCCTCGCATCGCCAGATCCGCTCGACACGCTTCTTGTTCACCCTCCAGCCGGCGCCCCGCAGCAACGCCGTGATCCGGCGATACCCGTAGCGGCCGTATTGCCGGGCAAGTTCGATGATGTCGGCAGTCAGGACTGCCTCGTCATCGGGCGTCGTCGGGATCTTCCGCTGCGTCGATCGATGCTGACCCAATGCTCGGCACGCCCGTCTCTCGGAGATGCCAAGCTCGGCTGTTACATGATCGACGCAGGCGCGGCGGCGCGAGGGGCTTAGAAGTTTCCCTTTGCGGCCTCTGCCAGGATCAGCTTGTCCAGCGTCAGGTCCGAGACCGCTCGCCGCAAACGGCCATTCTCGGTCTCCAGCTCCTTGAGCCGCTTCACCTGATCGCCCTTCAAGCCCCCGTACTCATTCCGCCATCGATAATACGTAACTTCCGTCACGCCTATCGCACGAACAGCATCGGCAACGTGACGACCTTGTGCCATGAGCACATCCACCTGCCGAAGCTTCGCGACGATCTCTTCAGCTGTATGCCTCTTCCTTGCCATTGGTCTCATCCTCCATGGTCAAAACCATACCTCAGGGAGGACCACTTCAAAGGGGGCAGATCACGGTCTTATAGCTGAAAAGATCATTTATCGATCCAGTAGCCTAGGTTCAATTCACGGGTTCGCGCACAACATTCAACCTTGGGCATGGGATTATCTAAACAAAAATCCTCATCTTTTAGATTGATGTTGCAAGACAGTGAGAATGGCTGCGTTACGGTTGCGTTTTACGAGAAATAATTTTCAATAATCTTCCGATAGATCGCCGTCAGCGCCTGCAAATCCGCCACCGGCACGCGCTCATCGGTCTGATGCATGGTCTGGCCGACCAGACCGAATTCCACCACGGGACAATAATTTTTGATGAAGCGCGCGTCCGACGTTCCACCCGTCGTGGATAAAGCGGGCTTGCGCCCGGTCACTTCGGTGATGGCGGCTGCCACGAGATCGGTGAAGGGGCTTTGTTCGACCACGAAGACGTCGGCGTTCGACGGCTCCCATTGAAACGTGAATCGGATGCGCCCGCCGGAAGCCGCCAGCGCGCGCTGCTCCAGCAAGGCCTTCAGCGATTCCTGGCTGTGACGGTCATTGAAACGGATATTGAAGCGCGCGCGCGCTTCTCCGGGAATGAGGTTGACCGTGGTGTTGCCGACATCGACCGAGGTGAATTCGAGATTCGATGGCGGGAAATGCGCGCTGCCGGCATCGAGCGCCTCACTCATCAGCGCATTCAGCAGGGTAACAAGTCCGCGGATCGGATTCTCTGCGCGCTCGGGATAGGCGACGTGGCCCTGGCGGCCGGTGACAGTGAGAATACCGTTGAGCGAACCGCGCCGTCCGATCTTGATGGTGTCGCCGAGCATTTCCACGTTGCTCGGCTCGCCCAGCAGGCAATGGTCGAACTTTTCTCCGCGCGCGGCGGCCCAGGCGAGCAGCTTCACGCTGCCGTTGACCGCGACGCCTTCCTCGTCTCCCGTGATGAGAAAGGAGATGGAGCCCTTCGGCTTGCCGCCCTGCGCGGCGAGATAATCGAGCGCGGCGGCGACCGCACAGGCGATGCCGCCCTTCATGTCCACGGCGCCGCGGCCGTAGAGCACGCTATCGGCGACCTCGCCGGCAAAAGGCGCATGCTTCCAGGCGGTCTCCTCTCCCGCCGGCACGACATCGGTATGGCCGGCGAAGACGAGATGCGGCGCAGCAGCGCCGATGCGCGCATAGAGGTTTTCGGTGTCCGGCGTGCCCGGCTCACTGAAGGTGACGCGATACGCGGTGAAGCCCGCTGCCTTCAGCACGCCTTCGAGATAGCGCAACGCCCCGCCTTCCGCCGGCGTCACCGAACGGCAGCGCAGCAGATCGCGGGCGATGGCAAGGGGGTCAGGCTTGGTCATGAGCCGGCTTTACCGTCCGCCATCGACGCCTTTGCTCGGCAAAACGCCGGGGATCACGAAGAAGGCCAGAAACCCCACGGCGATCGCCACCCCGGCATACTCGATGTATTCCAGCGTCAGTGCCAGCCAGGCGAACGGGCCGAGCCCGAAGATGACATAGGTCCAGACCGGAATGCCGGCGTCGCGCAGGCGCTTGATGGTCACGGCGGAATGAATCCAGAAAAAACCGGCGAGAAACGGAATCGCGAGTTCGGGAATGCCCTTGCCGGTCGGGTTCATCACGGTCGCGAAGGCGGCCAAAGCCCCGAACAACAGTCCGAGCAGGGGAATTTGGGCGAGCCAATATCCGCCGCGCCCCATCTGCCCGCGATAGGTGAACCATCGTCCAAGACCGCGAGAGCGTTCAATGCGGTTGGCAGGCCGGTCCTGCGGCTGGCTGTCGGTCATCTCTTCATCCCGTGCTCGGGAAATTGGTCGCGGCCATCGAGCCGGTCCGATGCCGGCAAGTCAATCCCTCAACAATTCATTGATGCTGGTCTTCGAGCGCGTTCGCTCGTCCACGCGCTTGACGATGACCGCGCAATAGAGTCCCGGGCCGTTGTCTTTGCCCGGCAAGGTGCCGGGCACGACGACGGAATAGGGTGGCACCTCGCCCTGAAAGACCTGCCCGCTGGCGCGGTCTACGATCTTGGTCGAGGCGCCGATGAAAACGCCCATCGAAAGCACCGAGCCGGTGCGCACGATGACGCCTTCGGCCACTTCCGAGCGCGCGCCGATGAAGCAATTGTCCTCGATGATGACCGGCCCCGCCTGCAATGGCTCCAGCACGCCGCCGATGCCGGCGCCGCCGGAGATATGGCAGTTCTTGCCGATCTGGGCGCAGGAACCCACCGTGGCCCAGGTGTCCACCATGGTGCCGGAATCCACATAGGCGCCGAGATTGACGAAGGACGGCATCAGCACCACGCCGGGCGCGATATAGGCGGAGCGGCGCACGATGGCGCCGGGAACGGCGCGGAAGCCGGCCTTGCGGAAACGCGCGGCGGTCCAGCCCTTAAATTTCGAATTGACCTTGTCCCACCACACGGCCTTGCCCGGGCCGCCGGGGATCACCGCCATGTCGTTGAGCCGGAACGACAGCAGCACGGCTTTTTTCAGCCATTGGTTGACGCGCCAGGAACCGTCCGGTTGCTTTTCCGCCACCCGTGCTTCGCCGCGATCGAGCAGGTTGAGCGCAGTCTCCACCGCCTTGCGCACGGGGCCCTTGGTCTTGGGGCCGATGGAGTCGCGCTTTTCGAATGCTGCGTCGATGGTCTTGGCGAGATCGCTATGCGGCATGAGGCTCCCCGGCATTGGCTGGCGCGGTTTGTCGGAGGATGGGACAGGGCTGTCAAGAGATGTACCGCCTCCCGTAAATTGCGTTAGCATGGCTCTAAGTAAGCGCCCGGCTAAGCTCACGGCGCTCGGGGGAGGGAATGACAAAGGCGAGATTCTATCCACACGCGTCTGTTTCAGCGGTTTGCGGCGTCTTCCTCGCCCTCGTCCTGCTAGCGCTCTTGGGCAGCCCTGCCGCCGCCCACCATGTCATGGACAATCAGCTTCCTGCGACCTTCCTTCAGGGCTTGCTGTCCGGTCTCGGCCACCCGGTGATCGGTCTCGATCATCTCGCCGCGATTATCGCCATCGGATGCATCGCCGCCACCCAGCCGCGCGGCGCGATGCTGGCTGTTGGTTTCGTGATGGCCATGCTGTCCGGCGTCACCATACATCTTGGTCAGGCGACGATTTCGGGGGCCGAGCTTCTTGTCGCGCTTTCAGTCGTTCTGCTCGGAATTGCGATGCTCCGACTTCGGCCCGTCGCACGAGGGCTTGCGCTTTTGCTGTTCGCGCTGGCCGGATTTGTTCACGGCTATGCGCTGGGCGAATCCATCGTCGGCGCGGAGCCGGCGCCGCTCTATGCCTATCTGGCGGGTCTCGCGATCATTCAGTCGGCGATTACATTCGCAGCGATGACGCTGACGCGATGGCTGCTCGCGCGTCCTTCCTTTGAGCCGGTCAGGCTGCGGCTCGTCGGCGCGGGGATCGCCGGCTTCGGCTTTGCCTTGCTGATGTCGCAGCTCGGCGCGTGATCATGCTGCGCGGATGCGCTGCAAAAAACCGGCGAGGTCGTCGGTGACGTGATCCACATGGGCTGCGTCGCGGCCCTCCATCTCCCAATCCTCGCGCAGCACCTCGCGCGTGCCTTCGGGGATCACCAGCACAGTGGTCATGCCGAGCGAATGCGGCGTGCTGAGGTTGCGCGCGAGATCCTCGAACATGGCGGCCCGTTTCGGATCGACCCCATGGCGGGCAAGGAACCGGTCATAGGTCTGCGGCGACGGCTTCGGCTCCAGCTCCGCTGCGACGATGTCGAAGACGTCGTCGAAATGCTGGTGAATGGCAAGCCGCCGCATGACCACGTCGGCATGCTTGCGCGTGCCGTTGGTGAGGATGAGCTTGCGTCCTTCGAGCTTTTCGATGGCCTCACCGAGCCGCGGATTGGGTTCCAGCGGCGAATGGTCGATCTCGTGCACGAAATCCAGAAAATCGTCGGGCTGCAACCCGTGCTCAAGCATGAGCCCGCGCAACGTCGTGCCGTAGCGTTTGTAAAAGTCCTTTTGCAGGTGGAACGCCTCCTGCTGCGAAAGGTCGAGCAGCCGGGCGATATAATCGCGGATGCGCTCGTCCACCTGCTGCCAGAGATTGAGGTGATGCGGATAGAGCGTGTTGTCGAGATCGAACACCCAGGTCTCGACGTGATCGAAGCCGCGTGACGGGGAAATGTTCATAGTCTGTTTGCGCGCTTAAGGCCTTGCTGCCAGCATCGCGCCCCACTTTTTTATATTGGGGGAGTGTTCACTATCGGCAATCTCAAGAATCAATTTTTTTCGAACGGCGTCGGCGAAGTCCTCGTAGCTCTCGGCTGCGATCATGAAGGCGCCGGGTCCTCCAATGACGTATGTATAGTAGTAGCGGTCCAATACCGGATCCAGCGCCAGGATCGGCAAGCCGTTGACGGTGACGCCCGCCGCGACGGCGTCGTCGCGCGCGCCGGTGATCGAACGTCCGCTGGTGCTGCGGCCGTCGCCGGAAATATCGATGGTACGACGCTGCGACGAATAAGGGCTTTGGGAAAGCAAGATCATCGCATGATCGATGGCCCCGCTGATCGAGGTGCCGCCGCCGAAAAGCTCGCGCCGCGACTCGTCGATAGATTCGGCGAAGGCATGGGCGGACGTCTCATCCTTGATCAGCGTCCACGGCACCACCTGGACATGGAGGAAAGGCCCGGTCCATTGCACCATCGTCACCGCAATGGATTGCTCCGCCCCGGACGCGATCGCACTGAGCACCTGCGGGTGCCGGAAGGCCGCCGCATAGCCCTGCTTCTGAAGCTCAAAGCGTCTGTCGTTGACGCTGCCGGAGGCGTCAAGCGCCAGTACGAGTTGGAGATCGACGTTGGTCTCGGCGGCAGCCGCGGATGTAGCGAGGCCAACCGCCAGAAGCATGGCCGCAAGATGCCTGTGAAACGCGCCTCCGCGGGCTTGCATCGCTTTCACGGACTCCTTGCCAGGACAGCACCCCAATTTTGCATGGCGGGCGGGTCTTCTTTGGCGGCGATCTCCAGGATCAATTTTTTCAAAACGGCGTCGGCGAAGTTTTCATAGTTCGCGGCCGGGATCATGAAGGCGCCGGGGCCGCCGATGACAAAAGAATAGAAATAGCGGTCGAGAATCGGGTCCACCGACAATATTGGTAAACCGTTGATGGTAACTCCGTTAGCCACCGCGTCGTCGCGCGCATTGACTACTGACCTACCGCTCGAGTTGCGTCCGTCGCCGGAAATATCGATGGTGC
>JBBDNZ010000011.1:0-1537 GCA_040877285.1 Xanthobacteraceae bacterium
TCTTCCGGCCGCAGCTCGATCGGCTGGCCGTGCGGCGTGCGGTCGGCGGCGTGGTCCCAGGCATCGCGATAGCGCGCGAGCGTGCCGCGGTCGGCCACGCCCTTTTCCGCGATCAGCCGCTCCAGCGCCGCCAGCCAGTGCCGGTAGTAGGTCTCGCCGGTGTCGGGATCGCCCGCCGCCTGCGCGCGCTTGATCTCGTCGCCGAGCGCCGCCGACCATTCCGGCCAGGTGAACAGCCCGCGCTCGTGCAGCGCGAGCGTCATGGCGAAGGCTTGGGCTTCCCACGGTTCGCGGAACACCGGGCCGTCGTCGTCGCACGGAATGCCGGGCAAGGTTTCCGCCGCGCGCCGCATGGTCTCGAACTCGCTCATGTCACGCCCGTTCCAGGTAGGGCTCGAAGGCATCGACCGACACCTTGATGGTCGGGTCCACCTTGTCTCCCCACAATTCGCGGCCCTCGAAACGCACCGTATAGAGCCATTGCGGGTCCTCTTCCCGGCGGGCCGCGTGGCTGTCGGGAAAGACGTGGCAGCCGTGCACGCGCTCGATTGCGCCCACATGCCCGCGCACGTAACGCGGCAGCCGGGTGTGGCCCTTGGGATGAATGTTCTTGGCGCGCACGCGGTCGCCCGCCTTGAACAGCGCCGGCGCCCTGGCCGGCCGCTCGTAGGAACCGCGCGCCAGCAGCGCCTTTTCGAGCTGATCCAGCGTCAGCTTGCGTTTGAGCGGTTTGCCGGGCCGCAGCACATGACCGGCGGCGAATTCATCGGCATCCACCAGCCCGTGGTCCATCAGCATCTGTTCCAGGCCCAAGGCCCAGCGCCGGTAATAGGGACTGGCGAGATAGACATGCGGCGGCAGGATTTCTTTTGCGTGGCGAGAAATGTCGCCGTTCCAGGTGCGGGTAAAACCCATCGCGCGGTTCATCGCCAGCACGCGGCCTTCCCATTTCTCGTGAAAGACCGGTTCGTTTTCCTCCGGCTGCACCGGCCCAAAGCCGTCCATGCCGCCCATGTCGTGCACGCCGTCCATCAGCGAGCTCCTTGCGCGGGATCAGGCAGGCGCGTGCCGATCATGCAATCACGGGTGACAATGCTGGCCAATTTCTCCTCGCTCCAGCCTTCGGTGCCTTTGGGCCGCATGGGAACGATGAGGTAGCGCACTTCCGCCGTGGAATCCCACACGCGGATTTCGGTGTCTTTCGGCAATTCCGTACCGAAGTCGCGCAGCACGCCGCGCGGGTCGGCCACGGTGCGCGAGCGATAGGCGTGGGATTTGTACCAGACCGGCGGCAGCCCGAGCGTTCCCGACGGATAGCAGGAGCATAACGTGCAGACGACCATGTTGTGCTGCTTCGGCGTGTTTTCCAGGGCGATGAGATGTTCGGTCCCGCTGGGCAGGCCGAGCGAGGCGATGGCCTTGGTGGCATTCTCAAGGAGCTGACGGCGAAACTGCGGATCGACCCAGGCCTTGGCCACCGCGCGGGCGCCGTTGTGCGGGCCGATCCTGGTCTCATAGGCCTCGATGATGGCGTCCA
>JBBDNZ010000012.1:0-8145 GCA_040877285.1 Xanthobacteraceae bacterium
TTCAATGAGGGCGCCGGCGGCCAGGTGGTTTTTCACCTGCACGTTCACGTCATACCGCGGCAGGACGGCGTCCCCATGAAGCCGCCCGCGAGCCAGAAGGAAAAGCCCGAGGTCTTGGCCGCCAATGCCGAAAAGCTGGCGGCCGCACTTAAGGATTGAACGAGCCGCCTTTCCGGGCCTGTAGGCCAAGCCGTGCGGATGCCTACACCTTCACCAGCGGCACCTTGGGCACCGAGCCGTGACGCGGCGGCGTATCGCCGCCACCGCGCGGGGAGGAGTTCTTGCGCTTGACCGGAGCGCGCCGCTTCGGCTTGGCCCGGCGCACCGGAATTTTCTCCGGCTTCGGCGTCACCGGCCCGTCGAGATACTCGAAGCCGAGCTTGTCCTGGCCCTGCTCGTCCTTGGCCAGCACCACGCGCACGTGGCCGCCGGCTTTGAGCTTGCCGAACAGCACCTCGTCCGCCAGCGGCTTCTTGATGTGCTCCTGGATGATGCGCGACATCGGCCGCGCGCCCATCTGCTGGTCATAGCCGTGCGTGATGAGCCATTTCGAGGCGTCCTCCGACAGCTCGATGGTGACGTCGCGGTCGGCGAGCTGCGCTTCGAGCTGCATGACGAACTTGTTCACCACCTTGGCGATTACCTCGGCTGAGAGATGCGCGAAGGTGATGATGGCGTCGAGCCGGTTGCGGAATTCGGGCGCAAACATGCGGTTGATCGCTTCCACATCGTCGCCCTCCCGCTTGGTGCGGGTAAAGCCGTAAGCCGCCTTGGCCAATTCGGAGGCGCCGGCGTTGGTGGTCATGACCAGGATCACATTGCGGAAATCGACCGGCTTGCCGTTGTGGTCGGTCAGCTTGCCGTGATCCATGATCTGCAACAGCACATTGAACAGGTCCGGGTGCGCCTTCTCGATCTCGTCGAGCAAGAGCACGCAATGCGGATGCTGATCGACGCCGTCGGTGAGCAGGCCGCCCTGGTCGAATCCCACATAGCCGGGCGGCGCGCCGATCAGGCGCGACACCGTGTGCCGCTCCATGTATTCCGACATGTCGAAACGCAGCGTTTCCACGCCGAGCGTGGCGGCAAGCTGTTTCGCCACTTCGGTCTTGCCGACGCCGGTTGGGCCGGAGAACAGGTAGCAGCCGATCGGCTTTTCCGGCTCGCGCAGGCCGGCGCGGGCGAGCTTAATCGAGGCGGCGAGCGCCTCGATCGCCTCGTCCTGGCCGTAAACCACCTGCTTGAGCGTCGTTTCGAGATTGCGCAGAACTTCCGCATCGTCTTTCGACACCGCCTTAGGCGGAATTCGCGCCATGGTGGCGATGGTGGTCTCAATTTCCTTCAAGCCGATCGTCTTCTTGCGGCGGTTCTCCGGCAGCAGCATCTGCGCGGCGCCGGATTCGTCGATCACGTCGATGGCCTTGTCCGGCAGCTTGCGGTCGTGGATGTATTTCGCGCTCAGCTCCACCGCCGCCTTGATCGCCTCGCTGGTGTATTTCAGCTTGTGATAGTCCTCGAAATAGGGCTTGAGCCCCTTGAGGATGCCGATGGCGTCGGGAATGGTCGGCTCGTTGATATCGATCTTCTGGAAACGGCGCACCAAGGCACGGTCCTTCTCGAAATACTGCCGGTATTCCTTGTAGGTGGTCGAGCCGATGCAGCGCACCGTGCCGGCGGCGAGCGCGGGTTTAAGCAAATTGGACGCATCCATCGCGCCGCCCGAGGTGGCGCCGGCGCCGATCACCGTGTGGATCTCGTCGATGAACATGATGGCGCCGGGATAGGCTTCAAGCTCCTTGATGACCTGCTTGAGCCGTTCCTCGAAATCGCCGCGGTAGCGCGTGCCGGCCAGCAAGGTGCCCATGTCCAGCGCGAACACGGTGGCGTTTTTGAGCACGTCCGGCACTTCGCCGTGCACGATCCGGCGCGCAAGCCCTTCGGCAATGGCGGTCTTGCCCACGCCGGCGTCGCCGACGAAGAGCGGGTTGTTCTTCTGCCGCCGGCAGAGCACTTGGATGCAGCGGCTGATTTCCGGGTCGCGGCCGATCAGCGGGTCGATCTTGCCGTCCTTGGCCTTCTTGTTGAGATTGACGCAATAGGCATCGAGCGCGTCGCCCTTCTTTTTCGGCTCGTCGCCCGTCTTGGTCTCGGTCTCCTCCTCGACACCGCGCACCGGGCGCGATTCCGTGAGGCCCGGGCGCTTGGCGATGCCGTGGCTGATATAATTCACCGCGTCGTAGCGGGTCATGTCCTGCTCCTGCAGGAAATAGGCGGCATGGCTCTCGCGCTCGGCGAAGATGGCGACCAGCACATTGGCGCCGGTCACCTCCTCGCGGCCGGAGGATTGCACGTGAATCACCGCGCGCTGGATGACGCGCTGGAACCCGGCGGTGGGCTTGGAGTCGTCCGAGCCGTCGGCAACCAGATTCTCCAGTTCCGATTCGAGATACGACACGAGGTTGCGGCGCAACTTCTCGAGATCGACATTGCAGGCGCGCATGACGGCCGCGGCGTCCTGATCGTCGATCAGCGCCAAAAGGAGATGCTCCAGGGTCGCATACTCGTGATGGCGCTCATTGGCCAGCGCCAGCGCACGGTGGAGCGACTGTTCAAGGCTGCGGGAGAAACTTGGCATTAACGTCCCTTCACTTTCCACGCCCCCGTCATTTCTTTTCCATGACGCATTGCAGAGGATGCTGGTGTTTGCGCGAGAAGTCCATCACCTGCGTCACCTTTGTCTCTGCGACTTCATAAGTATAGACACCGCATTCACCCACGCCGTGATTATGCACATGCATCATGATTCGGTGCGCTGCCTCGCTGTCCTTGTTGAAAAAGCGTTCGAGCACATGGACGACAAATTCCATCGGGGTGTAGTCGTCGTTCAAAAGAAGGACGCGATACATGCTGGGCCGCTTGGTCTGCGGCTTGGTCTTGGTGATGATGGCCGTGCCCGGGCCCGTTTCTCCCCGGCGCTGGCGGTCGTCATCTCCCAGCCGCGGTCCACGCCGAGGCGGCCGGTTCGAAGCGTCTGACGTTGAATCGTTCGCGGACATCATGGCAGTAAGGCTAGTGCTTTCAGTGTCCCGGTTCGGCGTCCGGAATACGCGCAGACGCCAATCCCCTCGCCCCCAATCATAAGGATCGCGCGGCCGCGGTTCCAGTTCCTTTCCACCGCACGGTTGAGGCCCCATGCGCGGCGCCGGCGGGGCCCCGTGCGCGTTATGGTTAAAGTATGACAAGCCAATTGCGGGCGATTCGAGGCAAATTTGCCGGAAATTTGCACATTGGTCCTCATGGTTTTTCAAGACCCCCCGGCGAACATAGGCAAAAGCCCGAAGAGGATTTTCCCGCGGGGGAGTGCTGAACAATGCTAATGCTGTTGAGCCGATTTTTCCGGGATCGCAAAGGCGGCGTCGCGCCACTGCTCGCGCTGTCGATCATACCCATCATGGGGGCAGTTGCAGCCTCCGTCGATTACAGTCGCGCCGCATCGACGCGCAGCGCCATGCAATCCGCGCTCGACTCCGCGAGCCTCATGTTGTCGAAGGAGGCGCAGGATCTCGACGGCACGGCGCTTGGTCAAAAGGCGACCGACTACTTCAAGGCCACGTTCAATCGCCCGGAAGCGGTCAATGTGGCGGTCACGGCGGATTTGGTTCAGCCGTCGCAAGGCAGTTTCAAGTTGACGCTGAACGGTAGCGCCACTGTCGATACGATTTTTGCCCAAATTCTCGGCAAGTCTCAGATCGATCTTTCAGCCACCTCCGAGGCGGTCTGGGGCATCAAGAAGCTCAACCTCTCGCTTGTCCTCGATAATACCGGCTCGATGTCCTGGGACGGCAAGATGGATGCGCTGAAGTCCGCGGCGCACAACTTGCTGAACACGCTTGAAGAGGCATCCAGCACGCCGGGCGATATCCAGGTGTCGATCGTTCCCTTCGCGGTGGACGTCAATGTCGGCACCAACTACGTCAATGCGGATTGGATCGATTGGACGGAGTGGGAAACCAAGAACGGAAATTGCAGCAAGTCGAACTACAAGACAAAAAGCAAATGCACGTCGAACGGCGGGAGTTGGACGGCCGCGAGCCATAGTACCTGGAACGGCTGCGTAGCCGACCGCGACCAGAACAATGACGTGCAGAATACCGCGCCGGTCGCCGGCAGCGGCTCCACAATGTTCCCGACTCATCAAGCTTCGGCTTGCCCGACCGCGATGAAGCCATTGAGTTACGAATGGACGGCGCTGCACGACAAGATCGACGCGATGACTCCGAGCGGCAATACCAACACCACTATCGGGCTGGCCTGGGGCTGGCAGACGCTGACGCCGACGGAGCCGTTGAATGCGCCGCCGCCCGCCACCGATCTCGACAAGGTCATCATCCTGCTGACGGACGGCGAAAACACGCAAAACCGTTGGACAAGCAGTTCATCGTCGATCAACGCGCGCACGACAATGGTCTGCGACAATATCAAAGCCGACAATGTCCGCGTCTATACGGTGCGCGTGATCGAAGGCAATGCTTCGTTGTTGCAAAGCTGCGCGAGCAAGCCCTCCATGTATTATGACGTGGACCAGGCCGAGGAGCTCGCCGGCGTTTTCAGCTCCATTGCGCAAAATCTCGCCAATCTGCGTCTTAGCCAGTAAATCTGGAATACTGGGCGGCGCGGCTTGCTTTGTGCGGCCTGCGCAGTTCATCTGTGGTTAACCGTTCCGTCGCCGGGTGCGTAAAATTTGACGGAGTTTCTGCCGCAAATTTTCACGGCAAAATACCATCGCCCTTCCGGCCGTTAGATTGCCGCCGATACAGGCCTCTTTCTGTAATCGACTTTACGCTGTTTTCACATCTGTCATTCACGATCATGGCCGGAAATCGCACCAAATCTTTCGGGTGATGGCCATGATTACGAAGACTCTTGCCAGCCGGCTGCGCGACCAAGTCCGGCATTTTATTGCCGCCCGCAACGGCAATGTCGCGATAATTTTCGCGCTCGCGAGTTTGCCCGTCGTGGGGCTTATCGGCGCGTCGGTCGACTATAGCCGCGCCAACGCGGTCAGGGCCGACTTGCAGTCGGCGCTTGATGCCACCGCTCTGATGGTGTCGAAGAACGCCGCCAATCAGTCGGCCGACGAATTGCAGAAATCGGCGCAGGCATATTTCGAAGCGCTGTTCAAGTATCCCGAAGTGCAATCGACGAAGATCGCGGCAACTTACACCGCCGACGGCGGATCGGCCGTGACCGTGAGCGGCGAGACGACGATCAAGACTGAATTCACCCAGATCATGGGCTTCTCGGAACTCAATATCACCTCGTCTTCGACGGTGAAATGGGGCACGTCCAAGCTGAGGGTCTCCCTCGTGCTCGACAACACCGGGTCGATGGACTCCAACGGCAAGATGGACGCACTCAAGACCGCGTCGCACAATCTGCTGAAGCAGCTGGAAACCGCCGCGCAAAAAAATGGTGACGTCCATGTTGCGATTGTTCCCTTTGCCGTCGGCGTCAATGTCGGCAAGGAAAATAAGGACGCCGCCTGGCTCGATTGGAGCTATTTCGACGACAAGGGCGGCGCCGGCGATAGCGGACGCGGTAAGGGCGGCGACGACGATGATAAGGACGACAAGGACAAAGATTGGGATAAGGACGACAAGGACAAAGGCAAAAAGGTCGATAAAAGTAAATGGCAAGGTTGCGTGATGGACCGCGACCAGGACTACGACGTCCTTAACACCACCCCGACAGACAAAAACAAGTCCACCTTGTTCCCGGCCACATATGACAAGGACTGTCCGGAAACCCTGATGACGCTCAGCTACGACTGGAAAGCGCTGGGCAATAAGATCGACGCCATGAAGCCGGACGGCAACACCAACCAGACCATCGGGCTGGCGTGGGGCTGGCAGGCGTTGACGCAAGGCGTGCCGCTTAGCGCGCCCGTGCCGGAGAAGGACGTCAAGGACGTCATCATCCTGTTCACCGACGGCATGAACACGATCAACCGTTGGACCACGGATAAGTCCAAGGTTGACGCCCGCACGGAAAAGGCCTGCGCCAACATCAAGGCGGCAGGCGTCATGCTCTATACCGTGCAGGTCAAGGGCAACGGCGACCCGACGTCCAAGGTGCTGCAGAATTGCGCGAGCGACGGAACCAAGTTCTTCGCGTTGTCCTCGGCGAACCAGATCGTGACGGCATTCAACACGATCGGCACCAACCTTTCGCAGCTCAGGCTCGCGAAATAACGCCGCCGCAAAGAGCGATAGGCGATGGAAAGCACCGGACGAGCGAAATGGCTTGCCGGTGCGTTCTTGCTTTGCGCGCTCGCGGCGGCATCCGGCGTTCATGCCTCCGAAATCGGCGACGCTCTACCCGGGCCGCAAGGCGTCGAGGAAGGCGCCTGGCGGCGCCAAGCCTGGCTCATCCCGCTCCCCGGCGAACGCCTGCTGATGCACGCGACCTTGTTGCGGCCGCGCGGCGCCGGCCCCTTCCCGCTCGCCGTCATCAATCACGGCTCCAGCCAGAGTTCGCTGCGGCGCGCGCAATTCGAGCCGTCCGACTACGAGCATGTCTCGCGCTGGTTTCTCGACCGCGGCTATGCCGTCCTGCTGCCCATTCGCCCGGGTCACGGCATAACCGCGGGCCCCTATTTCGAGGATCAAGGCCGCTGCGAAAGCGCGGACTACGCCAGGGCCGGCACGGCAGCCGCCGATAGCATCCAGGCCGCCGTCGAGTATTTCACGGCGCAACCCTACATTCGCAAGTCGGACGCGGTCGTCGTCGGCCAGTCGGCGGGCGGCTGGGGCGCGCTGGCGCTGGCGAGCCGCAATCCGGACAGGGTGCGCGCGGTCGTTAACTTTTCCGGCGGACGCGGCGGGCACGCGAATAATCGGCCGAACAGCAATTGCTCCCCTGAGCGGCTGGTTGCCGCAGCCGGCGCATTCGGCCGCATGGCGCGGATTCCCACGCTCTGGCTCTATACCGAGAATGACAGCTATTTCGCCCCCGCCCTATCGCAGAGCATGGCGCAGGCCTTCCGCCGCGCCGGGGGGCCGGCCGACTACCGCTTGCTGCGGCCCTTCGGCGCAGACGGCCATGTGTTCATCGAGCGGGACGATGCCGCCCCGGTCTGGGGCCCTATTGTGGAGGAATTCCTATCCGAACACCGGTAACCTTGCGACATCATAGCCCGGTCAAGGGGTTGCGAAGCGCGAGACATGTCATTTAACCCTTTTGCAACGGCCGCCGCCTAGCGTGCTAGACTATCTGGTGGGACAGCGGTGGGCCCGCTGCGGAGGGGAGACACCCGCCTGAATATCGAAGGCGTCAGCGCCCGAAAGGGTCGCGCGGCGTTCGGCATTCTCCGCCGCGCCGGATCAGGACGAAGACAGGGATAGGCGCTCGGCGAAGCGCCGGCAGAACTGGGACGGGGTAACGATGCGTGTGAGAGGGGCCGAAGCCCCGCGTGGGCTTCGTTGTGGCGTTCTGAGTATCGTGGTTGCTTTCGCCGTGTTGTCGGTGACCGCGGGGCTGGCCGAAGCGCGCTACAATCCGCCCTACGCCGACATCGTCGTCGACGCCAATAGCGGCAAAGTCCTGCGTTCCTCCGCCGCCGACAGTTCGCGCCATCCGGCCTCGCTGGCCAAGATCATGACGCTCTATCTGCTGTTCGAGCGGCTGGAGGCGGGAACGCTGAAGCTCGATACGGCGCTGCCGGTATCCGCCCACGCTTCGAAGCAGGCGCCATCAAAGCTCGGACTTAAACCGGGTCAGAGTATTTCGGTGGAAGACGCGATCAGGGCGATAGTAACGCGATCGGCTAACGATGTAGCGGCGGTGATCGCCGAGGCGATTGGCGGCGATGAGGATGCATTCGCCAGGCTGATGACCGCCAAGGCGCGCGCGCTGGGCATGACACGCACCGTCTATAAGAACGCCTCGGGCCTGCCCGACGACAACCAAGTCACCACGGCGCGCGATCAGACTTTGCTTGGACGCGCGATTCAAGAGCGCTTTCCAAAATACTATAAGTATTTCTCTACTACCCGCTTCGTCTACAAGGGCCGCGCGATCAAGAGTCACAACAAGCTGCTGGGAAAAGTGGCGGGGGTTGACGGGATCAAGACCGGCTACACGAAT
>JBBDNZ010000013.1:0-1525 GCA_040877285.1 Xanthobacteraceae bacterium
CCTATCGCGGCATGGGCTCGGTGGGCGCGATGGCGCGCGGCTCCGCCGACCGCTATTTCCAGCAGGACATCAAGGATACGCTCAAGCTCGTCCCCGAAGGCGTGGAAGGGCAGGTGCCCTACAAGGGCGCGGCCTCCACCGTGCTGCATCAATTGGCGGGCGGGTTGCGCGCGGCGATGGGTTACGTCGGCGCCGCCGATCTCGCCGAGTTTCATAACAAGGCCGAGTTCGTGCGCGTTTCCTACGCCGGCCTGCGCGAGAGCCACGTGCACGACGTCACCATCACCCGCGAAAGCCCGAATTATCCGGGGCGGGGCTAAGGTCGTCCGCCGTACTTGTTGTCGTCATGCCCGGCTTCGTGCCGGGCATCCACGTCTTGGGCGGAAGAGAAAAACGTGGATGGCCGGGACAAGCCCGGCCATGACGAAGCAAGGTCAGTCCTCGCCCGCCCACACCGCGCGATAGCGGATTTCATAATTGTCGTCGGCAGTGGCGCGCCGCGCTTCTTCCTTGCCGGGCTCTGCGATGTAATCCGCCCGCTGCCAGGAACTGAACTCCTTGCTGTGCGTCGGCTTGCCGGCAAGCCTGAGGGAGAACAGCACATCGGTCTTGTCCGGCGCGGTCATCACCAGCATGCGTTGCGACGTGCGGTAATACATTTCGACGGAACCGGTAATGACCGGACGGCCGCCGTCCTGGCGCGTGCCGTCGCGATTCATCACGGCAGGCATCCGGTTCCTGTTCGTCTGTAATTCGATTGGCCGGTCGCGCTCCGTGGGCGGCGCGGCGCCGGCCGGAAGCCTGATTTCGAACACAAGCTGCGGCGTCGGGCCGTTCGGGTTGAGGATATCCTGCGAGAGATAGAAATAGGCCAGCACCACCGCCGCGATGGCAATGACACCCACCGCCACCATGCCGAGGTATCCGGCGATCGCCCCGAAGTTACGGGGCCCGCGCCAGCGCAGGACGAAAACGGTGCCCAGCACCAGGCCGGCCAGGCCTCCGATCGGCCCGCCGACAAACACCGCGAAATAACCTGAGGCCCCTTCGAAGTCGGAAATGCCCAACGCCGGTGCCAGCATCGCCGCAAGGGCCACTCCAATTCCGGCGCCGATGGCCGCGCCGACGATGGCGGCGGCGAGCGCAAGCAGGTAAGTCATGATCCCCCCCAAAGCGCCGGACACGGCGCTTTCTTTATTGTCTACCAGCCGTTAGAAAGTTCCAAGCCGTCTTGCGGGCCGGGTGCGTACGATGTGCCCCAAAGAGTCAAACAAGAGTCAATCATGTCCCTGCAAACGGTTCTGCTCCCGCTGTTCGCTCAGGTCGCGCTGACGCTGGTGTTGATGATCCTGATGGCCGTGCGGCGCGCCGCGGCAATCCGGGCCAAGCAGGTGCGCGAGGCCGACATCTCTCTGCGCGAGCCGAACTGGCCGCCGCGCGCGTTGCAGGCCGCCTATGCCTTCAGCAATCAGTTCGAAGCGCCGGTGCTGTTCTATGTGCTGACCATCCTCGTCGTCATCACGCG
>JBBDNZ010000014.1:0-8101 GCA_040877285.1 Xanthobacteraceae bacterium
CTCGAAATCCTTCTTGATAAGCGTGCGCACCTTCTGCGCGCGCAGGTAATAGGCGTCGTAGTAACCGGCCGAGAGCACGTAGGTGCCGATCATGATGCGCCGGCGCACTTCCGGCCCAAACCCGGCCGCGCGCGTGCGCTCATACATGTCGATGAGATCGCGGCCTTGCGCGCGCAGGCCGTAGCGCACGCCGTCATAACGGGCGAGGTTGGAGGAGGCTTCCGCCGGCGCCACAATATAATAGGCGGGCAGCGCATATTTGGTGTGCGGCAGCGATACTTCGACCAGTTCGGCGCCCGCGGCTTTGAGCCATTCCGCCCCTTGCCGCCATAGCTTCTCGATCTCCACCGGCATGCCGTCGATGCGATATTCTTTCGGGATGCCTATCCTCAGTCCTTTGACCGATTTCCCCACCGCCGCCTCGTAATCGGGCACGGGAAGGTCCGCCGAGGTCGTATCCCTCGGATCGTGTCCGGCCATCGAGCGCAGCAGGATCGCAGCGTCGCGTATGGTCCGCGCGAAAGGTCCAGCCTGATCGAGCGAGGACGCGAAGGCGACGATCCCCCAGCGCGAGCAGCGTCCATAGGTCGGCTTCACCCCGACGATGCCTGCGAACGATGCCGGCTGGCGGATGGAGCCGCCGGTGTCGGTGCCGGTCGCGCCAAGAGCGAGGCTCGCCGCCACCGCCGCCGCCGAGCCGCCGGAAGAGCCGCCCGGCACCAGCGGCGTATTCGCGCCCTTTCTCCGCCAGGGCGAAATCACCGGGCCAAAGGCCGAGGTCTCGTTGGAGGAGCCCATGGCGAATTCGTCATTGTTGGTCTTGCCCAAAAGCACCGCGCCGTCGCGCCACAGATTGGCGGTCACGCCCGACTCGTAGGTCGGCTCGAAATTCTCCAGAATGCGGCTGCACGCGGTCGTGCGCACGTCTGTCGTGCAGAACAGATCTTTTACCGCCAGCGGAATCCCTTCCAGCGGCCCCGTTTGTCGCTTGGCGATACGCGCGTCGGCGGCCTTGGCCATGACTTCGGCGCGCTCCGGCGTTTCCAGTACATAGGCATTCAGCGCACGCGCTCGCTCCATCGCCGCCAGATGCGCGCGCGTCAGCTCGACAGCCGTGAAGTCCTTCTTCGCCAGGCCCGCGCGCGCTTCAGCGATGGTAAGGGAGGTGAATTCGGTCATAAGTCACCCCTCATGGCCGGACTTGTTGCGGCCATCCACGTCTTTCGGCGCGAGATCCTCGGGTCTCGCCTCGCTCGCCCGAGGATGGTGGAGCGACATGCCTGCATGTCACTCCACCACCTTCGGAACGACGAAAAAATTTCCTTCTCGCGCGGGAGCGTTTTTCAGAATCGCCTCGGCATTGTCTCCCTCAGTCACCACGTCGGGCCGCTTCTTCATCTGCATGGGCGTCACCGAGGTCATGGGCTCGACGCCCTCGACGTTGACTTCGGAAAGCTGCTCGACGAAGGCCAGCATGGCGTTGAGCTCGCCGCGCAGATGCTCGACCTCATCTTCGGCCACGGCAATACGCGCCAAATGCGCGATGCGCCGGACGGTCGTGGCGTCCACGGACATGAGAGCAATCCTCATCAGGAGAGGCAGCGAACCTATAGCAGAGCGGCGTTTCGCCGGGCAACCTGGGGCAACCCGCAAAGTTTGCTCAACATGCGCGCGGCGGCCCGCTCCCCTTGCACGCCGTGCATGGCAGCGTTCCGCCGGCTCAAGAGCGGCATCAGATGGAAAAGCCCGGCACAAGGTTTACACTCGGGCTGGCCGGAGGCCAGACCCGTGCGCCGGGCATCGCCACACCATAGAATAGAGCGCTAACTATGGTGGACAATTGCGCCCGCGCGGCAAAAAGGTGGCCGGCCCGAAGCGGCGACATGAGGAGGCCACTCCTGCCACTCGCGAGCCGGCCGAACCCCACGGACCCAGGAGATGCGGCGGACCTGAGCATTCCGCAGGGTTATCAAAGCGATGGCTGTATTTCCGCCGACCGGCCAATGCCTGGCGCCCAAAAATAAATTCCAGGCCGGTTGCGTGAGTCGAAAAAGGCTAGCCCAACGCCGGAAGAAATCAACCCGGGAACAGATGCCGCCGCGGGAGGCGTAGGCGCGCCGCTCAAGCGGCGTCGGGCACGACGCGGTTGCGGCCGTCGCGCTTGGCGCGGTAGAGCGCGCGGTCGGCGCGCTTGAGGATGCTCGCCGGATCGTCATTGGGTGCGAGCGCCGAAATGCCCACCGAGATGGTGACCTCGATCATTACTTCGCTCTGGCGGAGGGGGAACGGCTCGGTGGCGATGCGCCGGCGCAGCCGCTCGGCCACCAGCGTCGCCACCGCGAGATCCGTTTCCGGCATCACCACGACAAATTCCTCGCCGCCGTAGCGGCAGGCGAGATCGATGCCGCGGATCGATTTTTTGATGCGGGTGGCAAACTCGTGCAGCACTTCGTCGCCCGCGTCGTGGCCGTGGGTATCATTGATCGCCTTGAAAAAATCGATGTCGAGCACGAGCACGGTGAGCGGCTTCTTGCGGGCGGTGGCCTGCTCCATCAGCGCGCCGAGATGGCTCTCCATGTAGCGGCGGTTGTAAAGCCCGGTGAGCGGATCGGTGATCGCCATTTCGATGGAATGCTGCACGTTGTCGCGCAGCCGCTCGGTATAGCGTTTCTTGCGGACCTGTGTGCGGGCGCGGGCCAAAAGCTCGTTTTTATCGATCGGGCGCTGCAGATAGTCGTTGACGCCGACGTCGAGCCCGCGCACCAGGCGCGCGTTGTTTTCGCCCTCGATAATGCCGAGGATGGGCACATTGCGCGTGCGGTCAAGCGAGCGAAGCTGGCTGCACAGCCGCAGCCCGTCGTAATTCTCCAGCGCCAGCGAGACGATCACCAGGTCGTAGCGGCCTTCCGCGGCGCGGAACAGCGCGTCGTTGGGGTCGCTTTCCACCTCGACGGCGTGCTCATCCGCGAGCATCGCGGCAATGCGCTCATGCGAGACGGGGCGGTCGTCGATCAGCAGAATGCGGCCTTTCTGCCCGGTGTCGGCAACCGCTTCGCGCTCGGGGCTTTCAATGCCGATTTCCTTCGACGTGACCGCGCGCATGCGCAATTCGTCGGTCATCATCTTCAGCCGCGCCAGCGATCGCACCCGCGCTACCAGCGCCACGTCGGACACCGGCTTGGTCAAAAAATCGTCGGCGCCCGCCTCCAGCCCGCGCACGCGATCGGAGGCCTGATCCAGCGCGGTCACGATGACAACCGGGATGTGATGCGTTGCGGGATTGGTCTTGAGCCGGCGGCACACTTCGAAGCCGTCCATTCCCGGCATCATGACGTCGAGCAGAACGACGTCGCATTCCGAACGCTCGCAGATCGCCAGCGCATCCCGGCCATTGGTGGAGGTGATGACGTCGAAATATTCGGCCGACAACCGCGCTTCCAGCAGCTTGACGTTGGCAACGATGTCATCGACGACGAGAACGCGGGCGGTCATCGGCCTTCCCCTTCGGCGTTGCCGAGAAACTGGCGGATGGTCTCAATGAACTTGCCCACCGAAATCGGCTTCGACAGATAGGCTTCGCAGCCGCCCTCGCGGATGCGTTCTTCGTCGCCCTTCATCGCAAATGCGGTCACGGCGACAATGGGAATATTTTTGAGTTCCTGATCGTCCTTCAGCCACTTGGTCACTTCGAGACCGGAAACTTCCGGGAGCTGAATGTCCATCAGGATCAGATCGGGGCGATGCTTGCGCGCAAGCTCAAGCGCCTCGATGCCGTTGCGGGTGCCCACCGTGTGATAGCCGTGCGCCTCCAACAGGTCGTGGAAGAGCTTCATGTTGAGCTCATTGTCCTCCACGATCATAACGGTCTTGGCCATTCCCCGCCTTCCGGATATTCCGTGCCTCGCCCCCGGAGGCAAAGGACCGCATCGCCGACAGGCGCCTCGCCGGGCATGGTATTTCAACTTAACGGCGATTTATTACGGAAACGCAAACGGATGTCCCCTTCAAGACAGCGCAATATCCCCCTGGAAACCGCCGAAATGCTGGCGGTCCAGGCCCTTGCCTTTATCGCTCAGGATGGGGAGCGGCTGGGGCGTTTCCTCGCCGTCACCGGCCTCGGACCGGCTCAGATCCGCGATGCCGTCAAAGAGCCGGGATTTCTCGCGGGCGTGCTCGACCATCTGGCGGCGGACGAGGCTTTGCTTGTCGCCTTCGCCGAGCATGTGGCGATCGACCCGGCCACGGTCGCCGCCGCCCGCGAGGTCTTGGCCGGAGGAGCATGGAAGCGCGAGGTGCCGTAGCGGACCGCCGCCTTCACGGGCAGGGCTTTATTGTCCCGATCTCCAGCGTGGTCATCTCGCCGCTCACGACGAAATTGCCGTAGTCGAGCACAAGCGCGCGCGAGATACCGTTTTCGTAAAGCTCGAAGCCGAAAGAAAAGTCCGGCATCTGCGCCCCCGCCTTGGCGCCCTGATCGAAATAGCTGATGGTCACTGGCCAGCGCGTAAGCCCGGCAAGCTCCGCCCGACCCGCCGCCGCATCGGCGGGTATGCGCTGATCCGGCGGAATCGGGCGCCCGATCACGGTCGTCGTGCTGAAAATCTTCTCGCCATTTTCCGAGCCGTCATAGACCGGCACCACCAGAAGCGCTTCCCCCGCGTGCGCGGCGGCAATGATGCGGCGCAGGTGTTCGGTGGGAAACACCAGGCTGGGATCGGTCTGGAAGTTCTTGGCCGCCGGCTTGGTGAGATTGACCGCTACGCCGGCCTTTCCACGTTGCGCTTGCCCGTCCACGGACTCCACCGTCTTCTCATCGACGCGGTTTTGCGAATTGAAGTGGTAAGTCGTCGCTGCACCGTCTTCCCAGGTAGTGGCGCGCAGATCGCTTACCGCCCCCTTGCCTTCGCCGATATCGAGTTCGGAAACCTGGCGGAATCGCAGCGCATAGCCTTCACAGGAATTGCCGGAGAAATCGTAAAAGATCCGGCCGTTTACCGGTTCCGCGATGCTGCTATAGCGCAATCGCGTGATCTTGAGATCGTAGACGGCGCGATGCGGCATGAGCAGAATGGCATCGGCGGCGGTCGCGGCCGTGTCCAGCGGCGCCGAAGCAACGCCGCCCGCACCGAAGAGCGCGCAGAAAACAGCCAGTGCGGCCTTACCGGCACAGTTCATCGAAACCCGTCTCCCACGTCGAATACTGCAAACACTAGAGAAACGCGCCGCACCCCGCAACCCGGCCCGCCGGGTGAGCGCTTGCATGCGGCCTTCCGATCAGCCAAGACATGGGCGCTCGCCCGCATGGTTAAGACAGGCTGGCAGCAAAAGTATGGCGGAGGCGTGCATGGCCGGAACGGCGGAAAAGAAGCTCGTGGAAGCCGGAATCATGCTGCACACGCCGGCCGCGCCGGTGGCCAACTATGTCGGCTTCGTGCATACCGGCACGCTTCTCGTCATCTCCGGGCAACTCTGCTTCGACGCCGCAGGCCAGCTCGTCGCCAAGGGCAAGCTCGGCGCCGAAGTATCCATCGAGGACGGACAGAAGGCCGCGCGCGCCTGCGCGGTCAATCTGCTGGCACAATTGAAAGCGGCGCTGGGCGATCTCGACAAGGTGGCGCGCGTGGTGCGGCTCGGCGGCTTCATCAACTGCACGCCGGATTTTCTCGATACCCCCAAAGTGATGAATGGCGCTTCCGACCTCATGGTGACGGCCTTCGGCGAGAAGGGCCGCCATGCGCGCACGACCATCGGCGTGGCCGCGCTGCCGATGGGCGCCGCTATCGAGGTCGAAGGCATGTTTGAAGTCGCGTGAGTGGCATGCGCGGGCCCGCGTGGCTGACCGCCCGGCCGGTGGCTCATCGCGGGCTGCATGACGCCGTGCGCGGCATCACCGAAAACACGGCCTCCTCCGTCGCGGCCGCCATCGCCGCCGGCTACGGCATCGAAGTCGATCTGCAAATCACCGCCGACGGCGAAGCGATGGTGCATCACGACGATGCGCTCGGCCGCCTCACCGAGGGCCAGGGACGGCTCGACGCCATGACCGCACAGGCGCTGCGGCGCGTGACCTTCAAGGCGACGTCCGACCGCATGATGACCTTGGGCGACCTGTGCGATCTGGTGGTGGGGCGCGCGACGCTGCTGCTCGAACTCAAAAGCCGCTACGACGGCGACCGCCGCCTGCCGCTGCGGGTTGCTGATGTGCTCAAAAGTTATTCCGGCCCTATCGCGGCCATGTCCTTCGATCCACTACAGGTCGCGGTTGTCTGTGAGGCGGCGCCCCATCTCCTGCGCGGCCTGGTCGCCGAACGGCATTTCCGGCCCAGTCAGCGGGAGCGCGGATCGCTGCGCAGCGGCATCGCCTATTTTCGCCGTGTTCTGGCCAGCCGGCCGCAGTTCCTGGCCTATTCGATCCGCGATCTGCCTTCGCCGGCGCCGCTTGTCGCCCGCTATGGACTGGGGCTTCCGTTGCTGACCTGGACCGTGCGCAGCGAGAAGGACCGCCAGAAAGCGGCGCGCTGGGCGGACCAGATGATCTTCGAGGGATTTCGGCCATAAATGAGGGGTAGTCTATCGCCCCAACTGGACCGCATGACCCGCAGCGACCTGCGCCTTCGCGTTATTTCCTCCATCGGCGATGTCAGTGCCGCCGCGTGGAACGCTTGTGTGCAGCCGCCGGAACTTCAACCAAAATCTCAACAGCCTGGGCAGGCCGCATCCGACTTCGAAAGGTTTATCGACAACCCATTCATTTCTCACGAATTTCTATATTCACTAGAACTCTCGGCCTCGGTGAGTCGCCGCGCCGGCTGGGAGCCTCGGCATCTGCTGGCGGAAAGCGTGGACGGCGAGATCGTTGGAGCGGCCCCCTGTTATGTGAAAGCCCATTCGCGCGGCGAATATGTCTTCGACCGGGCCTGGGCAGAAGCCTATGAGCGCGCGGGCGGGCATTACTACCCCAAGCTCCAGGTCGCCGTGCCGTTCACGCCGGCGACCGGCGCACGGCTTTTGGTGCGGCCGGGGCCGCAGGCCGGGACGGTGCGCGCCGCGCTGGCGGCCGGTCTGCCCGCGCTGTGTAGCGAACTGGAAGCTTCCTCGGTCCACGTCACCTTTGCGCCCGAGGCGCAGGCGCGCTGTCTGGCCGACCAGGGCTTCCTTCTTCGCACCGACCAGCAATTTCATTGGGAGAATGCCGGCTATTCTTCCTTCGATGATTTTCTCGGCGTGCTCACGTCACGCAAACGCAAGATCATCCGCCGCGAGCGAAGGCAAGCGCTGGAAACCGGCGTCACCGTGCATGGGCTGACCGGTCCGGACCTGACCGAGGGCGTCTGGGACGCCTTCTTCGACTTCTACATGGCGACTGGCTCGCGCAAATGGGGCCGCCCCTATCTCACCCGCGAATTCTATTCGCTCGTCGGCGAAAAAATGCGCGACCGAATTTTGCTGATCATGGCCAAGCGCGCCGGACGCTGGATCGCGGGCGCCATCAACTTCATCGGCGCCGGCACCCTCTATGGCCGCCATTGGGGCGCCATCGAACATCACCCGTTCCTGCATTTCGAGCTTTGCTATTATCAGGCCATCGACTTCGCCATCCGGCACGGCCTGGCTCGCGTGGAAGCGGGCGCGCAGGGCGAGCACAAGCTCGCCCGCGGCTACCTGCCGGTGACCACCTATTCGGCGCATTTCATCGCCGATCCCGCCCTGCGCCGGGCCGTGGCCGACTATCTCCAGCATGAGCGCGCCTATGTGGCGGCGGCCGGGGCCGAATTGGCCGCGCTGGCGCCGTTCCGCAAGAACCTCGTCTTGGGCCAGCCGTGATATTTTGTTAGAAGGATTCTCTGCCCGGAGGGGGGCCGATGGCGAGCTACGATCCAAACAACATTTTTGCCAAAATTCTGCGCGGCGAACTGCCGTCCTACATGGTCTATGAGGACGACAAGGCGGTGGCCTTTCTCGACATCATGCCGCGCGCGCCCGGCCATACGCTCGTGCTGCCCAAGACGCCCGCGCGCAACATCCTCGATATCGATCCCGACGAACTCGCGCACGTGATGAGGGTGGCGCAAAAGATCGCCAAGGCGTCGCTCGGTGTGTT
>JBBDNZ010000015.1:0-8097 GCA_040877285.1 Xanthobacteraceae bacterium
CGATGTTGTCGTTCTTCAGGCAGTTGGCCGAGCGCACGGAAAGCTCGAGCTCGTCCACCTTCTTGAGGAAGGCTGGGTTGAAGGCGAGGTCGGGGATGACTTCCGCGGCCTGTTCCTTGCGCGGCTCCTCGAAATTGACGAAGATGTTGAGCTGGTCCTGCAGGATGCGCGCGGCAAAGGCGAGCGCGTCGTCCGGCGTGACGGCGCCGTTGGTCTCGATCTGCATGGTCAGCTTGTCGTAGTCGAGCACCTGGCCTTCGCGCGTGTTCTCGACTTTGTAGGAAATCTTCCGCACCGGAGAATAGAGACTGTCCACCGGAATAAGGCCGACGGGCGCGTCTTCGGGCCGGTTGCGTTCGGCGGCCACATAACCCTTGCCGATGTTGACGGTGAATTCCATGCGGATCTCGGCGCCCTCGTCCAGATGGCAAAGCACGAGATCGGGATTGAGGATCACCACGTCGCCGACGGTCTGGATGTCGCCCGCCGTCACCGTGCCGGGACCCTGCTTCTTCACCACCATGCGCTTGGGCCCATCACCCTGCATCTTGATGGCGATGTCTTTGATGTTGAGCACGATGTCGGTGACGTCCTCGCGCACGCCCGGGATCGAGGAAAATTCGTGCAGCACGCCGTCGATATGCACCGATTGCACCGCCGCGCCTTGCAGCGACGACAGCAGAATCCGCCGCAGCGCATTGCCGAGCGTCAAGCCGAAACCGCGTTCAAGCGGCTCGGCCACCACAGTGGCCACGCGCTTGGGATCGGCGCCCGCAGCCACTTGCAGCTTGTTGGGTCTGATGAGTTCCTGCCAATTCTTCTGAATCACGTCGGTCACCCGTCATCACGTTGGCGGCGCGGTTCGCCCCGCGCGCATCCCACTCCGCCCCGTGGGGAAAATTGGCGGCGGCGGGCGCATTCGCCCGCCGGATGAGCAATTACACGCGCCGGCGCTTGCGCGGACGGCAGCCGTTATGCGGAATCGGCGTCACATCCCTGATTGAGGTGATGGTAAAGCCGGCAGCTTGCAGCGCCCGCAGCGCCGACTCGCGTCCCGATCCCGGCCCCGCCACCTCGACCTCGAGGGTGCGCATGCCGTGTTCCATCGCCTTCTTCGCCGCGTCTTCGGCGGCGACCTGCGCCGCATAAGGCGTGGATTTGCGCGACCCCTTGAAACCCATTGTGCCCGACGACGACCAGGCAATGGCGTTGCCTTGCGCATCGGTGATGGTGATCATCGTGTTGTTGAATGTGGCGCTCACATGCGCGACGCCCGACGCAATGTTCTTGCGTTCGCGTTTACGGACGCGGGCTTCCTTACCCATTAAAAACCCTTTCACGGATCGGCGCCATCCGGCGCTGTCACTCTGTATCTGTTCAGGCCGCGCGACGGTCCGCGCTCAGGTGGCCTTCTTCTTACCGGCGATTGCCTTGGCCGGACCCTTGCGGGTGCGGGCGTTGGTGTGTGTGCGCTGGCCGCGAACCGGCAGACCGCGGCGATGGCGCAACCCGCGATAGCAGCCGAGATCCATCAGCCGCTTGATGTTCATGGAAACTTCACGCCGCAGATCGCCCTCGACCATAAAGTCGCGGTCGATCACTTCGCGCACCTGGAGCACTTCCTGATCGGTGAGCTGGGATACCCGGCGGTCTTCGGGAATGCCGACCTTGACCAAAATATCCTTGGCCGATTTCGGCCCGATGCCGTGGATATATTGCAGCGCGATCAAGACGCGCTTGTTGGTCGGAATATTCACACCGGCAATACGAGCCACCGCACCACTCCTGTCGCCCAGCC
Source organism: Xanthobacteraceae bacterium (assembly GCA_040877285.1). Taxonomy (GTDB): domain Bacteria; phylum Pseudomonadota; class Alphaproteobacteria; order Rhizobiales; family Xanthobacteraceae; genus CANKHA01. Next base: position 1,799 of record JBBDNZ010000015.1, read on the forward strand.
AAAGCCAGGCGGATTTTTAGCCTATGTGGAAGGAACGCAAACGTAAGACGACACCCTCCCCTGCCCTTCGGGGGATCCGGCATCGTCTGCAGTTCCGACTAGTGCCTTTTATTAAGGGATTCCTAGCCGTTTCGTCAACTCCGCCGCCCCTTTAGTTTTCGCCCGGTTCGGCGGGGCCGCACCCGCCTGGCAAGCAGCCCAGCCGGGTGTCGGCGGGAGGGCCTCTTTTTCGTCCCTGAGGTTGATTTTACTGCCCTTTTGGCCGGCTTGGCTCTACGACGAGCCGCCTTGGTCTTGGCCTTGGCTGTGGCGCGCGAGGCCCGGGCCGGACGGCGGCGGGGCTTTGCAGCCTTGGGAGGCGCCGCCGCCTTGCCTAGAATCAGGTCGATCTCGGCGGCCACCCTGGGGATCGGGGCCATGCCGTCGATACGCGACAGCTTCCCCCTCCGCGCGTAATAGGAGGTGAGCGGCGCGGTCTGCGTATGATAGGCGGTGAGCCGCCTCTTCAGGGCCTCCGGATTGTCGTCCGCGCGCACCGTCTCCCCACGCGCCCGGGCGTCGCCTACCCGTTTTTCGATACGCCGCAGCAGGATATTGTCGTCCACTTGCAGTTCGATCACCGCATCGAGGTTGAGGCCCATTTCCGCAAGCATGGCGTCGAGCGCCTCCGCCTGCGGCACGGTGCGGGGAAAGCCGTCGAGAATGAAGCCCTTGCGGGCGTCCGGTTGAGCGATACGGTCAGCCACGATGGCGACGACCGCGTCGTCCGGCACCAGCTCCCCGCGCGCCATAATGTCCTGTGCCTTGCGCCCAACCGGGGTCTGAGCTTTGACCGCTGCCCGCAGCATGTCTCCGGTGGAAAGCTGCGCGATCCGGTACTTGTCGACGAGACGCTGTGCCTGCGTGCCCTTTCCGGCCCCTGGGGGCCCAAGCAGGATGAGCCTCATCGGCGCCGGCCCCGCAGCTTCGAGCGCTTGATGAGTCCTTCATATTGATGCGCCAGCAGATAGCCCTGCACCTGCGCCACCGTGTCCATCGTGACATTGACCACGATCAGCAGCGAGGTGCCGCCGAAGTAGAAGGGCACCGCCGCGTAAGCGATCAGGATTTCCGGGATCAAGCAGACGACGGCGAGATAGAGGGCGCCGACCGTCGTGACGCGCGTGAGAACATAATCGATGTACTCCGCCGTACGCTCGCCCGGCCTGATGCCGGGGATGAAACCGCCATGCTTCTTGAGGTTATCCGCGGTGTCGTTGGGGTTGAACACGATCGCCGTATAGAAAAAGGCGAAGAAGACGATCAGGCTGATATAGAGCATAAGAAACAAAGGACGGCCGTGGCCAAGCTGGGTGACGAGCCATTGAACCCATTCCGGTCCTTGCCCCGCATTGAAATTGGCCACCGTCGTCGGCAGCAGCAGCAGCGACGACGCGAAGATCGGCGGGATAACGCCCGAGGTGTTGAGCTTCAACGGCAGATGCGACGACTGCCCCTCGAACATGCGGTTGCCGACTTGGCGCTTGGGATACTGAACCAGCAAGCGGCGCTGCGCGCGCTCCATGTAAACGATGAAGCCGATGACCAGCACCGCCATCACCAGGACGACGAGGATCAAGCCGGTTGACAACGCGCCCTGGCGGCCGAGTTCGAGCGTTCCGGCGATGGCCGAGGGCAATTCGGCGACGATGCCCGACATGATGATGAGCGAAATGCCGTTGCCGATGCCGCGCGCGGTGATCTGCTCGCCCAGCCACATCAGGAACATGGTTCCGCCGGTAAGCGAGATGACGGTGGATATGCGGAAGAAAAATCCGGGATCGCTGACGACGTTGCCGGCGCCCTCCAGCCCGATTGAAATGCCATAGGCCTGGAACAGGCAGAGCAACACGGTAAGATAGCGCGTGTACTGGTTTATCACCTTGCGGCCGGCCTCACCCTCCTTCTTCAGCGCCTCCAGCGTCGGCGACACCGACGACATGAGCTGAATGATGATGGAGGCGGAGATGTAGGGCATGATGTTCAGCGCGAAGATCGCCATCCGGTGGATGCCGCCGCCCGAGAACATGTTGAACATGCCGAGGATGCCGCCGGCCTGCGTGCGGAATATCTGCTCCCAAGCGGTTGGGTCGATGCCCGGAAGCGGGATATAGGTGCCGAAACGATAGATGATGAGCGCGCCGAGCGTGAACCAAATGCGTTTCTTGAGTTCTTCCGCCTTGGCCAGCGCCGAGAAGTTGAGGTTGGCCACTAATTGTTCCGCTGCAGATGCCATGCCCTAGGCTCCTCTTGCGATCCGTCTATCGGTCCTGGCCGGGCCGGCCCCGCCATCCGCGTCATTCATCCAGAAGTTAGAGCCGCGGATGTCCGGCACAAGGCCGGGCAGGACAAAAATAGAAATTGCCGCGGGCCGCGATTTTGCCTCAATCGGCCTCGACGCCATCGGCCGGCGCCTTTCCGGCCTTGCCTTTTGCTTCCTTTCCAAGTGCCGCACGCGCGTTCTTGCCCTTGGGTTCGGCGGGAGCTTCTCTTTTCGGCGCCAGCACTTTGACCGAACCGCCGGCCTTCTCCACCGCCGCCTGGGCCGACTTGGAAGCGCCGAAGACGACAATGTCGACCTTGGCTTTCAGCTCGCCCTTGCCGAGCAGACGGACGCCGTCCTTGGCCCGGCGCAGCACGCCGGCCTTGACCATCGCCTCCGCGTCGATCGGCGCCTTGGGGTCGAGCCGGCCGGCATCGATGGCGCTTTGCAACCGGCCGAGATTGACCTCGTTGAGCTTGAGCGCGAACGGCGTATTGCGGAAGCCGCGCTTGGGCAGCCGCCGGTGCAGCGGCATCTGGCCGCCCTCGAAACCCTTGATGCGCACGCCGGAGCGCGCGGTCTGGCCCTTGCCGCCGCGCCCGCCGGTCTTGCCCTTGCCGGAGCCGATGCCGCGCCCGATGCGGAAGCGGTTGCGGCGCGCGCCGGGATTGTCGGCGATTTCATGCAGCTTCATCACACAGTCCTCAATTCCTTCCGTTGTCACGCCCGGCCCTGTGCCGTGCACGACAAGCTATTTGCCGCCGCCCTCGACCACACTCACCAAATGCCGCACCTTGGCGATCATGCCGCGCGTTTGCGCGGTATCCGGCAGTTCCGCCACACGGCCGATACGATTGAGGCCGAGCCCCACCAGCGTCTCGCGCTGAGTATGTTCGCGGCGGATCGGGCTGCCGGTCTGCTTGAGCTTGAGAATCTTCGGGGCCTTGCTCATGTCGGAGACTCGCCTTATTCGGACGCCGGCTCGCCGTCGCCTTCGCGGCGGCGGGATTGCAGCGTGGAAACCTTGATGTTGCGGCGGGCGGCGACCGAGCGCGGCGAATCCTGGTGCTTGAGCGCATCGAAGGTCGCGCGCACCATATTATACGGATTGGACGAACCGAGTGACTTTGCCACCACGTCCTGCATGCCCAGCGTTTCGAAGACGGCGCGCATCGGGCCGCCGGCGATGATGCCGGTGCCGGGCGGCGCCGCGCGCAAATAGACCTTGCCGGCGCCGTGACGGCCCTGCACGTCGTGATGCAGCGTGCGGCCCTCGCGCAACGGGACGCGGATCAGGCTGCGTTTGGCGGAGTCGGTGGCTTTGCGGATGGCTTCCGGCACCTCGCGGGCCTTGCCGTGACCGAATCCCACCCGCCCCTTCCGGTCGCCGACAATGACAAGAGCGGCAAAGCCGAAGCGCCGGCCGCCCTTCACCACCTTGGCGACACGATTGATGTGGACGAGCTTGTCCACGAACTCGCTGTCGCGCTCTTCCCGCTCGCGGTCTCGTCTCGGTTCACGTGCCATGATGCTGGTTCCGGTTTGCCTTCATCTGTCATCCATCCTCAAAATTTAAGACCGCTTTCGCGCGCGGCATCGGCGAGCGCTTTGACGCGCCCGTGGTAGAGATAACTGCCGCGGTCGAATACGACGTCTTTCAGACCCTTGGCCAGCGCGCGCTCGGCGATCAGCTTACCCACCGCTTTGGCGGCCTCGACATTGCCGCCGCTCTTGAGCGAGCCGCGCATGGTCTTTTCCAAGGACGAAGCCGCCACCAGCGTCTCGCCTTTGATGTCGTCGATGATCTGCGCATAGATATGCTGCGACGAGCGGAACACCGACAGCCGCCTGCGCGCGCCCGCCGCGGTCTTGACCGCCTTGCGCACCCTGGCTTGGCGCCGCGCGGTCGGGGATTTGAATTTCGCCATCGCGCGCTCCGTTACTTCTTCTTGCCTTCCTTGCGGAAGATGTATTCGCCCACGTATTTGATGCCCTTGCCTTTATAGGGTTCGGGCGGCCGGAAGGCGCGGATTTCCGCCGCGACTTGTCCGACCTTCTGCCGGTCGATGCCGGCGATCGTGATCTCGGTCGGCTTGGGAGTCGCGATCTGAATCCCTTCCGGGATGGGATAGACGATGTCGTGGCTATAGCCGAGCGCGAGCTGCAAATTCTTGCCCTGCACCGCCGCGCGATAGCCGACGCCGGAAATTTCCAGCTTGCGCTCGAAACCCTTGGTAACGCCCGCGATCAAATTGGCCACCATTGTGCGCGAGGTGCCCCATAGCGCGCGGGCGCGCTTGGTTTCGTTGCGCGGATCGATCTGCACCTTGCCGTCTTGCAGCTTCACCGACACCTCGTCGTGCAGCACCGATTGAAGCGCGCCCTTGGGGCCCTTCATCTTGACCGTCTGCCCTTCCACGCTGGCGCTGACGCCGGTGGGGACCGTGACCGCTTTTTTGCCGATTCGAGACATGGATACTGTTCCGTTCTTTCCCGGCCCTAGAACACCGTACAGAGGATTTCGCCGCCGACGTTGGCCTCGCGCGCGGCATGATCCGCCATGACGCCCTTAGGCGTGGAGAGGATCGACACGCCGAGGCCGTTGTTGATGCGCGGCAGCGCTTTCACCGACGCATAGACGCGGCGGCCCGGCTTGGAGATCCGCGAGATCTCGCGGATCACCGGCTCTCCATCGAAATATTTCAGCTCGATCTCAAGCTCGCTGCGTCCGCCGACGTGCTCCACCGCGGCATAGCCGCGGATGTAACCTTCACTCTTGAGCACTTCGAGCACGCTCGCGCGCAGCTTCGAGCCCGGCGTCGAGACCTTGCTCTTATTGCGCATCTGCGCGTTGCGGATGCGCGTGATCATGTCGCCGAGAGGATCGTTCAAAGGCATCGTTTGACCCTCCTCACCAGCTCGACTTCAACAGGCCGGGGATCAGCCCTTGCGAGCCGAGTTCCCGCAGCGCGATGCGGCTGAGCCTATGCTTGCGGTAGTAGGCGCGCGGGCGGCCGGTCAGCTCGCAGCGGTTGCGGACGCGCGTGGCCGAGGAATTGCGCGGCAGTTCGGCCAGCTTCAGCGTGGCCGCGAACCGCTCCTCGATCGGCTTGCTCCTGTCGCGAGCGATCGCCTTGAGCTTTTGACGGCGCGCGGCATATTGCTTGGACAGCCTGCGCCGCCGGTTGTTCTTTTCGATCGAACTCTTCTTCGCCATTCGTATCTCCTAGGTTTCCGCGTTTGAGGGGCTTTCCCTCACTGCCGGAACGGGAAGTTGAAAGCCGTCAGCAGAGCGCGGGCTTCTTCGTCGGTGCGCGCGCTGGTGCAAACGGTGATGTCCATGCCCAAGATCTGCTCGGCCTTGTCGTAGTCGATCTCGGGAAAAACGATGTGTTCCTTGATGCCAATCGAATAGTTGCCGCGGCCGTCGAAGCTCTTCGGGTTCAGGCCGCGGAAATCGCGCACCCTGGGCAGCGCGATATTGATGAGGCGATCGAGGAATTCGTACATGCGCGTCCGGCGCAAGGTCACCTTGCAGCCGATGGCTTGGCCGTCGCGCAGCTTGAAGTTGGCGACCGACTTGCGCGCCTTGGTGACGATCGCCTTCTGGCCGGCGATCAGCGCCAGATCGCCGGCGGCTGCATCGACCTTCTTGCGGTCGCTGACGCCCTCGCCGACGCCCATGTTGAGCACAACCTTCTCGATCACCGGGATCTGCATGCGGTTCGTATAGCCGAATTGTTCCGTGAGCTTCTTGCGCACGTCCTCGTCGAAATGCGTGCGCAGCCGCGGCGTCACGCGCGGCTCGCGCGCCTTCTTCGCGCCCTTATCGGCCGCCTGTGCCTTGGCCTTTTTGTCCTTCTCCGCCTTCTCGGCCTGCTGGGCCTTTTTCGCCTCGACCTTGGCGGCTTGAGCTTTTTCCGTCTCAGCCATCGATTTCCACTCCCGAACGCTTGGCAAAGCGCACCTTCTTGCCGTCCTTCATGATCTTGAAGCC
>JBBDNZ010000016.1:0-7963 GCA_040877285.1 Xanthobacteraceae bacterium
TCCGCAACATCCTCGGCGGCGTCATCTTCCGCGAGCCGATCATCTGCAAGAACGTGCCGCGGCTGGTGCCGGGTTGGACCAAGCCCATCGTCATCGGCCGCCACGCCTATGCCGACCAATACCGCGCCACCGATTTCAAGGTGCCGGGCAAGGGCAAGCTCACGATCACCTTTGTCGGCGAGGACGGCAAAAAGATCGAACACGAGGTGCACAGTTTCCCGGGAGCCGGCGTTGCGATGGGGATGTTCAACGAGGACGCCTCGATCCGCGACTTCGCGCGCGCCTCGATGAACTACGCGCTGTCGCGCGGCTATCCGCTCTATCTCACCACCAAGAACACCATCCTCAAGATCTACGACGGGCGCTTCAAGGACATCTTCCAGGAAATCTTCGACGCGGAGTTCAAGGCCGAGTTCGAGAAGAAAAAACTCACCTATGAGCATCGTTTGATCGACGACATGGTGGCCGCCGCGCTCAAATGGTCGGGCGGCTACGTCTGGGCCTGCAAGAACTACGACGGCGACGTGCAGTCTGACATCGTGGCGCAGGGCTATGGCTCGCTCGGGCTGATGACCTCGGTGCTGATGACGCCGGACGGCAAGGTGGTGGAATCCGAGGCCGCGCATGGCACCGTCACCCGCCATTACCGCGAGCATCAGAAAGGCAAGGAGACTTCGACCAATTCCATCGCCTCGATCTTCGCCTGGACGCGGGGACTGGCGCACCGCGCCAAGCTCGACAACAACCCGGCGCTCGCCAAGTTCGCCTCCACCCTGGAGAAAGTCTGCGTCGATACGGTGGAAGCCGGCTTCATGACCAAGGACCTCGCGTTGCTGGTCGGCGCCGATCAGAAGTGGCTCACCACCACCGGATTCCTCGACAAGGTGGACGAGAACCTGAAGAAGGCGATGGCGGGCTGACCGGTCGTCGGGGCGCTATTTCGCGGCGGTTTGTTCAGGATGTTGCGGCATCGCCTTCGCATTCATTTTCTCGGTGAACTGCAGAATTTCGATGGCGCGATCGGCTGCGTCGGAAAACGGAGAGAGCACCACGTCGGCGCCCCCTCTCAGCACTTGGCGCATCTCGAGTCCGTCCTGAGCCCGGACGGCGATCAGGCCTTGATAACCAGCCGCGCGAAGCCCTGCCATGAGGCCGATGCGGTTATCGTCGTGCGCGATGCCCGGAGTGACCGGCGGCGTTGCGATCACCACCCAACGCACGCCGGCTAGCGGCAGCGTCTCGGCGAAATCGGGATCGCTCGCATCGCCATAGATTGCGTATAGGTCCTGCCTCCGCCTTAGCCGGATCACTTCCGGATCGAAATCCACGCCGAGAACGGCGGCGCCCTGTTTTCTTAGGCGCTTGTAGATTTCGCTGCCGTAACGGCCAAGGCCGAACAGGATGACGTCGTAACGTTCAGTGCCTTTGGCCCGCTCCACAGCGAGTTCGCGCACCGGAAGTCGGCGCTCGAACAGGCCGATATAGGGCTCCAGCCAGCGGTAAAGGTGGTGGGAATAGAGGATCATGTAGGTCGACAACGTGATGGTGACGAGGCCGACGAGGGTGACCAGCCCCATCGCCTCGGTGTTGACGTGGCCGAGGCTCATGCCCATTGCCATGAAGATCAGCGAGAATTCGCTGATCTGCGCCACCGTCAGTCCAGCCAGGAAGCCGGTGCGTTTGCGGTAGCCCATGTAGCCCATGATCGCCATGACGATCAGTGGATTGCCGATGAGCACGAACAGCGACAGCGCGAGCGACGCCGGGACCTGCGCTCCGAGCAGGCCGAGATCGAGCCGCGAGCCAAGGCCGACGAAAAAGAAGAGCAGCAGGAAATCTCGCACACTGGTCAGCCGGGACGCTACTGCTTCGCGAACGCTGGTTGACGCCAGCGATACGCCGGCAAGCAAGCCGCCAAGCTCCTTCCCGAATCCGATCCAATCTCCGACCGCCGCAAACAATACGGCCCAGGCCAGCGCGAAGGTCACCAGCAGCTCGGGCATCCGTGCGATCCGCCGCATGAGCGGCTCCGCGGCGTAACGAATGAACAGGCCGGCCGCCGCCACCATCAGCGCCCCGCCGGCCAGCACGCCGGCAACTCCTGCCCCGGCCGGACTGGCGCTGGTGCCCACCCCGTAGGCCGACAGCACCACCATCGCTACCACCACGGCGATGTCCTGCACGATGAGGAAACCGAGCGCGATGCGGCCGTGCAGGGAATCCAGCTCGCGCTTGTCGGACAAGAGCTTGACGATGATGATGGTGCTGGAGAACGTCAGCGCGACCGCGACATAGGTGCTGGTTACCGCGTCAAGACCAAGCGCGAGGCATATCCCAAAGCCGACAACTGAAGTGAAGATCACCTGACCGAGGCCGGTCGCCGTCGCCACCGCGCCGAGGTTGCGAATGATCTGCACGTCGAGCTTGAGCCCGACCAGGAACAACAGCGCAGCAATTCCGATCTCGGCCAGCACGTTAATTTGCTCGGCCGAGCGCACGATGCCGAGCACGTCGCCGCCGGCGAGGATGCCGGTGGCGATGAACGCCACGATCAGGGGCTGGCGCAGCAGCAGGCCGGCGATGCCGACCGCGGCGGCGAGCGCCAGCACCGCCGCCACCTCGCTAAACACGGAGGCAAATGGATAGATCATCAGGCGATCCGTTTGGGGCCTTTGCCGCGCGCCCCGCTTTATTCGGTCGCTGTTCTTACCCTAATCCGCCGCCATTCCCAACGTGCCTTGCCTGTCGTCCATAATAATGAATGCGTTTCTCTAGGCGAAACGGACCGCATAGACCGGCGGCAGATGCGCGTTGACGAGCTGCCATTCCTCGCCGCCGTTGTCGCTGACCCAGAGCGCGCCGGTGGTCGAGCCGATGGCGAGCCGGCTGCCCGAAGAATCGACATCCATGCCATGACGATAAATGAGATCGAACGCATCGCGCTGCGGCAATCCCCGCCGCAGGCTTTCCCAGCTTTTTCCGCCGTCGCGCGTGCGGCTCACCGCGAGCGCGCCATCGCGCGGCATGCGCACCTCGTCTTTCATCGCCGGCACGAACCACGCCGTCAGCGGGTCTTTTGGGTGCGCCGCCACCGCGAAGCCGAAATCGTCACCCGGCGGCTTAAGCTGCGACCAGCTCACGCCGGCGTCGGTGGAGCGGAAAATGCCGTTGTGATGCTGCATCCACATCGCGTCGGGAGCGGCGGCGCAGCGCGCCACGCGGTGCGGGTCCTGCACCTCGCGGGTGCCGGCCTGTTCGGGCGGCAGATAGGCGGCGACCAGGCCGTCGCCGCGCAGATTCCAGCTTTGGCCGTCGTTGCCCGAATCCCAGACCCCGCCGCAGGAGATCGCGACGAAAAGCTGTTCCGGGTCGCGCGGGTCGGGCGAGACGGTGTGAATGCCGGCGTCGTCATAGCCGCCGCCGAACCATTTCCCGCGCTCGGGCACGTTCCACAGCGAGGCGACGAACTGCCAGCTCTCGCCGCGGTCGTCGGAACGAAACAGCCCGGCCGGAATGGCGCCGATCCACAGCCGTCCGGGGCGATGCGGCCCGCCCGTCTCCAGTGTCCAGTATTGAAGGACCGCCGGCGCGCCGACGGCATCCGCCGGAAAGGCCGGCGCTGCAATCTCGCGCCACGTCCGCCCATTGTCGTCGGAGCGATGGAGCTTCGGCCCGAAATGCCCGTGCTTGAGCGCCGCATAGCGCGCGCCGTCTTGCGGATCGCACAGCGCCGCCGTCACCGCCACGCCGGGGAAGTCGGTCGCCGCGATGCCCCAGCCGCGCGCACCGCGTTCGAGCGTGATCAACCCCTTACGCGTCGCGATCAACAGGACATCGCTCACGGCTCAACCTCCCGACAAGGCCTGCATGACATGCAGCGTCGCATCCGCGCCGATGCGATGGCCGAGCGCCGCTTCGCGCGGCAGCCGCGCGCCGTCGGCGAAGATGCACACATGTTTGCGCAGCCGTCCCTGCTCGTCGAGCACGTAAGAGCGCACCTGCGGCCGTTCGGCGAGCAGCGCGGCGAGCGCTTCGCCCACCGTATGGCCGGCCGCCGCCACCGGCGCGTCCGGCACCAGATTACGCAGCCAACTGGTGAAATGCACCTGGGCCATGCGCTCAGAATGCCGCTTTTTTCAGCCTTCGGCTATATGCGCTCGTGCAAAAGTCACTCTGACAGTGCCGCTTCGATGGCCGCCAGCGCGGCGTCGGCTTTCGCGCCGTCGGGACCGCCGGCCTGCGCCATGTCGGGCCGGCCGCCGCCGCCCTTGCCGCCCAAGGCTTCGGCGCCCTTGCGCACCAGATCGACGGCGTTGTAGCGCGCGGTGAGATCAGGCGTGACGCCGACGACGATGCTTGCTTTACCATCTTCGGTGAGGCCGATAAGCGCAACTACCCCTGATCCCAGGCTCTTCTTGAACTCATCGACATAACTTTTGAGATTCTTTACCTCCACATCGGGAATAGCTTGTGCGATCAGTTTGACATCACCCACCGTTCGGAAACCGTAGCCCACCCCTTTAGCCATCGACGTGCCCGCAGCAGAGCCTACGGCCGTCACGATCTTTATTTTCGCCTCCGATAAATCGCGCTCCAGCCGCTTTTTGTCCTCCAGCAGCCCGGCCACACGCTGCGGCATTTCTTCCAGCGGTGCGCGCAGCTCCGCAGCCGCACTCTTGGCCAGATGTATGATGTTGTTGGCCTGTTTGCGCGCGGCCTTGCCGGTCAGCGCCTCGATGCGGCGCACGCCGGCGGCGACGGCGCTTTCGGCGACGACCGAGATCAGGCCGATGTCGCCGGTGCGCCGCACATGGGTGCCGCCGCACAGTTCCACCGACCAGCCGAAGGCATTGCCGGCCTCGCCCATCGCCACCACGCGCACCTCGTCGCCGTATTTCTCGCCGAACAGCGCGCGCGCGCCCGACGCGATGGCCTCGTCCACCGCCATCAGCCGCGTGGTCACGGCCGAGTTCTGCACCACGATCTCGTTGGCGATGTCCTCGATGCGCTCCATCTCCTCCGCACTTATCGGCTTCGGGTGCGCGAAATCGAAGCGCAGCCGGTCCGGTGCCACCAGCGAGCCCTTCTGCGTGACGTGATCGCCGAGCACCTGGCGCAGCGCTTCGTGCAAGAGGTGCGTGGCGGAATGATTGGCGCGGATCTGCGTGCGGCGGGCGTGATCGACCTCGAGCAACAGCGCGACGCCGGGCTTGAGCGTGCCTTGCTCGACCGTGCCGGAATGCACGTAAAGGTCGGCGGCCTTTTTCTGGGTGTCGGTGACGCGAAAGCGCACGCCCTCGGCGGTCATGACGCCGGTGTCGCCGACCTGGCCGCCGGACTCGGCATAAAACGGCGTCTGGTTGAGCACCACGGCGCCGGTCTCGCCTTTCTTCAGTTCGGCCGCTTCCTTGCCCTCGCGCACTAGGGCTGCGACCGCGCCTTCGGCGGTTTCGGTCTCATAGCCGAGGAATTCGGTGGCGCCGGTCTTTTCGCGCAAGCCAAACCACACGCTTTCGGTCGCCGCCTCGCCCGAGCCGGCCCAACTGGCGCGCGCCTTTTCACGCTGGCGTTCCATGGCGTCGGTAAAGGCGGCGAGATCGACGCCTATGCCGCGGCCGCGCAAGGCGTCCTGGGTGAGATCGAGCGGAAAGCCGTAGGTGTCGTAGAGCGTGAATGCGACGTCGCCGTCGAACATGGCGCCTTTTTTGAGCGCCCGGCTCTTCTCGTCGAGGATGGCAAGCCCGCGCTCCAGCGTGCGGCGGAAGCGCGTCTCCTCCAGCCGCAGGGTTTCGGTGATCAGCGCTTGCGCACGCACAAGCTCAGGGTAAGCCGCGCCCATCTCGCGGGTGAGCGTCGGCACGAGCTTCCACATCAGCGGCTCGCGCACGCCGAGCAGTTCGGCATGGCGCATGGCGCGGCGCATGATGCGGCGGAGCACATAGCCGCGGCCTTCGTTCGACGGCAGCACGCCGTCGGCGATGAGAAAGGCGCTGGCGCGCAGGTGGTCGGCGATCACGCGATGCGAGGCCTTTTGCGGGCCGTCGGGATCGACGCCGGTTTCTTCCGCCACCGCCTTGATCAGCGAACGGAACAGGTCGATGGCGTAATTATCGTGGGTGCCTTGCAGCACCGCGGCGAAGCGCTCGAGCCCCAGGCCGGTGTCGATCGACGGGTGCGGCAGGTTCATCCGCTTGCCGTCGGCAAGCTGCTCATATTGCATGAAGACCAGGTTCCAGATCTCGACAAAGCGGTCGCCCTCGGAGTCGGGCGAGCCGGGCGGCCCGCCGGGAATCTTGTCGCCGTGGTCGTAGAAGATTTCCGAGCAGGGGCCGCAGGGGCCGGTGTCGCCCATGGCCCAGAAATTGTCGGCCCCGGCGATGCGGATGATTTTCGACTCGGGCAGGCCGGCGATCTTCTTCCACAGCTTGAAGGCCTCATCGTCGTCGATATAGACGGTGGCGACGAGCCGATCCTTGGGCAGGGCGAATTCCTTGGTGACCAGGTTCCAGGCGAGCTCGATGGCGACGTCCTTGAAATAGTCGCCGAAAGAGAAGTTGCCCAGCATTTCGAAGAAGGTGTGGTGGCGCGTGGTGTAGCCGACGTTGTCGAGGTCGTTGTGCTTGCCGCCGGCGCGCACGCATTTCTGCGCGGTGACCGCGCGCACATAGGGCCGCTTCTCCACCCCGGTGAAGACGTTCTTGAACTGCACCATGCCGGCGTTGGTGAACATCAGCGTCGGATCGTTGCGCGGCACGAGCGGGGAGGAGGGCACGACCGTGTGGCCGGCCTTGGCAAAATAGTCGAGGAAATGCGATCGGATGTCGTTGACGCCGCTCATGTCGTCCTTGCGTGTTCCGGCACGAGCGCCAAGCTCAAGCGCCGGTCCGGATTGATGTTTCAGCGATGTATTTAGCGATGGGGGTGCACCGAGTCCAGGAAAGTAACCCTCTCCCCGCGCGCGGGGAGAGGTAAGGGCAAAACGCCTTCGCCCCCGTCCTCGGTTGCGGCCGCTTTACGCAGCCGGGTGCCGACGGGGGCGATACGCGGGGACGCATCCGAATATGGTGCGGCGGTTGGTACGGGCGCCGCCGCGGCGCCTCACAAACTTCGACGATTGGCCTTCATCTTGTTGCCTTCACCTTGGCCTTCTCCGCCTTGGATTTCGCCTTTGCCGTCATATCCGGCCTGGTCCCATCCTCGGCGGACTTAGTCTTGAACTTTGCCTTGGCCCGTTCCTTCGCGTTCAGGCGTTTAGCGGGCTTGGGCCGTGTCGTCACGAGACCACTGGCCGCGCGCGTCACAGGTGTCGTATCGGCCGCGGCGGATTTCGCGGTGTGGAGCTCAATCACGGAGCCCGGCGCGTCATCGGAAACGGCAACTTCAGCATGGGTCGGCTTGGGCTGTTCAGGAAGCGTCTCGATCTGCTCCTGAGCCGGTCCTTGGAACGAGGCGTCACCCTCGTCGCCGTGACCGGCACCGGGCACTAGCGTCGAATTGCTAGCGGCCGGCGTGCCCACATCCTTTCAAGCTTCGGCGGCCGCCTCGGCGTCGCCGCCTTCGCCGGCCAGAATCTGCTCGGCGATCAGCCCGGAATTCTGCCGGATGGCGGTTTCGATCTTGGCGGCGATCTCCGGGTTGGCCTTGAGGAAGATTTTGGCGTTCTCGCGCCCCTGGCCGATGCGCTGGCTGTCGTAGGAGAACCAGGCGCCGGATTTCTCCACCACCCCGGCCTTGACGCCGAGATCGATCAATTCGCCGGTCTTGGAAATGCCCTCGCCGTACATGATGTCGAATTCGACCTGCTTGAACGGCGGCGCCAGCTTGTTCTTCACCACCTTGACCCGGGTCTGGTTGCCGACCACCTCGTCGCGCTCCTTGATCGCGCCGATGCGGCGGATGTCGAGGCGGACCGAGGCGTAGAACTTCAGCGCATTGCCGCCGGTGGTGGTTTCCGGACTGCCGA
>JBBDNZ010000017.1:0-7954 GCA_040877285.1 Xanthobacteraceae bacterium
ATGGTGAGCCGCCCCGTAATGGGCGATTGGCTCGCGCCTCCAAGCAGCGCTGCGGCGTCGGCATCGGCCAAGCGAAGGTTGCCGGTCATCGACAGACCTTCGTAGTTCCTGTTGAAGGTGAGATGACCGGTCATCCGGCCGCCGGCGATGTTTCCCTCCACGTCGGAAAACGAGATGGCATGGACGTCGAATTTCGCCACGCCGCGCACTTTGTGCAGCACCATGTTGGGTGCCAAACTCGCCTGTGCCGCCGTGAACGCGATGCGTCCGCCAACGCCCTCGGACAAACCTGGGGTGAAAGGCTCCTCCGGCCATGCCCAGGCGTCTGCGGCCGGGTTCGGCCGGGCGGGCAGGCCGATCGCTGCCGCAACGGCGCTCGCCGCATTGATGCTGTCGGCTTCGATGTGTCCTTCGATGTGCATCGGCTCGTCGAAGGTGAAAGTGAGATCACCGCGCAAGCCGCTGCCGGCAAAGGTGCCGGAAAACTCGCCGAGCTTCAGCGCATGATCGGTAATTGTAAGATTTCCGATCAGCGTCACCGGCAGCGCGTCGGCCGGCGCCGTGGCTTGCGTATGGCGCAGTGGCAAAGCATCCGCCGCCGCCAGAGTAAGGCGTAGATCGGCTTTTCGCTCCTTCGCACCCAGATGCAGCGCACCCTTGGCGGCGGCATTGATACCGCCGGCGAGCAGGCGGCCGTCCACCTCAAGATCGCCGCCGAGCGGACCGTGGACAACAAAACTGATCTGCCCGGGGAGTCCGGCGCCGGCCGCAACAACCTTGCCGAGATTGAGAAGATCGATGACCGCGGAACCCTCGTCGGCATCCAACCGGCCTTCCAGCCGGACATTCGACGCGGCAAGCGCCTGCAAATCGCCGGCTGCCATCTTGGCGGAATTGCCGCTGGCCTCGCCCTGCAACGAAAAGCGAATGGCGCCCGACCGGCCTTCAATGGCGAGCTTGGCGACCGCTGCGGGATCGGCGTCCTCAAATTTCAACGTCGCATCGAGCCGCGTTGACTGCCAGCGCTCCGCAAGGCGGCGCAATGGGTCCGCGGTGTCCGGCGCGAATTTTTCCGCCAGCGCGACGAAACCCGCGACATCGCGCGCATGCAGATGCAAATTCATCACGCCCCGCGGCGATGGCGAGCCCGTGTCGATATGGCCGCTGACGTCGAAAGCTGTGCCGCCGAAATCGGCGACCGAAATACGCTCGACGTCAAGACGCTTGGCGTCACGGCGCAGCCGCGCACTGACCTGCCGTGCCTCGACACCAGCAATAAAGATACGATCGGCGGCGACTCCCAGCGTGACGTCGCGCGGCATTTCAAAGGCCATCACGCTTTTGCTCGTCATGGCGAGGGCAGCAAGTGCGTCGATGTCGAGTTCGCCGGCGCTGAGTTCCGCCTCAAGCCGCGCGGCTTCGCCGCCGGTCGCCCCTACATAGGCCAGCCGCCCCTCCACCGCCTTGTGGTCGATCTCCGCTTTGAGCCGATCGACGGCAATCTTATCAGCGCCGATGGTCACCTCGCCGCGGGCGGTGAGCGGTTTTATCCGGCTCGCAGAAGACGGGCTCTCGCCTTGCAGCCAGGCGATAAGGGCGGCCGGATCAGTGGAGTCGACGCTGACAGGACCTGTAAACGTAAGATGTCGGCCCGTTCTGGCGAGACGGCCGCTCATATTGACTTGCGTGAACCCTGGAACGCGGAATTCAAAACCTTCGAGGTTCCAGGCCTCGCCGTTCGTGGTCAGATCGCCGCGCAGCGTGTGAACCGTCGCGCCGGCGACGGTCAGTATATCGACGCTGACTCCGAGCCGAGCCGGAATCGAGGGTCCCAACGCGCCGGACAAGCTGTCGCCCAGCGCCTTGACGGCGGGGAAGGGCAAGAGCCGCGTCGCATCGGGAGTGGCAAAGGCGCGGTCGAGATCGATCTGACCCGCGGAAAGCACTCCGTCAAGCCGCGGCTTGCCGCCGAATTTCAACTCGGCGGCGCCATTGAGTTTGACCGCTCGTTCGTCGGGTCCGTGCTGAAATTCGATTTCCTCGAACAAAGCCGACGTCGTGCCCACCTTGACTCGGGTCGCAAGCTGCCACGGCACATTGGCGACGGTTTGCCCGCTCGCGAGCGCGATGCCGGCCGGCCGCGCGAGCTTAAGAAAACCTTCGAATTGCGGCGTGCCATCCTCGAACGAAAGCGCGCCGTCCGCTTCGATGGCCAGAGGACGATCCAAGGGGTCGATGTTGAACCGAATCTTGATTGCCCCGCCATCGTCCGCCCGGCCGGCCGCAACCCGGTAACGGTAAAGCTCGCCCGCGATGACAAAGGCGCCGTCGCCCTTGAACGGTCCGATCAGCGAACGGACGTCGCCGTCGAACCAGAGCTTGTCGAGAACCAGCTGCGAGCCGCTTCTCGTATCCGTGAGAGTGGCATGGCCCTCTTCGATGTTCAGGCGCTCGATCGACAGCGCGTCGGGATCAAAACCCGTGGCGATCTGCGGCAAGGCAAGTTGGCCGGAGCTGGTGACGCCGACATGGAAATCGAGCCCCACCAGATGCATCTCGCGGGCGCGCCACTGGCCGCGCATGAGCGATCCCAGATGGAATTCGATGCCAAGCGAACGAGCGCGGATCTGGCCGCTGCCATTGGCCGGCCCGGCCTCGATGCCGTGCAAGGTCAGCGACGGCGTCGGCAGGACGGCGGCATCGATCGGCCCGGTCACGCGCACGGGCGCGCCGATCAGGCGGCTCGCCTCCGCCTCGATGGCCGGACGGAAGCCGTTCCAATCGATAAACAGCGGCCCCGCCAGCGCCGCGACCAGCGCCAGGATGATGGCAATCGCTATTCCAAGCAGCGTCGTTTGCACGCGATCTCCGCGATTAGGAATGGCCGAAAAATGGTCCCGAACTGACGCGCGGCGGTCTAAGAAAGCCCAAATGATACAGCTATTTGCACGGATGCGCGATGGTTCTAACCCGGCCCTTTTAGAGCCCCGCCGCCCCCCGCCGCACAAGCCGGCGATAAATTTGAATTCGCCTGATTTTGACGGCGATTCTATGTCCCCCGGCCGATTAACCTAGAAGCACGATCTTGCCCGGATTCATGATGTCGTGCGGGTCCAGCGCCCGCTTGACGGCGCGCATCGCCTCAAGGGCAGCGAGACCGTGCTCGGCGGCCAAATACTTCATCTTGCCCTGTCCGACCCCATGCTCTCCGGTGCAGGTGCCGTCCACGGCGAGCGCGCGGGCGATCAGCCGCTCATACAGCGCCTTTGCGCGAGCAACTTCGTCGGCGTCGGCCATATCGACGAGCAGAGTCACATGAAAGTTGCCGTCGCCGACGTGACCGAGGATGGGCGCGACAAGACGGCTCTCCGTAAGATCGCGTTGAGTCTCAACGACACATTCCGCCAGCCGCGAAATCGGAACGCAGACATCCGTTGCAAAACCCTGTACGCCCGGCCGCAGCGCCCGGCCCGCCCAATAGGCGTCGTGCCGCGCCTGCCACAGCCGCGTGCGATCCTCCGGCTTGGTCGCCCAGTCGAACGGGCCGCCGCCCAATTCCTGCGCGATCTCTCCGAAACGTTGCGATTGTTCCTTCACACCTGCGTCGCTGCCATGAAACTCCACGAACAGCATCGGCGTCTCCGGCAGCGTGAGCTTGGAATAGGCGTTGCAAGCTTTCACCTGCAGCGCGTCGAGCAACTCGATGCGCGCGACCGGAAGGCCGGACTGGATGGCCTGGATCGCCGCGTTGCAGGCGGCCTCCACGGACGGAAACGGACAGATGCCCGCAGCAATAGCCTCCGGAATGCCGGCAAGCTTGAGCGTGATCTCGGTGATGATGCCAAGCGTGCCCTCGGAGCCAACCATGAGACGGGTGAGGTCGTAGCCGGCGGAGGATTTGCGCGCGCGCCGCGCAGTACTGATCGTCTCGCCGTTCGCCAGCACGACTTTCAGCGCCAGCACGTTGTCCTTCATGGTGCCGTAGCGCACCGCATTGGTGCCGGAGCAACGCGTCGCCGCCATGCCGCCCAGCGTGGCGTCGGCGCCGGGGTCAATGGGAAAGAACAGGCCCTGATCGCGCAGATGCTCGTTGAGCTGTTTGCGCGTGATGCCGGGCTCCACCACGCAATCCATGTCGGGCGCGTGCACGGCGAGCACGCGGTTCATGTCGCGGAAATCGAGGCAGACGCCGCCGAACGGCGCGTTGACATGGCCTTCCAGCGAGGTGCCCGCGCCGAAGGCAATGACCGGCACGCCATGGGCGGCGCAAATTTTTACGATGTCCTGCACGTCGGCGGGACTTTGCGGAAACACCACGGCGTCCGGCGGCTGGTTCTCCAGCCAAGTCAGCGTATGACCGTGCTGCTCGCGCACGGCGCGCGAGGTCACCACGCGGTTGCCGAAACGGCCCGTCAGCGCCGCGACGACGGCCTCGACCGCTTTCGGATCGGGCCGGGCGCGTGATGGCTGTCCCGTGATGGCGGCCATGATTTCGACCCCGGGGCTGTGTGTTGCCGGACGATATTCATAGGCAAAGCCGCCGCGCTTGGCGATAAACTTGGCCCGGCACCGGCATGCCGCCACTCGCTTTCCCGCGCCCTGAACGCCATCTTTAATGTGAAGAATCGCGCCGCCTGCGCTATGTCCGGAGTCCGATGTCTGAACCTGTGAAACTTCCCCGTGAGAATAACGACTTAGCGCCGAAACCCGGCGGCATTGTTGCGCGGACGCTGGCCGGGCGGACGGGTTATTTGGCCGACCTCAACCCCGAGCAGCGGGAGGCGGTGGAGACCCTGGAGGGCCCGGTGCTGGTGCTGGCGGGGGCGGGCACCGGCAAGACCCGGGTGCTGACCGCGCGCGTCGCGCATATCCTGGCGACGGGGCGGGCGCGGCCGGGAGAAATCCTCAGCGTCACCTTCACCAACAAGGCGGCGCGGGAGATGAAGGACCGCGTCGGCCAGATGGTCGGCCAGGTGGTCGAGGGCATGCCCTGGCTCGGCACCTTCCATTCCATCGGTGTGAAAATCCTGCGCCGCCATGCCGAGCTGGTGGGGCTCAAACCCGACTTCACCATCCTGGACGTGGACGACCAGATCAGGTTGCTCAAGCAGCTTCTGCAAGCGGAGAACATCGACGAGAAGCGCTGGCCGGCGCGGGTGCTGGCGCTCTTGATCGACGGCTGGAAGAACCGCGGGCTGACGCCCGATCAGGTGCCGGCGGGCGAGGCCGCAAGCTTCGCCGGCGGCAAGGGCAAGAAACTCTACACCGCGTACCAGGACCGCCTGAAGGTGCTCAACGCCGCCGACTTCGGCGATCTCCTGCTCGAGAACATCCGCCTGTTCCGTCAGCACCCGGAAGTGCTGCGGCAGTATCAGCAGCGGTTCAAATACATCCTGGTGGACGAATACCAGGATACGAACGTGGCGCAGTATCTGTGGCTGCGGCTGTTGGGGCAGTCTTCCTCCGCATCCACTTCCGTCATTCCGGGACGCCGCGAAGCGGCGGACCCGGAATCCATAACCACCACCGGGACTATGGATTCCGGGCTCGCGCCTGACGGCGCTCCCCGGAACGACGAAGTTGCGCCGCGCACCCAGAAAAACATCTGCTGCGTGGGCGACGACGACCAGTCGATCTACGGCTGGCGCGGGGCGGAGGTGGATAACATCCTGCGCTTCGACCACGACTTCCCGGGCGCGAAGGTCATCCGGCTGGAGCGGAATTACCGCTCGACCGGGCATATCCTGGCCGCCGCCTCGCACCTGATCGCGCACAATCAAGGCAGACTCGGCAAGACGCTGCGCACCGAAGATGTGCTGGGCGAGAAGGTGGCCGTCACCGGCGCGTGGGATAGCGAGGAAGAAGCCCGCGCCATCGGCGAGGAGATCGAGCAGCTCCAGAGGGAGGGGCACAAGCTCGACCAGATCGCCATCCTGGTGCGGGCGTCGTTCCAGATGCGCGAGTTCGAGGACCGCTTTGTCACGCTCGGCCTGCCCTACCGGGTGATCGGCGGACCGCGATTTTACGAGCGCGCGGAAATCCGCGACGCGCTGGCGTACCTGCGCGTCATCAACTCGCCGGCCGACGACCTGGCCTTCGAGCGCATCGTCAATGTGCCCAAGCGGGGCCTGGGCGATGCCACGGTACAGGTGCTGCACGACCATGCGCGGCGGCAGCGCATTCCGCTCACCGAGGCCGCTCGCGCGGTGGTGGAGACCGACGAGCTGAAGCCGAAGCCGCGCGGCTCCCTGCGCGGCGTGCTGGAATGCTTCGACCGCTGGCGCGCGCAGAAGGACGCCCTGCCCCACACGGAACTGGCGGAAATCGTGCTGGACGAGAGCGGCTATACCGAGATGTGGCAGAAGGACCGTTCCGCCGACGCCGCCGGCCGCCTGGAAAACCTCAAGGAACTGGTGCGCTCGATGGAGGAATTCGAGAACCTGCAGGGCTTCCTCGAACATATCAGCCTGGTGATGGACACCGATAAAGGCGAAGGCGTGGACAGCGTGTCGATCATGACCCTGCACGCGGCCAAGGGGCTGGAATTCGACACCGTTTTTCTGCCGGGCTGGGAGGAAGGGCTGTTCCCGCACCAGCGCGCCTTAGACGACCAGGGCCGCGCCGGGCTGGAGGAGGAACGCCGCCTCGGCCATGTGGGCATCACGCGCGCGCGCCGCCGGGCGAAGATTTATTTCGCCACCAACCGGCGCATGCACGGCACCTGGTCGAGCAACATTCCCTCGCGCTTTCTCGACGAGCTGCCGCAGCCGCATGTGGAAGTCACCGAGAGCAAGGGCGGCTTCGGCATGAGCGGCTACGGCGCCTCGCGCTTCGACGAGATGACGGCCTTCGGCTCGCGCTACACCACGCCGGGCTGGCAGCGCGCGCAGGCCAACCGCGCGCGCTCGGCGCGCTCGGGCGAGGACCAGCGCCGCGGCGGCTTTGGCGAGGACGCGCCGCCGTTTCGCCGCGCGCCGCTGACCATCGAAGGCGAACTGGTGGGCAAATCCACCCGCGCGCCTTCGGAATTTTCCAAGGGCGACCGCGTGTTCCACCAAAAATTCGGCAACGGCCATGTGACGGCGGTGGACGGCAACAAGCTCACCATCGCCTTCGACAAGGCCGGCGAAAAGCGCGTGGTGGATAGTTTCGTGGAGCGGATTTGACTATCGCGCCGCATTTAGTTTCGCTTCGGCACTAGCGACGCTTTCTAAGACCGCATCAAAGCTCGGAATTTCTCGGAAGATCATCGTAGCCATTGACTCGTAGTCTTTGCGCAATGGGCCCAGCATCTTTTCCAAGGGCCGCAGGCGGAACGAGCCGCGTTTCGCTTCGTCTAGACCGGTATTTCCACGGTAAAAGAACATTCTTGCGTGGCGGACGCAATCATTGACGAGAGCATCGTCGGCGCATGCCTCGGTACCGACCTTTGTCTCCATCAGTCGATGGACATCATAATAATGTCGCGACATGCGGCCACTGCCACGTAGAGTGCCTGTCGCCTCAAAGTAAAACGTCATTCCATGCAGAATTAATATTTTGTCTAAAAAGGTGCGCTGAGGATAGATCGTTGTAACGTCATTGATTACAAGCGCATCGCCTCCAGAAAAATCTGGGGCAAGATACGGGGTGATAGTTTTCTTTTCATTCGGATCGATTGCGGATTTCGCACCGGACTCAATTTTTACCGACGACGTAACGTATTCTGATTTTTCCACGGCGCTAGGATAATGGATTAGAAGGCTTTGCCTATCTGGATCATCTTCATCCAATACGATGCGCAGCGATGCAGTATCCTTTCCAGCGTCCTCCATCGCTTGTTTTGCCAAGGCGGCAAGCTCGATATGTAATTTTCCATCAATGTAGGCTTGGCAAGCCATTCTGATTTGATCGAGACGATCTCTACGTTTTCGTCCGCTGAGAGCCTCGAGCTCCTCAACGGTGGTTTCCTTGC
>JBBDNZ010000018.1:0-7949 GCA_040877285.1 Xanthobacteraceae bacterium
GCGGACATCAGTCCGCCCGATCTTCGCGGCACGAGTTTTGGGCTGCGGCAATCGCTCGATACCGTTGGCGCATTTCTCGGGCCGCTGCTCGCGATCGGATTCATGTTTCTGGCTGCGAACAACTTCACCTTCGTCTTCTGGATCGCGGTCGTTCCCGCCCTCCTATCCTTCGCCGTCATCGTCTTCGCCGTCCATGAGCCGGATCGGCCGCATGAACTGAGGCCCGTACGGTCACCGCTAAGCTTTGCCGAACTTCAGCGGCTGGGTTTGTCTTATTGGCTGGTTGTCGGCGTAGCCACGGTTTTCACGCTGGCGCGCTTCAGCGAGGCCTTCCTGCTGCTGCGCGCGCAGTCAGTCGGGCTTGCGCTCGCGCTGGTGCCGGCGGTCTTGGTGGTAATGAACATCGTCTATACCCTTTCAGCCTGGCCCGCCGGCGCGCTGTCGGACAGGGTCGGGCGCTTCGGCGTGCTGGCATCCGGCTTCGCTATGCTGCTGCTGGCTGATCTTGTGTTGGCGCTGGGCGCGAGCATCGGGGCGGTGGCGCTCGGCGCCGCGCTGTGGGGCCTGCACATGGGATTGACGCAAGGATTGCTGGCCACGCTCGTCGCCGACACGGCGCCGCCGGAACTGCGCGGCACCGCCTTCGGCATGTTCAACCTGGTCACCGGGCTCGCGACGCTGGCTGCAAGTGTGATTGCCGGCGCGCTGTGGGACGCGATCGGCCCGCAAGGAACATTCCTCGCCGGCGCGGTCTTCACGGCGCTGGCACTCGGCGCGCTGCCCATTCTGCGCTCGTCATTGCCCTTTGCCGGAGCCCGTGGTTAAGGTCGCCGCTCCTTTGGCGACGGAAACCCCATGGCCCGCGACCAGATCGACATGAGGCCGATCGAGACGCGCGACGAACTGGTCGCCTGGCTCGCGGCCGGCTGCAAGCCGAAATCCCAATTCCGCATCGGCACCGAGCACGAAAAATTCGCTTTCGCCGTCGGCCGCCACGAGCCCGTGCCTTATTCGGGGCCGCGCGGCATCCGCGCGTTGCTCGATGGCATGCAGATGCTGCTCGGCTGGGATCCGATCATGGAGGAAGGCAACATCATCGGCATGGTCGATGTCACCGGCGGCGGCGCGATTTCGCTCGAGCCCGGCGGGCAATTCGAGCTGTCCGGCGCGCCGGTGGAGACGGTGCATCAGATGTGCCGGGAGCTGCGCGCGCATCTGGCGCAAGTGCATGAAGTCGCCGAGCCGCTCGGCATCGGCTTTCTCGGCATCGGCATGACGCCGAAGTGGACGCGCGCGGAAATGCCGATGATGCCCAAGGGCCGCTACCGCATCATGACCAATTACATGCCGAAGGTCGGCACGCTTGGCATCGACATGATGTACCGCACCTGCACGGTGCAGACCAATCTGGACTTCTCCTCGGAAGCCGACATGGTGAAGAAGCTGCGCGTGTCGCTGGCATTGCAGCCGGTCGGAACGGCGCTGTTCGCCAACTCGCCGTTTACCGAAGGCAAGCCCAACGGCTTTCTCTCTTTCCGCTCGGAAATCTGGCGTCACACCGATCCGGCGCGCACCGGCATGCTGCCCTGGGCCTTCGAGCCGGGCATGGGATTCGAGCGCTGGGTGGATTACGCGCTCGACGTGCCGATGTATTTCATCAAGCGCGGCGAGCGTTATATCGACGTGGCCGGGCAGTCGTTCCGCGATCTCATGACCGGAAAGCTGCCCGCGCTTCCCGGCGAGCGCGCCACGATTTCCGATTGGGCCAATCACCTGACGACGATCTTTCCCGAGGTGCGGCTCAAGCGTTATCTGGAGATGCGCGGCTCCGACAGCGGTCCGGCGCGCCGGTTGCCGGCGCTGCCCGCCTATTGGACCGGCATTCTCTATGACGACGCTTCCTTGGACGCCGCGTGGGAGCTGGTGAAGGACTGGACGGCGCAGGAGCGGCAAAAACTGCGCGATGAGGTGCCGAAACTCGGCTTCAAGGCGGAAATCCGGGGCAGAACGGTGCGCGATCTCGCCAAGGAGACGCTCGCACTGGCGCGCGCGGGATTAGTGCGGCGTGCGCGGAAGGACGGAGAGGGGCGAGACGAAACCCAATATCTCGCTCCGCTGGAAGAATTGGTTGCGCGTGGAACCACCCCCGCGGAAGAGCTCCTGGAGAAGTATCACGGGTCCTGGCGCGGCTCGGTCGAGCCGGTGTTCACCGAGTATGCTTATTGAGTGCGCCCTCCCTCGCGCCCCGCCTGCGGGGAGAGGCGAATGGAGCCTTGTATCGGGCGCTCTTGCTTACCCCGTCCCGCCCACGGTGATACGGTCCATCCGCAAGGTCGGCTGGCCGACGCCCACGGGCACGCCCTGGCCGTTCTTGCCGCAGGTGCCGATGCCGGTGTCGAGTTGCATGTCGTTGCCGACCATGCCGATGCGGCGCAGGTCGGTCGGGCCGTTGCCGATCAGCATGGCGCCCTTGAGCGGGGCGCCGAGCTTGCCGTTCTCGATGCGATAGGCTTCCGTCACCTGGAACACGTATTTGCCCGAGGTGATATCGACCTGGCCGCCGCCGAAATTGACCGCATAGATGCCGTTCTTCACCGAGGCGATGATTTCGACCGGGTCGTGCTGGCCTGCGAGCATGTAGGTATTGGTCATGCGCGGCATCGGCACGTGGCCGTAGCTTTCGCGGCGGCCGTTGCCGGTGGGGCGCATGTTCATCAGCCGCGCGTTCTGCCGGTCCTGCATATAGCCGACCAGGATGCCGTTCTCGATCAGCACGGTGCGGTGCGTCGGCGTGCCTTCGTCGTCGATGGAGAGCGAACCGCGCCGGCTTGCGATGGTGCCGTCGTCCACGACCGTCACATTCGGGGCGGCGACGCGCTGGCCCATCAGGCCGGCGAAGGCGGAAGTCTTCTTGCGGTTGAAATCGCCTTCCAGCCCGTGCCCCACGGCCTCGTGCAGCATGACGCCGGGCCAGCCGGGGCCGAGCACCACGTCCATCTCGCCCGCCGGAGCGGGGACCGAGGTAAGATTCACCAGCGCCTGGCGCACCGCCTCGTCCACCGCGTGCTGCCACATGGCGGGATCGACGAAGCGCGCATAAGTTTCCCGCCCGCCATAGCCGAAGCTGCCGGATTCCTGGCGGTCGCCTTCGCCGGCGACCACCGACACGTTGATGCGGACGAGCGGACGCAGGTCGCGATAAATCTGGCCGTCGGCGCGCAGGATCTCGACCATCTGCCAGGTGGCGCCGAGGCTCGCCGAGACCTGCCGCACGCGCGGGTCCTTGGCGCGCGCCGCCGCGTCGATGGCCTCCAGCAGCTTGATCTTGGTTTCGAAGCTGGGCGCCGCCAGCGGATTTTCGTCGGAATAAAGCCGCGCATTGCTGCGCGCCGGCGGCTCGGCATAGCTGCCGGAATAGCCGCCTTTGACCGCGCGCACGGCGTCGGCCGCCCGCGCGATCGCCTGTTCGGAAATATCGGAGGCGTGGGCATAGCCCACCGCCTCTCCCTTGACCGAGCGCAAGCCAAATCCCTGCGCGGTGTCGTAGGTCGCCTGTTTCAGCCGGCCGTTGTCGAACACCAGCATCTCCGCCTGGCGGTATTCCAGGAAAAGCTCGCCGTCGTCGGCGCCTTCCAGCGCGCGGTTGAGATGGCGGTCCACCTGGGCGCGGTCGAGCCCGGTACGGTCGAGCAGGGAAGAGGTGGGGGAGGTCATGGGCATGATCCGTTATTGCGCTCGCCGCTAACATAGGATGTCCGGGCGGGGGCTGCGAGGGCTGCGGCCCTGGGGGCCCAAGCAAGCGTAGCCCGGGTGAAGCGCAGCGAAACCCGGGGTCAGCCTCCATTCCCGGATTTCGCGTCGCTCATCCGGGCTACTTGCTGGAGCCGGCGGGGTGGGGTGAGCGTTGTGTCTCCGTCATGCCCGCGCATAGACGTCCGAAGGACGGCGTAGCTTCCCTAGCCAATTTAGGGGGCATCCACGTCTTACTTTTTCAAGGCATCAAAGACCCAGAAGCAGTTGTCACTTCCCCATTTATCTGATAGAACAAAACAAGAACATCATTGCACTTATCCCCATTCTGGGATATCTCTATGCGTGCGCGTCTCGCCATCGGCGAAAAGCCGCTTGATTGGGTTGGCTCGGCAAAGCGGGATTTTCTCGCATTTCCGGCGCCGGTCCAGTGCGAGATTGGAAACGCGCTGGGGCTGGCCCAGTTCGGCGGCAAGCATCCGAACGCCAAGCCCTGGAAGGGCGAGGGGCCGGGTGTGTTCGAGGTGGTCGAGGATTTCGACGGCGACACCTACCGGGCGGTCTACACGGTGCGCTTTCGGCACGTCGTCTACGTGCTGCACGCGTTCCAGAAAAAATCGCCGCGCGGAAAGAAAACCGCGCGCACCGATATCGAACTCATCGCGCGGCGGCTGATGGTCGCGCGACAGGATTACGAGGCCCGTCATGGCAAGAGCGAGCGCTAGCAAGGGCAAGGCACGCGAAATCACCCGCGGCAGCGGCAACGTGTTCGCAGACCTAGGCTTCCCCGACGCCGAGGAGCGGCAGACCAAACTCCGGCTCGCCTACGCGCTGAACGCGATCATGGACGCGCAGCGTCTGACGCAGGCCGCCGCCGCGGCTCGGCTCGGCCTCAATCAGCCGAAAGTCTCGGCGCTGCGCAATTACAAGCTCGAAGGCTTCTCGGTGGAGCGGCTGATGACGCTGCTCAACGCGCTCGATCGGGATGTCGAGATCGTCATCCGCAAGAAGCCGCGCTCGCGCGCCGTGGCGCGCATCAGCGTGGTGGCGGCGTGATGGTGGAATGGAGGCCGTAGTCCGCATGAGCGCAGCGAAATGCGGGATCGGCATTGCAGCGGAGGGAAACCCCCGGATTTCGCTTCGCTCCATCCGGGCTACTTGCTACAATAGTAAAATGAGCATGAACCGCAGCAAGGGTGCCGTTTTCGAGCGCGACGCTCCTGCCTATACGCTTGCCGAAGCGGCCCGTTATCTGCGGCTGCCGGCCGCCACCTTGCGTTCCTGGGCATTGGGACGGCAATACCCCACAGCCGAAGGCAGGGCTGATTTTCCTCCCCTGCTTCGGCCAGCCTCGCGGAAGCCGCCCGCGCTCTCGTTTTCGAACCTGATCGAGGCGCATGTGCTGCGCTCGCTCCGCACCGAGCATGGCGTGCCGGTCAAAGCGCTGCGCGGTGCTCTCGCCTATGCGGAGAAAACCCTCGGCATCGACCGGCTCCTGCTGCGTCCGGAGCTGCGGGCCGACGCGGGCCGGGTCTTTCTCGACCGCTATGGCGAATTGATCGAGCTCACGGCGTCCGGACAACTCGCTATGCGCCGGCTGTTCGACGAACATTTGAAGCGCATCGAATGGGATTCGTCGCGGTTCCCTGTGCGGCTCTATCCGTTTCTGTCGGCCTCGGCTCCGAGCGCGGAGCGTCCCATCGTCATCGATCCGCTTATCGCATTCGGACGGCCGGTGGTGGTGAGCAAGGGCATTTCGACCTCGACCATCGCCGAACGGGTCGATGCCGGCGAATCCGTGAACGACATCGCGGCCGATTACGATATTGCACAGTCGGACATCGAACAGGCCGTGGTCTATGAGCGGGCGGCGTGAGCCGCATCTACTTTACCGACCGCGACCTCGGCAGGCAGTTCGGCAGGATTCTGAAGTCAGGCGGTCTGACCGTAGAGCGGCACGCCGACCATTTTGCTCCCGACACTGCCGATGAGGTCTGGCTCGCCGAGGTTGGTAAACGCGGCTGGACCGCGCTCACCCATGATCGTCGCATTCGCTACAAGCCGAACGAACGCGACGCGGTCATACGGCAACGCGTCGGCCTGCTGGTGATCGTCGGCGCGGCGCCCTTTGCCGAGCTGGCGCGCGCCTTCCTGGCGACTCTGCCAAGCATCGAGCACTTTCTTGAACACCAAGAGCCGCCATTTATCGCCAAGGTCTATCGCCCGTTGCCGGGCGATGCTGCGCGGCATCGCACTTCGCCCGGACGCGTCGAACTCTGGTATCCGCGGTAAGCCGTGAGCGCGTAGCCCGGGTGAAGCGCAGCGAAGCCCGGGTAGCCTGTCAATCGTTCCCGGATTACGCTTCGTCAATCTGCCCCATGGGCTAATGCTCGCAACGCGGCACGCCACATCCGTAATGCAGATGCCAGTCGATGCATTCCAGGAAGTTGTGCAGACTATCCATAACCTTGCGAAGGTTCGGAAGGTCGATTTCCGAAATCGCTAAATTCATTGCGCGGCCGTTCGGATTGTGCGCGAACCGGAATGAATATGAGCCTGGGTCAGCGGCATCAAATTCTGCGATTTGCGAGTCGACAGCTTGAAACGCTTCTGGATCGCTGGGCTCAAGCCTGCCTTCCAAGCGCAAGATAACGCGCTTGCACTTTGCCCAGAGCCCGCTCAGCCCGTGGCTTTGGAAATCGGGCTTCTCGCCCACCAGCGGGCCGTAGACCATCAAGAGATACTTGAGTTGAAGTTCAAGGGATTGCCGGTAGTTGAATATCACCGGATAGAGCAGGTTCTGCGCGCGGTGTGAATCGTCCGCGCCCTCCGCGACCAGTAAATCGCCTGCTTCGTGAAAACCTCGAATCATGCGGTAAAGGCGCTCATCGGTTCGCTTTGCCGCCCACGCGCCGCGAAACGAATCCGTTTCGACAAATGGTGTCTCGTAGCGAGACGGCCACATTGATTGGTCGCTGTCGCTATCGTCAATTTCCATGTGTGTCGTTCCTTCTTGTGCTGCCGCGACGACTCGCAAAGCGAGCGTAGCTCGGATAAAGCGCGACGGCGACACGTCCTATGCCCGCGCTTGATCGCCTCGCTGGCTATAACTCAGCTGGTCGCGGGCATTCATATCTCTTTTGCACATGGGAAGACGTTGATGGCCGGGACAAGCCGGGCCATGACGGCAGATAGTGACCGCCCATCCTTCGAGACGCGTTGCTTCGCAACGCTCCTCAGCATGAGGCGGAGAGTTTTGTCGCGTCAGCCCCCTCCCTGACCCTCCCCCGCAAGGGGGGAGGGAAATCCGCGCTACCTTTCCCTCTCCATCATCCACGCGCGCTCCCGCGCGCGCCTCGACCCGCGGCTGCCGCGCGGCGGCAGGTCTTCCTCGCGCGGCCGCTCGCGATGGCTGAGAAAATCCTCGACCGCCGCGCGCGGGGCGCGGGAGAGGTCAACGCCGCCGACGCAGAGCTGCCCCATCGGGCGCGACGCCTGCTCGGGCAGCATCTCGCCCGGCCGCCGCTTGGGCCGGTGGCGGGCGGCGAGCTTCGCCATCTTCAACAGCTCCAGCGCCTCCCCGAGCTTGACGGGATCGACGCACGCGCTTTCCTCCAGCTCGCGGATATGGCGCTCGGCGAGCGCGTCGAGGCGCGCCGCGAGCGTGCGGCGCCTGAGCTGCGCGCTGGCGCGCGGGGTCGGTACCGTGTCAGACGCGCGCGGCGCAAATGGCGGCCGCTTCCAACCCCCAGCGTGCATCCATTTACAGACGGTGACATGGCTCACCCCGGTGCGGGCCGCGATTTGGCGGTTGGTCAGCGCCGTTTGCTCGATCAGGCGGCGCACCGCCGCAACGGTGGCATCGGTGTGCGGTCTGCCGCGGCCGGCGCGCCGGGGACCCACGACGGCGGCCGGATCGTCGTCATCGGGCCGCACGCCGAGCCGTGCAATCGAAGTGTAAAAGGGAGGGCGCATGGCGAGGAATATAAGCCTAGTGTCGGTGCGAGGCAAGGGGGCGGCGCGGTGTCTAATACCAAGCGCGTCAAATGTTGACTCGTCATGCGCGGGCTCGCAGCCAACTTTAGGCAGGCTGCGTAAACTTGCCTGCCCGCGCATCCATCGGAAAAGGAACTGAGTCATTTCAAGAAGATGGATTGCATCCGAACTCGGGCTTGCCCGAGTTCGGGGTCTTAGGGCGC
>JBBDNZ010000019.1:0-7928 GCA_040877285.1 Xanthobacteraceae bacterium
CCAATCCCGATCCCGAGATCACCGTGGAAGAAGTCGCGGCCGTGCGCGACGACGCCATCATGGCGACGGGCCGCTCGGACTATCCGAACCAGATCAACAACGTTCTCGGCTTTCCCTATATCTTCCGCGGCGCGCTCGACGTGCGCGCGACGACGATTAACATGGAGATGAAGATCGCGGCCGCCCGTGCGCTTGCCGAGCTCGCGCGCGAAGACGTGCCGGACGAGGTGGCGGCCGCCTATGGCGCGCGGCCGAAATACGGCCCCGACTACATCATCCCGGTGCCGTTCGATCCCCGGCTGATTTCCGCGGTGCCGATCGCAGTAGCGCAGGCGGCGATGGACAGCGGCGTGGCGCGGCACCCGATCAAAGACATGGCCGCCTATCGCGAGCAATTGCTCAGCCGCCGCGATCCGGTCGCCGGCGTTTTGCAGCAGGTTTTTTCGCGCGTGCGGCGCCAGCCCAAGCGCGTAGTCTTCGCCGAGGGCGAAGAGGAACAGGTGATCCGCGCGGCGGCAAGCTTCGTCCAGCAGGGACTTGGCACCGCGCTGCTTGTCGGCCGCGAGAACCCCGTGCGCGAAACCGCGCGTGAGCTTGGGGTAGAGCTCGGCGGCGGCATCGAGATCATCAACGCGGCCCTGTCGACGCGCAACGCAACCTATGCCGCTTACCTTTATGAGAGGCTGCAACGCAAAGGCTATCTGTTCCGCGACTGCCAGAGGCTGGTCAACCAGGACCGCAATCATTTCGCGGCCTGCATGGTCGCGCTCGGCGACGCCGACGCCATGATCACCGGCGTCACCCGCAATTTCTCGGTGGCGCTGGAGGACGTGCGGCGCTGTATCGATCCCAAACCCGGCCACCGGGTCATGGGGGTGTCGCTCGTGCTCACGCGCGGCCGTCTTGTTGTCGTCGCCGATACCGCGATGACGGAAATACCCGAGGCGCAGGATTTAGCCGATATCGCCATCGAGGCGGCCGGCGTCGCCCGGCGGCTTGGCTACGATCCGCGCCTTGCCTTGCTCGCCTTCTCCACCTTCGGCCATCCGCCCGGCGAGCGCTCCGCGCGCGTGCAGGAGGCGGTGCGCATCCTCGATCAGCGCCGGCTGGATTTTGAATACGACGGCGAGATGTCGGCCGACGTCGCGCTCAACCCGGACCTCGCGGCGGCTTACCCCTTTTGCCGACTGAGCGGCCCGGCAAACGTGCTGATCATGCCGGCGCTGCACTCCGCATCCATCTCCACCAAGCTGCTGCAGGAACTGGGGGGAGCCACCGTCATCGGCCCGCTGCTCGTCGGGCTCGACCGGCCGGTGCAGATCGTGCAGCTGGGGGCAAAGGATTCTCAGCTCGTCAATATGGCCGCTCTGGCGGCTTTCAATGTGAGCGGCTAGGAGCCCGCCCGGCCATCGCCCATTCCCCTCTCCAGCCGGCGACCGGGTAACCACCGCTTTACGATCGTTGACGCCTGGGGGGCAGCCTGACTATAAGAAGACATCCGTGGCGGCGAGGCTTCTCGCCGCCGCACTTCTTTGCACATTGCGACGGCGTAAAATCCGCGCGCCGCGGGCGCGCAGACGAGAGACTAGATGGCGAACACAACCTCGGCAAAAAAAGCCACGCGCAAGATCGCGCGGCGCACCGTCGTCAACCAGACACGGCGCTCGCGCATGCGCGGCGCGGTGCGCGAGGTGCAGGAGGCGATTGCCTCCGGCGACGCCAAGGCCGCATTGGCGGCACTCAAACAGGCCGAGCCGGCGCTCATGCGTGCGGCGCAAAAGGGCGTGGCGCACCGGAACACGGCCAGCCGCAAGGTATCGCGGCTGACAAAGCAGATCGCCAAGCTCGGCAAGTAGCGCGGACGGCGGCGCACGTTCACGTTTTGCCCGCGCTACGCTCTCGCGGCTTCGCGAATTTCCTTCATCTTCAATCGCCCCGCGCGGTTCGCGGCCGTGCCATGAGCGGTATGTGCCGCGCATGCGGCGCGGCGGACAAATTCTGCACTTGCGGTGGCTGCGATATCCGGTCGGGGCCTCGGTACATTGCCGAACGATGAAATTTTTGTGTCGATCTATCTGTTCCGCGCGGGCTACCTTGGTTTTTTGATCAGAAAATTTATCGAGCGCACAAGCGTTTATTGGGAAAGAGACTGCGGGGAGTTGAAAAAACGCCGTAGAACATGGGTTTTCGTGCGCTCGCAAAATAAAGATTCGCGCGGTCTCGCGCGAGCGCCCGCCTTACACCGCAGCGCGGAGAATCAATGCGACGATTCAAAGCGTTGTGCGGCAAGCCTGCGTGACGATGTGATCATTGCGGCGACCCATCAATGTCGGCGGCAAAAAACATCATCGGCAAAATTCGTTGCGGGCCGGAAAAGCGCTGTGTACTTTCAAAATCGTCTCTCGGGTCTCCGGGAGCTTTCAGGAAATGGCCACACTTAAGCTCATCGAGGGTGAGAACGGCAGAACTGCGTCCGACGATCGTGGACACAGTATCTTGCTCTGGAAGAGTTCAAATGCGGTGGTTCGTGTGAGTATTCCTGGCGCCGTTTGAGTATTGCGTCGGTGGCACGAGGGGTTCTCGCGGATAACTCGCAAAGTCAAAAAATATTCTCCATCGCGCCCTCAAAGCGATGGAAGGGGGGCTTCATGTCGATCGTGCGGCGCGCACCAGCAAGTCTTTTCGCTTCGTCTCATCTCATCACCTCACCAGTTGAACCTGATATCTCTGCCATGCGCCGCAATGCGTTGCAGGCCCGACGCTTGTTTTCTCCGTGTCGCACCGTTGCGTGGGTCGTCGGATCGCGGGGACCCACCGCCCCGCCATGCAGTTAGGACCGCAGCTTCCTTCATTTGTATTTGATGGCATCCGCTTGGACCGTCCAAGCACCGAGTGACCAGAATACCCGCCAAGCGCCATCACCTTTAAGTGAGTGAGTTGCGTGCCTTGTACGGCAAAAGGCGAGCGAAAGCCGCCGGGCCGGTCGCCGATCCCGTCACCCCCGACTGGAAGAGACCAGGACATGACAAGCACGGATCAAGAAAGCTGGACTCGCGTGAAGGGCCGATTGCGCGCGGAAGTGGGCGATGACGTCTACTCAAGCTGGTTCGCGCGCATGGACCTTGAAGCGCTCGAGCGCTCGACGGTACGCCTTTCGGTACCGACGCGGTTTCTCAAGAGTTGGATCCAGTCGCACTATTCCGAGCGCGTGCTGGCCGCCTGGCGGGCGGAGCAGGCGGCCGTCGATCGCATCGAATTGACGGTGAGGTCCGGCGTTCTGCGCCCGCTCCCGGTCAAGCCGGAAACGACCCAGCCCCTGGCAACGCGACACGACGGCCGCGAGACCAGGCTCAATGGCGGCGAAAGTCGCTTGCTCGGCACGCCCCTTGCCACCGCCCACGAAACGCTGGGCGGTTCCCCGCTCGATCCGCGCCTGACCTTCGAGACCTTCGTGGTCGGCCGTTCCAATGCGCTCGCGCATGCGGCCGCCAAGCAGGTCGCCGCCGCCCTGCGCAGCGACCCGGTCATGTTCAACCCGCTCTACATCCATGCCGGCGTGGGCCTGGGCAAAACGCATCTGCTGCAGGCCACCACCTGGGCGGGTAACACCACCGGCGAGCGCAAGGCGCTTTACCTCACCGCCGAAAAATTCATGTACGGCTTCGTCGCGGCGCTACGCAGCCAGACCGCGCTGGCCTTCAAGGAAGCGCTGCGCGGGATCGACGTGCTTGTCATCGACGACCTGCAATTCCTCCAGGGCAAATCGACCCAGGCTGAGTTCTGCCACACGCTGAACGCGCTCATCGACGCCGGCCGGCAGGTGGTGATCGCCTCCGACCGCCCGCCGTCGGATTTGGAAAGCCTTGACGATCGCGTGCGTTCGCGGCTGGCGGGCGGACTTGTGGTGGAAATGTCCTCGCTCGGCGAGGAGTTGCGGCTGGAAATCCTCAAATCGCGGATGGCCGTGGCGCGGCAGCATCATCCCGGCTTTGACGTTCCCCCGCCGGTGCTCGCTTATATCGCCAAGACGGTGACGCATAACGGCCGCGACCTCGAAGGCGCGCTTAACCGCCTGCTCGCCCATAGCAAGCTGACCGGCCAGCCGGTCACGATGGAATTGGCCGAGCGTGAGATCCGCGACCTCATCCGGCCGCAGGAACCCAAGCGCGTCAAGATCGAGGACATTCAGCGGGTAGTGGCGCGCCAGTACAACGTGAGCCGCGCAGATTTGCTGTCGTCACGGCGAACGGCCAACGTGGTGCGGCCGCGCCAAGTGGCCATGTATCTGGCCAAGACGCTGACGCTGCGCTCATTGCCCGAGATCGGCCGGCGCTTCGGCGGGCGCGACCATACGACCGTGCTCCATGCCGTGCGCAAGATCGAAAATCTGGTCGGCAACGACACGACGCTGGCCGAGGAAATCGAGGTTCTGAAGCGCCAGTTGCAGGACTGACCTGCGCCGCTTCCTGCCGCGAGGCAGTATCGGCACGGCGCGGAATCGCTGGAAAAAGGGCGGAGATAGCCTCTCCGCCCTTGCCTATTTGGACGGGCCGCGCCACCTTCTTTCCCCCCGCGAGGATCCTGCGGCCGGCGTCCGTCGCCGCTACCTCCGGCCAAAACGGCAACTATTTCCCCGATCGAGCGGGTTCCGAAATGAAGGTCACCGTCGAACGCGCAGAATTGTTGAAGTCGCTGGGGCACGTCCACCGCGTCGTCGAGAAGCGCAACACCATTCCTATTCTCGCCAATGTGCTGATCCGCGCCGAGAAATCGAAACTCAGCTTCAAGGCCACCGACCTCGACCTGGAAGTCATCGACACGGTCGCCGCCGAGGTCGCGTCCGGCGGCGCCACCACGGTGCCCGCGCACATATTTTACGAGATCGTCCGCAAGCTGCCGGAAGGATCGCAGATCGTGCTCGAAGCCTCCGGCGACCGGGCGGTGCTGGCGATCCGCGCGGGCCGTTCGCGCTTTACCCTACAGACGCTGCCCGATAGCGATTTCCCCGACCTCGCGGCCGGGGAAATGACGCATAAGTTCAAACTCATGGCGGCGGATCTCAAGCGACTGATCGACAAGACGCAGTTCGCCATCTCCACCGAGGAGACGCGCTATTACCTCAACGGCATCTATCTGCACGCGGTGGGAAGCGGCAAGGCCGCCATGCTGCGCGCGGTGGCGACTGACGGCCATCGGCTGGCCCAGGTCGAGCTGCCGTTGCCCAGCGGCGCCGCCGGCATGCCCGGCATCATCGTCCCGCGCAAGACCGTGGGCGAGGTGCAGCGCCTGCTCGAGGACGCCGAGGCGGAAGTCGGCATCGAGCTGTCGCAGGGAAAGATCCGCTTCAGCATCGGCAACGTGGTGCTGACTTCGAAGCTGATCGACGGCACATTTCCCGATTATGCGCGCGTCATTCCGCTCGGCAACGACAAGGAGCTCGTGGTCGATAAGAAGGATTTCGAGGCCTCCGTCGACCGCGTTTCGACGGTATCGAGCGAGCGCGGGCGGGCGGTGAAGCTTTCGCTCAGCAATGGGCGGCTGATCTTGTCGGTGACCAATCCGGATTCCGGCAGCGCCACCGAAGAGCTTGAGGTCGAATATGCCGCCGACCCGGTCGATATCGGCTTTAACTCCCGCTACCTGCTCGACATCGCGCAGCAGATCGAAGGCGAGGTTGCCGTGCTCAAGCTCGCCGATCCCGGCTCGCCGACGCTGATCCAGGATCGCGATGCCGCCGGCGCGCTTTACGTGCTGATGCCGATGCGGGTGTAGCGTTGTTTACCCGATGATCTCTCCGTTTTACCCTCTCCCCTTGTGGGAGAGGGTGGCGAGGACCGTCAGGCCCGAGCCGGGTGAGGGGTCAATGCATCCTGGTTTTCACCACGCTCCAGTGGTCAAGCGCCATCGCGGCCAGGCGCGGCGATTGCGACAGGACGCGACAGATGCCGAGATGGCGATGTGGCGGCTGTGGCGCGGTCGCCGGTTCGCAACCTTCAAGTTTCGCCGGCAAGTGCCATTTCGAAACCACATCCTCGACTTCGTCTGCTTCGAACGAAAGATCGTTATCGAAATAGACGGCGGCCAGCACCTCGAGTCCCGACGCGATCGGCATCGAGATGCGACCTTAGCGCGTGAAGGTTTCCGCGTGTTGCGCTATTGGAAAAATGACGTCCTTCAGCAGTCCATGTCGGTGTTGGAAGATATTTTCACGCATCTTGCCAATGATCGATGCCGACCCCTCACCCGGCGCGCTTCCGAACTCGGGTTTACCCGAGTTCGGCGCTTTGAAGTGGCCGAAGTCGGTAACACCCGACTTCGGCTGCGCGCCACCCTCTCCCACAAGGGGAGAGGGTAAGACGCTGCGCTCTTAGCCAACCATGACCGCCGCCCGTATCCGCCGCCTGACGCTGACCGATTTCCGCAACTATCACGCCGCCGGCATCGCCGTGGAGGCGGGACCGATCGTGCTGGTCGGACCAAACGGCGCCGGCAAGACCAACCTGATCGAGGCAATTTCCTTCCTGGCGCCGGGACGGGGCCTGCGCCGAGCGACGCTGGAGGAAGTCGCTTTTTCGGAAGGCGACGGCTCCTGGGCGGTGTCGGCGGAGCTTGAAGGCGCGTTGGGGCTTGCCACGCTCGGCACCGGCATCGAGCCGCCCGCCGGCGAAGACACCCTGCCGCAGCGGCAATGCCGGATCGACCGCGAGCCGGTGGCCTCGGCCGCCGCCTTCGCCGACCATCTGCGGGTAATCTGGCTCACACCGGCCATGGACGCGCTATTCGCCGGCCCGGCTTCCGAGCGCCGGCGCTTCTTGGATCGCTTCGCTCTGGCGCTCGATGCCGAACACACTGGCCGGGTATCGGCGCTGGAACGAAGCCTACGCTCGCGCAACCGGCTGCTGGAAACCCCGCGGCCCGATCCGCACTGGCTCGACGCCATCGAGCATGAGACGGCGGAGCTGGCGGTCGCGGTCGCGGCCCTGCGCGCGGAGACCGTGGAACGCTTGCAGGCGGCGCTCGCCGCGCGCCACAGTTGGGGCTCGGCCTTTCCCAGAGCGGCGATCGCGCTCGAGGGCTGGATGGAGCGGGCGCTGGCGGGCCAGCCCGCCGTGGAAGTGGAAGACCGCTACCGCGGCGTACTCAAGGAAAACCGCACCCGCGACGCCCAGGCCGGCCGCACGCTCGATGGCCCGCATCTGACCGATCTTGCCGTGCGCTATGCCGCGAAGAACATCCCGGCGGCCGAAGCCTCGACCGGCGAGCAAAAGGCGCTGCTCATCGGTCTCGTGCTGGCGCATGCCGGTCTGATCGGCGAGATGACCGGCGCCGCTCCCGTGCTCCTGCTCGACGAAGTTGTCGCCCATCTCGATCCCAACCGGCGCGCCGCGCTTTACGACGCGGTTGCGCAGCTCGGCTCGCAGGTCTGGATGACGGGCGCCGACCCCGCCGCCTTTGCCGAGATCGCGTCACGCGCAGAAGTCTTCGAGATCAACGCGGGGCAAATTTCCAAGCCGCGAAAGCCGGCCTGAGAATGCGTCCCCGGCGACTTCAAGAGCCAAATTTGCCCTCCCAAAATGGGCGCGAAGCAGGTGTTTGAAGGAGGTCGTCAAAGGTTAAATAAAACCGCCGGCGGACCCTTGAAATACCACGTGAAAACAACCACTTAATCTATGCGACTTTGCCCTATACGGCGTCGCTTTTTCGTGTCAAACAAAACAACGATTCAGTTCGCTTTTTGCAAGCGATTCGAAGGTCTTCATTGATGGCCGAACCCGCCCGCCAGAAAACCCCTCCCGCTTCCTCCGACTATGGCGCCGAGTCGATCAAGGTCCTTAAAGGACTCGACGCCGTGCGCAAGCGGCCGGGCATGTATATCGGCGACACCGACGACGGCTCCGGCCTGCATCACATGGTCTACGAGGTCGTCG
>JBBDNZ010000020.1:0-1497 GCA_040877285.1 Xanthobacteraceae bacterium
CCCACGCCAGATATTTCACGCGCGGCCTGATCACCAATATATTGAATCCCAAGGCGGGCATTTTCTATGTCGCGGTGCTGCCGGGTTTTGTCGATCCATCTCGGGACATCATCACCCAGACGTTCTTTCTCACCATCTTTTTTGTTTTGGTTGCGACCGCCACTCACGTGATGATCGTGACGTTGGCCGGCACGGCGCTGCCGTTGCTTCAAGATGAACGGCGAAGGATGGTCATCCGCCGCACCCTCTCACTGACGCTGGCTGGCGTGGCCGTTTGGCTCGCGTGGTCAACGCGGCTGTGAACGTTGAGCCAACTTATGCCGCATTTGATCACGCGAACGCCGTGTCGAGCAGCATCATGATCACCAGCCCAATCATGAGGCCGAGCGTCGCCGCGTTCTGCGAACCGTGCCGATGGGTTTCGGGGATGATCTCATGGCTGATCACGTAGATCATCGCTCCTGCCGCAAAAGCCATCGCCCACGGCAAAAGTAGTTGCGAGAGGGTGACAACCAAGGCCCCCATGAGACCCGTCACGGGTTCGACGAGTCCCGTCAGGGCGGCGACGGTAAAGGCCTTACCCCGGCTGTGCCCGATGGACAGCAGAGCCAGGGCCACGGCAAGCCCTTCGGGCGCGTTCTGGAGGCCGATGCCGGTTGCCAGGACAGTACCTCTCACGGTGTCCCCTCCGCCGAAGCCGACTCCGACCGCGAGACCTTCCGGTAGATTGTGGATCGTGATGGCAAGAACGAAGAGCCAAACACGCCTCACATCTCCACGCCGAGGTCCTTCCCGCCCTTGCACGAAATGTTCGTGCGGCACGATCTCATTTAGTCCGGCAACGAAGGCGGCGCCCAGCAGGATGCCGATGCCGACGACGGGTCCTGCCAGCCATTGCGGCGAAAAAATCATTCCTGCCGCTTCAAGCCCAGGGATGATGAGTGAAAAGAAAGAAGCGGACAGCATCACGCCGGCCGCAAAGCCGAGCATGGCGTCGTTGGTGCGGCGGGAAATGTCTTTGCCAAAAAGAACAGGAAGCGCGCCGACGGAGGTTATGAGTCCGGCGGCGAGACTGCCGAGAAAGCCGAGAAGCACAGGATTCATCGGTATGCCACCCTTGGCTAATTCCCCGTCGCCATCTTCGCGAGCGTCTCCGGCTCCTCCGGCGGCGCATTGCCGCGCCAGATCACATGCATGTCGGGCCGCAGCAGCAACAAGTCATGGCCATAGACCTCGCGCGGCGTCTCGTCGGGGATGTCGAGTATCCGCAGCGGCGCGCCGAGCGATGCGAAGGCTTTCTGTAAGCCAGCCGTATCGGCTTTCGTCCGCCCCAGGCGCAATAGCGTATAGCTCAGCGCATGGCCGATGCGGTCCTGCATGGCGCTGCCGTCGTCGAGCCAGATGTGCGGCAGGCGCGCGCCCGGCCATGTGGTGGGCACGTAATTCATGATGTCGTGCGCCGGGATCAGCCTGGTGTGTGAGACCGGCCATCCAGGT
>JBBDNZ010000021.1:0-7900 GCA_040877285.1 Xanthobacteraceae bacterium
GGAAGAGCTACGCCGCCGTTTCGGCGAAATCGGCCGGCCGCAGCTCGAGCTCGACTACATCGAACGGCTGCTGAAGGATTTCTAGACATCCCGCACGCCTTTTCCGGCGTGTCACTCGGGCGGCTGCGGATATGCCGGTCTTGCGCTGGCCGCCGTTCTAGAACGTCTCGCGGTAGGGATGCGCGGGATAGACGCCGAGAATCTTTAGCGTCTTCGGCTGGGTGACGAATTCCAGCTCCTCCAGCGCCAATTCCAGCGCGCGATCCTTCGGATGGCCTTCGATGTCGGCATAGAACTGCGTTGCCGCGAAGCTGCCGTTGACCATGTAGCTTTCCAGCTTGGTCATGTTGACGCCGTTGGTGGCGAAGCCGCCCAGCGCCTTGTAGAGCGCCGCGGGGATATTGCGCACCTGGAACACGAAAGTCGTGATCAGCTTCTTGTGGCTGCGGCTTGCCCATTTGGCCCCGCGCGAAAGCACGATGAAGCGCGTGGTGTTGTGCCGCTCGTCCTCGATGTTTCGCTTGAGGATGCGCAGTTTGTAGATTTTTGCCGCCAGCTCCGAAGCGATCACCGCGCGCGTCTTGTCGCCGCTCTCGGCGACCTCGCGCGCGGAACCCGCGGTGTCGGCGGAGACGACTTGCTTGAGCCGCAGCTGGCGGATGGTCTTGCGGCATTGCCCGAGCGCCATGATGTGGCTCTCGACGGTCTTGAGGGTCTTTTGCGTCGCTCCCCCGACCGCCATGAGCTGGTGGCGCACCGGCAGAAAAAATTCTGCGACAATGTGCAGACCGGAATTTGGCATAAGGTGATGGATGTCGGCGACGCGCCCGGCGACGGAATTCTCGATCGGGATCATCGCCAGGTCCGCTTTGCCCGAGCGCACGGCGGCGAACACATCCTCGAAGGTGGGGCAGGGGATGGGCTCGTGGTCGCGATAAGCCTTGCGGCAGGCCAGGTCCGAATTGGCCCCGGCTTCTCCCTGAAACGCGATTTTCTTGCGCTTTGCCATGACGGTTCGTTACGCGCTTCCGATTGAACGAGTCAATGATCCGGGCGCCTTAGGATGAGGAGGGCTTTAACCTTTCCCGCGCCACGGCCAGTTCTTCATGCGTGTCCACGCCAAGCGGCACGCCACCGACGATGGCGACGTCGATCCGCATTCCGGCTTCCAGCGCCCGCAATTGCTCCAGGCGCTCACGCATTTCGAGCGGGGAAGGCGGAAGCTCGACAAAGCGTTTCAGTGCGGCGCGGCGATAGGCATAAAGACCGATGTGATGATAGAGCGGCCCGTCCCCGTAGGGCGCGGTCGCGCGCGTGAAGTAAAGAGCGCGCAGCCGGCCGGGAGAGACCGGCGATCCCACCACCTTGACCACGTTCGGATTGGTCCGCTCGGCCGGATCGGTGATCTCCGCCGCCAGCGTGGCGATGTCCACGGCCGGGTCGGCGAGAGGCGTCAGCACCGCGCGCAGGTCGGCCGGCGCCAGCGTCGGCAGATCGCCTTGGACGTTGACGACGATGGCCGCCTTGCCTTGCGGATCGACGCGACCCAAAGCTTCGAAAATGCGGTCGGAGCCGGAGACGTGGTCGCCGCGCGTCATCACCGCCCGGCCGCTGGCCCGCTCGACCGCGGCGGCAATTTCCGGAGAGTCGGTCGCCACCACAACCGGTCCGAGTGCGGCGGCTTCCGCCCGGCGCAGCACATGCACGATCATGGGCTTCCCGCCGATCTCGGCAAGCGGCTTGCCCGGAAGCCTGGTGGAGGCCATGCGGGCGGGAATGATGATGAGAATGTCGCTTTTGTCCATCGGCGGGAGCCGCCCGTGCCGGTCTGGTCAGGTATGAATATTTTGCCAGGTCGGCGTGCTTATACGGGTTGCCACGGGTGAGGCAAACCGGCTATCTCTCCGCCGCGCGCGCCGCTCCGGCGCGCTTTCACATATTTCCACGCGTTTTCCGCCCCGAAGCCGAACTTCCATGAATTCCTTCGAACTCAACAAAATCCTGGGTGCAGTTCTCGGCACCTGCCTTGTCCTTCTCGCGCTGAATATCGCTGCGAGCGCCATTTTCGCTCCCGAAAAGCCGGCCAAGCCCGGCTATGCGATCGCGGCTCTGGAACACCCGGGCAAGGAAGGGCCGGCTGCGCCGGCGGCCCCGGAACCGGCGGAACCCATTGCCGTGCTCCTGGCCAAGGCCTCGGTCGAACGCGGCCAAGCTTCGGCCAAGAAGTGCGTGGCCTGCCATACCTTCGAAAAGAGTGGCCCCAATCGCGTCGGACCCAATCTCTGGAATATCGTCGGGCGGCCCAAGGCTTCGGTTCCCGGCTTCAATTATTCTGCCGCCATGAAAGCCAAGGGCGGCGAATGGACTTTTGAAGAGCTCAACCCCTACCTTGCCAACCCCAGAGGCATTGTCCCCGGCACGATCATGACTTTTGCCGGGGTGACGCGCGACAGCGAACGGGCCGACCTGATCGCCTATTTGCGCACGCTGGCGGACAATCCGCTGCCGCTGCCGCTGCCTGCGGCGGCACAGAGCCCCGCCGGCGCAGCGCCCGCGCAGCCCAAATGACCGGAGGCTAATTGCCTCGGCCTCGATGGACGCGGCATAACCCGAGTACCGTCGGCCGGACCTTTGTCGTCCGGCCGTTTGCTTTTCGGAGTGCGGGGCGGCACAACAAGGGCGGCAGCCTGTCGCACCTTAACGCGGCTTAACTGGCGGACCTTCCCAAAACCGGCATAATCCGCGAAAGCCTTGGCCAATCCTCGCCGGCCCCGGAGAATTGCCGTGCGCCTGACCCGTCGAGCCCTGATCCAAGCCGGCGTATTCACCCTTGCATCCCCGGGCCTGAGCGCCATCGCCGCGCGGCCGCTGGCGGCGCAACCGAGCGGCGCGGAAACTTGGCGTCATGGTCTCTCGCTGTTCGGCGATCTGCGCTATTCGCCGGGATTTAAGCATTTCGATTACG
The DNA here is from genome assembly GCA_040877285.1 of Xanthobacteraceae bacterium. Classification (GTDB taxonomy): domain Bacteria; phylum Pseudomonadota; class Alphaproteobacteria; order Rhizobiales; family Xanthobacteraceae; genus CANKHA01. The sequence continues at coordinate 2,966 of JBBDNZ010000021.1, forward strand.
TCAACCCGGGAGCGCCGAAAGGCGGCGTCGTTCGCCTGATCGCCGGCGGGCAAACCTTCGACAATTTCAATCAGGTCATCGCGGGCGTGAAAGGCACGCTCGCCAGCGGCGTTGATCTTATTTACGAGGCGCTGATGGCGCCGGCGCTTGACGAGGTTTCGAGCGAATATGGGTTGCTGGCGGAAACGGTGAGCTATCCGGCCGATTTTTCATGGGCGATCTATCGCCTGCGTCCCGAAGCGAAGTGGCATGACGGCAAGCCGGTAACCCCGGAAGACGTGATTTTTTCAATCGAAGTCTTCAAGAAACTTCACCCGCAGCTTCGCAACTATTACCGGCACGTGGTGAAGGCGGAAAAAACCGGCGAACGGGAGATCACTTTTACCTTTGATGCGCCGGGCAACCGCGAACTGCCGCAGATCGTCGGGCAGATCACGGTGCTGCCGAAGCACTATTGGGAAGGCACGGACAAGTCGGGCAACAAGCGCGACATCGGTTCGACCACGCTGGAGCCGCCGCTGGGCAGCGGCGCCTACCGCGTCAAGGAATTCGTGCCCGGACGCACCGTCGCCTACGAGCGGGTGAAGGACTATTGGGGCAAGGAAGTCAACGTGAACATCGGCACCAATAACTTTGACGAGATCCGCTTCGAATATTTCCGCGACTCCACCGTGGCGCTCGAAGCGCTGAAGGCCGACCACGTCGATTGGCGCACCGAGAACAGCGCCAAGAACTGGGCAACGGCCTATGATTTTCCTGCCGTGCTGGAAAAGCGCGTCGTGCTGGAGGAGTTTCCCATCCGCAGCAGCGGCGTGATGCAAGCTTTTGCCTTCAACATTCGCCGCGACAAGTTCAACGATCCGCGCGTGCGCCGCGCTTTCAATTTTGCCTTCGATTTCGAGGAGATGAACAAGCAGCTCTTCTTTAGCCAATACGCCCGCATCGCGAGCTATTTCGAGGGCACCGAGCTTGCCGCGCGCGGTCTGCCGGAGGGGCAGGAGCTGCAGATTCTGGAAAGCGTGCGCGACAAGGTTCCGCCGGAAGTTTTCACCGCGCCCTACACGAATCCCGTCGGCGGCAGCCCGGAAGCGGTGCGCGCCAATCTGCGCGAAGCCTTCCGGCTGCTGCGCGAAGCCGGCTGGACGGTGCGCGACGAAGTGGATCCGGCAAACCCGCCGGGCTTTTTTGACCGCGTACTGATGTGGGTCGGTATCAAGGGAAGCGCGACAAAAAAGGTGTTGCGCAACGCCGCCGGCGAGCCGCTTACCGTCGAGTTCCTGGTCGACGATCAGGCCACCGAGCGTTTCGTATTGTTTTACAAACCCAATCTGGAACGGCTCGGCATCGAAGTTGCCGTGCGCACTGTTGACGACGCCCAGTACATCAATCGCTTGCGTAATCGCGACTACGACATCATCGTCGCGAGCTGGGGGCAATCGCTCTCGCCCGGCAACGAACAGCGCGCCCTCTGGAGCACGCAGGCGGCGGATCAGCCCGGTTCGCGCAACTTCGTCGGCATCAAAAATCCGGCGGTGGATGCGCTGATCGAGCACGTCATTTTCGCCAAGAGCCGCGACGAACTCGTTGCCGCCACCAAGGCGCTCGACCGCGTGTTGTCGTGGAACCACTATGTCGTGCCGCAATTCACCTACGGCAAAGTCCGCTCGGCGCGGTGGGATCGCTTCGCGCGTCCGCCGGAACTGCCGAAATACGGCGCTTCGGCGTTTCCCACCGTCTGGTGGTGGGACACGGCGAAGGCAGCGAAGATGGGGACGCGGTAGTGATACGTCTTGATAGGCGGGAAGTTCTCGTCCTCGCCGCCGGCACCGTTGTAGGCGGCGTCTCGCCGTTTCGTGCCTTCGCACAGGATATGGAGCCGGAACGCCACGGCGTATCCGCCTTCGGCGATCTCAAATATCCGGTGGACTTCAAGCACTTCGACTATGTGAATCCAGACGCGCCGAAAGGAGGGCTGTTCTCGCATGTGGGATCGACGCGGCAATACAATCAGAATTTTCTCACCTTCAATTCGCTCAACAGCTACATCCTCAAGGGCGACGCCGCGCAGGGCATGGAATTGACCTTCGCCACGCTGATGGCAGGAACGGGGGATGAGCCGGACTCGCTCTATGGGCTCGCCGCGCGCGCGGTGCGCATTTCGCCGGACGGGCTCACTTATCGCTTCGTGCTGCGGCCGGAGGCGAAATTCCACGACGGCGCGCAGATCACCGCGAATGACGTGGCCTTCTCACTCAACATACTGAAGCAGAAAGGCCATCCGATAATCCAGCAGCTCACGCGCGATTTTATGGGAAGCGAAGCCGAGGGCGAATCGACGCTGGTGGCGCGCTTTGCGCCGAATCGCGGACGCGACGTGCCGTTGTTCATCGCCACGCTACCGATCTTTTCGCGCGCCTATTACGCCAACAAGAATTTCGATGAATCCACGCTGGATGTGCCCCTCGGTTCGGGGCCCTACAAGGTCGGGCGCTTCGAGGCGGGGCGCTTCATCGAATACGAGCGGGTTAAGGACTGGTGGGGAGAAAACCTGCCGGCGGCGCGCGGACAAAACAATTTCGACGTCGTGCGCTACGAATTCTATCGCGATCGCGAAGCCGCCTTTCAGGCCTTCACCGCCAAGAACTATCTTTTCCGCGAGGAATTTACTTCGCGCGTCTGGGCGACGCGCTATGACTTTCCCGCGATCCGCGACGGCCGCGTGAAGCGCGAGATGCTGCCGGATCAAACGCCGTCGGGCGCTCAGGGCTGGTTCTTCAATATGCGGCGGGAAAAATTCGAGGACCCGCGGCTGCGCGAGGCCATGATCTACGCTTTCGATTTCGAATGGACCAACAAGACCATCATGTATGGCGCCTATGAGCGCACCCATTCGGTTTTTCAGAATTCCGGCATGATGGCGGTGGGCAAGCCGGGGGCGGCGGAACTGGCGCTGCTGGAGCCGTTCCGCGGCAAGGTGCCGGAGGAAGTTTTCGGCGAACCTTTCGTGCCGCCGGTGTCCGACGGCTCGGGGCAGGACCGCGCACTGCTTCGAAAGGCTACCCAGCTTCTCCAGCAAGCGGGCTTTACTATCAGGAACGGCAAGCGCGTCGATAAAAGCGGCCAGCCGATCATCGTCGAATTTCTTCTCGACGAACCGAGCTTCGAGCCGCACCATATGCTCTATATCAAGAATCTCGCCACCCTCGGTATCGAGGCCACGGTGCGTCTGGTCGATCCGGTGCAATACCGCGCGCGTGTTGACGACTTCGACTTCGATATCACGGTTGAGCGCTTTTCCTTCTCGCTGACCCCCGGCGACAGTCTGCGTTCCTATCTCTCGTCACAGGCGGCGGCCACCAAGGGTTCGCAAAATCTCGCCGGCATCGCCGATCCGGCGATCGATATGCTAATCGACAAGGCCATCGGCGCACAGACGCGCGAAGAACTGACCATCGCCTGCCGCGCGCTCGACCGCGTGATCCGGGCCGGGCGCTATTGGGTGCCGCACTGGTATTTGCCCGCGCACCGCATCGCCTATTGGGACGTGTTCGCACGGCCTGCGACAAAGCCGCGCTATGCGCGCGGCATTCCGGAGACCTGGTGGTACGACGGCCAAAAGGCAGCGAAACTCGAGACGCGATAGAGCGTGGCGACTTAAATCTCAATTGCAGCTATAGATGCGCTCAGCATGACCGCCTATATCGTCCGCCGCCTGCTGTTCATGGTGCCGACTTTGTTCGGCATCATGCTGGTGTCCTTCGTGGTGGTGCAATTCGCCCCCGGCGGGCCGGTGGAGCGCGTCATCGCCCAGCTTACCGGCCGGGACACCGGCGCCACCTCGCGGATTTCCGGCTCGCCCAGCGGCGACTTCAGCCCCGGCCAGCAGCTTCCCGGCGCGGCGATCGAAACCGTCAATACCAAATACCGCGGCGCGCAGGGCCTCGACCCCGAATTCATCAAGAGCCTGGAAAAGCAATTCGGCTTCGACAAGCCGGCGCACGAGCGGTTTTTTCTCATGGTGTGGAACTTCGCGCGTTTCGATTTCGGCAAGAGCTATTTCCGCGATGTCAGCGTGCTCCAGCTCGTCAAGGAAAAGCTCCCCGTATCCATATCGCTTGGCATCTGGATGACGCTGTTGACCTATCTCATCTCCATCCCGCTCGGTGTCCGCAAGGCGATTAGTGACGGCTCGCGCTTCGACACCTGGACGTCGGCGGTCGTCATCGTCGGCTACGCCATCCCGGGATTTCTATTTGCGATCCTGCTCATCATCCTGTTCGCCGGCGGTTCGTTCTTCGACTGGTTCCCGCTGCGCGGGCTGATGTCCGACAATTGGCATGAGCTTTCGTGGTGGGAAAAAATCATCGACTATTTCTGGCACCTGACGCTGCCGATCATCTCGATGGCGCTCGGTGCCTTCGCCACCATGACGCTGCTCACTAAAAATTCGTTCCTCGACGAGATCCGCAAGCAATATGTGCTCACCGCGCGCGCCAAAGGCTGCGCCCAGCGGCAAGTGCTCTACGGGCACGTCTTCCGCAACGCCATGCTGATCGTGATTGCGGGATTTCCCGGCGCCTTCGTCGGCGCCTTCTTTACCGGCGCGCTGCTGATCGAGACCATCTTCTCGCTCGACGGCCTCGGCCTGCTCGGCTTCGAAAGTGTGCTCAACCGCGACTATCCGGTGGTGTTTGCCACTTTGTTCATCTTTTCACTCGTCGGCTTGGTGGTGAATCTGATTTCCGACCTGACCTACACCTGGATCGATCCGCGCATCGACTTCGAGACACGGGAGGTCTGACGTGGACATCCGCGCCGGCATCCCAGTCGAAGAGACGGCGGCGGTATCGCCGACCGGCGTGGCCGTCCAGCCGGAGCGGCGCCGGATCGCGCTATCGCCGATCAACCGCCGCCGCTGGGAAAACTTCAAGGCCA
>JBBDNZ010000022.1:0-7692 GCA_040877285.1 Xanthobacteraceae bacterium
GCAGCGGCGCAGGCAGCAATCAGGCGGGGCGACGGGGACGCTCCTCCCAGGAACGCGCGGCGACATCAACCGCGGTATGGAATTCCTGGCCGCACGAATCGCATGACCAGAAGTGGCGGATTCGCCCGTCGCTGAGGAAGGCGGATGCCTCGGCGAGCAACAGGGGAGTGCCGCAACGCGGGCAATTTTGGCTGCCCAGTTGACCGCGGAACGCGGACTCGAAGGGCGCTGCGCAATGAATGATCATGGCCAAGCTCCTTCTTTGTTATGCGCGGCGTTACCGCGCGATTCAATCAATGCTGCCGGTCTAGCGGCGCACTATGGCAGGGGCGCGACGCCAACATGAAACTCTTGTGGCCTGCGGGTTAACGGCAAAACAGAGGAAAAGGTCCGATTTGTCTCAAGCCTGCCGGGACATGGCGGCGGCGGCCTGGGCCGAGGCCGGCCTGGCTCGCGCCGTCGCAATCCTGGGCATAATCCTGGGACATGGTGAGCGCGCGGGGGCTCGAACCCCGGACCACCTGATTAAAAGTCAGGTGCTCTACCAGCTGAGCTACGCGCTCTTGAAGGGGTGTTTAGGGGCGGCGTCCGGCAGGGTCAATAGTGGGTCTTGGGCGCGGACGTCACAAGCGGGCAACGATTTGCGACATCTGGTACTATTACGGCGCGGCGCAGCCAAACGCCTCAAAATGCGCCAAAAAGCGAAGGATTGCCGATGCCCGTCATCAACCGCGTCGCTGCCATGCACGGCGAAATCACCGCCTGGCGGCGCGACATTCATGCGCATCCGGAGCTGCTTTACGACGTGCATCGCACGGCCGCGGCGGTGGCGGAGAAGCTCAAGGCCTTCGGCTGTGACGAGGTCGTGACCGGAATCGGGCGCACCGGCGTCGTCGGCGTGATCCGCGGCGGGCGGCAGCCGTCCGCCGGGCGCAACCGGGCGATCGCGCTGCGCGCGGACATGGACGCGCTGCCGATCGAGGAAGCGACCAACGCGCCTTATAAATCGACCATTTCCGGCAAGATGCACGCCTGCGGGCATGACGGGCATACCGCCATGCTGCTCGGCGCGGCGAAATATCTGGCGGAGACGCGCAACTTTTCCGGAACCACGGCCGTCATCTTCCAACCGGCGGAGGAGGGCGGCGCCGGCGCCAAGGCGATGATCGACGACGGCCTGATGACGCGCTTCGGCATCGAGGAAGTGTTCGGCATGCACAATTTTCCCGGCATGGCGGTCGGCCAGTTCGGCATCCGGCCCGGCCCGCTGATGGCGGCGGCGGACACGGTGACGATCGACATCGAAGGCAAGGGCGGCCATGCGGCGCGGCCGCATCTGACCGTCGATCCGGTGCTGGTCGGCGCGCAGATCGTCAATCAGATTCAATCGGTGGTGTCGCGCAACGTCGATCCGATTCAATCCGCCGTCGTTTCCATCTGCATGTTCCACGCGGGCACGGCGGAAAACATCATCCCGCAGACCGCGCAGCTGCGCGGCACGGCGCGGAGCTTCACTCCGGAGGTGCGCGACCTCCTGGAAAAGCGGCTGCATGACATGGTGGACGGGATTGCGCGGGCGCATGGCGCCACCGCCAAGCTGAACTATATCCGCGGCTATCCGGTGTTGCGCAACCACGAAAAGCAGACCGCTTTTGCCGCTTCAGTGGCGGCGCAGGTGGTCGGCCATGACCGGGTCAATGCCAATATGGCGCCGGTCATGGGCGCGGAGGATTTTTCCTTCATGCTGGAGGCGCGGCCCGGCGCTTTCATTTTTGTCGGCAACGGCGACAGCGCCGGGCTGCACCACCCGGCCTACGATTTCAACGACGAGATCATTCCGCTCGGCACGTCCTACTGGGTGCGGCTGGTGGAGACCGCGCTGGCGGGATGACTTTTTTCACCTCTCCCCGCTACGCGGAGAGAGGGATGATGTACCGCAGGTCACAAACTAATCGCGATGTTCTTCACATGGGTGTTGGAAAGCATTTCCTCCAACACCTTGTCGCGGCCGTAGCCGGACTGCTTGATGCCGCCGTAGGGCGTGCCGAGCGCCTGGCCGCCCGCGGTATTGACCCAGACATAGCCCGCCTCGATGCGGCGCGCGGCTTTGTGCGCCGTGCTGACGTTGCTGGTATAGACCGAGCCGGTGAGGCCGTATTCGACGGCGTTGACGTCGGCGAACATTTTTTCCTCGTCCGACCATTTGAACACGGAAAGCACCGGGCCGAAAATTTCCTCGCGCGCGATGCGCATGGTCATGTTGACGCCGGCGAAGACGGTGGGCTCGACGAAGAATCCGCCCTTGAGTTTTGGATCGTCCGGCACCTTGCCGCCGGTGAGCAGCTTGGCGCCCTCCTTCTTGCCGATCTCGATGTACGACATCACCTTGTCGAACTGCGCCTTGGAGATCAGCGCGCCCATCTTGGTGTTTTCGTCCTGCGGATTGCCGGGCTTGATCTTCTGAATGCCTTCGACGACGCCCTTGAGCACCTCGTCGTAGAGCGATTCATGGATGAAAAGGCGCGACATCGATCCGCAGGACTGGCCGCACCAGGCGAAGTTCATGCCGCCGATGGCGCCGGCGATGGACTTCTTCACGTCGGCGTCGGGATAGACGATGAGTGCGTTCTTGCCGCCAAGCTCAAGCTCGACATGCTTGAGGCGGTCGGCGGCGCCGCGCGCCACCGCGCGTCCGGTCGCCGCGCTGCCGACGAGGCTCAATTTCGCAATGAGCGGATGCGCCACCATCGCCTGGCCGCATTCGACGCCGCCGCCGATCACGTTGACCACGCCGGGCGGCAGGATGCCGTCGATCAGTTCCATCAGGCGATAGGCCGACAATGGCGCCTGCTGCGCCGCCTTGATGACGACCGTGCAGCCGGCGCCGAGAGTCGAGCCGAGCTTGGCGGCGGCGAAGGAGAAGGGATGATTGTAGGCGACGATGCGGCCGATCACCCCGACCGGTTCGCGCACCGTCATGTTCACGATGTCCTCGCCCAGCGGAATGGTGGCGCCCTGCACCTGCAATACGAGACCGGCGAAATAATCGATCGCCGCGGCGGCATTGCCGATATCGCGGCGCAGCGCCCACAGCGGATTGCCGCAGTTGAGCGAGTCGATCAGCGCGAACTCTTCCGCATTGGCGCGGATCGCCGCCGACACCTTGCGCATGAGCGCCGCGCGCTCCGTTGGCTTCATCTTCTTCCATTCGAGGAAGGCCTTGTGCGCCGCCTGGGCGGCGGCATCCACGTCGGCGGCATTGGCGTTGGGAACGTCGCCCAGGCTTTCGCCGGTGGCGGGATTAAAAGTCGGCTGATGGCCGCCCTGCGGCTTGTGCCAGGCGCCGCCATAATAAAGATCGCGATGTTTGGGCAGGGGCGACCCGGCTTTTGCGTCCGTGGTCTCGCGAACGGCTGCAACCGTCATGTCATCCTCCCTTTAATGTGTATCGTTCGGCGGGATGTTACGGCACGCCAAAGGGTCTGACAATCGGCGCCGCCTTAGTGGGCGGTCTCGACGCTCTTGTCCGCCTTCGGCTGAACGGGGGCGGCGGCGTGGCGCCGGGGCAGGAGTTCGGCCGCGCGCGCCTCGATGCCGCGCCAGAAGGCGAAGTCGTTGAAGCGCGTGGCCTCGATCGCCGCGATGGCGGCGGCGGACAGGAAGGGCAGGCTCTGCACCAGGAGCACCGCGGCGAAAATGTCGATCTCGCGAATTTCCTTGTCGTTGGCGGCGGCCACTACCACGGCGCCGATCAACAGCAGCATGCCGAGCAGCGCTTCCCAAAAGGCGGGGAAATCCGGCCCGCGCTGGGTGTCCCCGCCCTTGGCCGTGCGCACGAAGGGCAGGCGTTCCTTGATCATGCCGCGCGTGACCGCGCGCGCCACCGTCCATTGCACCGACATGGCGGCGAAGACCGCGCCGAGAAGCTGACCGACCGGGATCGCCACCCGCAGCCGGTAGAGCGCCGAAAAATGCAGGAGCGAGACGGCAAAGGCGGCCAGGATCGGCAGAGTCAGAATCGTGTCGGGAATGGCGATATCGGCGAAGAGGACGACGGGCACCCACAGCAGATTCAAGATGGCGACGCCGACACCGATGCTTTCGGCGCCGAGCCAGTTGAGCCAGCCGAGCGCGAATTGGCGCTTCTGCTCGTGCGTGAGCCGGCTTGCGCCGGGCAGGAAGCGGCGCCAGTGCTTCTTGATGATTTGGAATCCGCCGTAAGCCCAGCGGTGACGCTGCTTCTTGTAGGCCTCGAAGGTATTCGGCAAGAGGCCATAGCCGTAGCGGCGGTTACTATAATGAGCGAGCCAGCCCTGCTCCAGAATGGTCAAGCCGAGATCGGTATCCTCGCAGATGGTGTCGCTCGACCAGCCGCCCGCCTGTTCGAGCGCGGTGCGGCGGAGCAGGCACATGGTGCCGTGCGTGATGATGGCGTTGACCTCGTTGCGCTGAACCATGCCGATATCGAAGAAGCCGGCATATTCGCCGTTCATGGCGTGATGCACGAGGCTGCGGCCGCCGTCGCGGTGATCCTGCGGCGCCTGCACCAGGCCGACCTTGGGATCGGCGAACAACGGCGCCAGATCCTTCAGCCAATCGGGATGCACCACATAGTCGGCATCGATGACGCCGACGATTTCGGCATCGAAAGCGGTGTGAGCGAGCGCGAGACGGAGCGCGCCGGCCTTGAAGCCCGTCACGTTCAGCTCATGGATGAACTTGAAGCGTTCGCCGAGCGCCAGGCAGTGTTCCTGGATCGGCTGCCAGAACGCGGGGTCGGGCGTGTTGTTGATGACGACGACGCATTCGAAATTCGGGTAATTGAGCCGGGCGACCGAATCGAGGGTGGCCCTGAGCATCTCGGGCGGCTCATGATGCGCCGGGATATGGATCGAAACCTTCGGCGTGAAAGCAGCCTCTCCGGGAACGATGGAAGGCGCGGCGATGGCGGCCAGCCGCCGCGGCTTGCGGCCGAACGCGACGGCGGCGATTTCGTCCATGCGCGCGAAGGCGATGACGACGAGCGGCACCAGCAAGGTCAGGCCGAGCCCCAGCGCGAAGGTGGCTCCCGGCACGAAATAATGCGTGTCCCAATAGGCGAAGACGACGGCGAACCAGGCGCCGACGATGTTGGCGGCGAGCGCGAGCGTTAACGTTTGCGCCATCGCGGGCGCGGCGAGCGCGAGGATGGGCAAGGAAAACAGGATGCCAAGCAGAACCGCGAGACCCGCGAGCTTCCAGTGATCGAGGTTTACGATGGGGCCGGTCCAGGCAAATTTCGGCTCGCGCGAAGCGTCGAATATGCCCCAATAGGGCCCGACGCCGCCTTCAAAGATTTTCCACGGCTGGTCGATCGCTTCGACGATGTTGTAGTCGATGCCGTAGGTCTCGGCGCGCGAGGCGAAAGCGCGCAGCACAGCCGCCTGTTCGAAGCGGCCGGGATTGGCGTCCTTTAGATTATAGCCGGCGCTTGGCCAGCCGAACTCGGCGATGACGATGCGCTTGCCGGGAAAAGCGCGGCGTAGCTTGTCGTAAATCAGGACGGCCTGATCAACCGCCTGTTGCTCGGAAAAGCCTTCCCAGTAAGGCAGCACGTGCGCGGAGATGAAATCGACGGCGGATGCCAGCTCGGGATGCTCAAGCCAGACGTGCCAGATTTCGCCGGTGGTTACCGGAACCCGGCTCGATTGCTTGACCCGATGAATGATCTTGATGAGTTCATCGACCGACTTTTCACCACGGAAAATCGTTTCGTTGCCGACCACGATGCCTTTGACGTTGCGGTAACGGCGGGCGAGCTCGACGGCGGATCGCACCTCACGCGCGTTGCGCGCCTCGTCCCGGTCGATCCAGGCGCCGACCGTGACCTTGAGGCCGAACTCGGCGGCCACGGCGGGCACCAGCTCGCCGCCGCCGGTGGCGGAATAAGTGCGCAGCGCGCGCGTGTAAGGCGCGAGCAATTTCAGGTCGGAACGGATTTGCCGCACGTTTGCGACGTCGCCCTTGTCGGGGCGCGCCGACTTTGCGTAAGGCGCGTAGGAAACGCTGGCCAACTGTCCGCCGAAATTCGGCGCAGTTGCCCGGTCGCCGACCAAAGCCCAAACGCCAGCATGCACGCACGCAACGAGCGCGATGACAGCAGCGACGATCCGCATGGAAGTGACAACCAAGTGGGGTGAAAAAAGGCCCTGAATCCGACCCCTGGATTCGACCTAAAAAAGTCCGCCGCGACGCAGATTGGCTCGGTGTCCGGCGTGTCGTTAAATTAGCTATGCCGCGTGGCGAATCCAAGGCACGCAATAATCGGAAAGAAAAATTTTTCTAGATGACTAGACCTTCATCGTTTGCTGCGGCGGGAGGCTGCTGCCGGCGTCGAAGCGGTCGGCGGTGTAATCCAGCAGGCGTGCACCCGGCTGTTGACACTATCCGGACCTTTTGGATCGACCGGGCCCTGGCTCAGCACGCAGCGAAAAGTCGACTGTATGTGTTTGGCTGGGCAGCCGAACCGGTCGTAAAGCTCCAGGTGGCGCGAAGCGGTATCCAAGTCGTCGCGCCAGAGCAGGCTGACGACCCGCCGGCCGAGCCAAACACACTCCGGATTACCCGCCGGTCCATCCAAAAGCCGAGCCGCTTCAGCCAGTTCGTCGGCTTTTTGGCGTTCCTTGGCGGCGTCGGCCGCTTGCCCGGCGGGCGGGCGCTGTTCAGCCGGCTTGGGAGGTCCGCTTTGGGCGGCGGCCATGGGCATGGAATTGACCAGAACCGCCGCGGCCAGCGCAATCGTTAACAGTCGCGGGAGAAAGGGAATCATGCCTGCTTGTTTTTCATTTTCCGCCGCCCCGGGGCGTATCGGCCCCCAGTTGGCAGGCAAATCCGTCAGCAATACGGCGCGGGTTATGGTGTTCGGCCGCGCTGGAATGGCGAAACTTCGGTACTTTGTCCAGCGCCGTTCGGACTTTTGATTAAGGTCGGGCGCTTGGCACCCAGTTTGCCGCGAGCTAAGCAAAAAGCAGACGTGTCATCGGCGGCCGGAGCGTGGATGCGCCTTGCTAGCGGACTTTTCTTGGTTTCGGCAGCCGCGATTCTGGCGACCTGGGGGTGGCTGGGAATGCCGGTGCAGATGCCGCCGGCGCCGTTGGCTGCCGCGGAGAAGCTGTATTGCCTCTCCTATGCCCCGTTCCGGGCCGGGCAAAGCCCCCTGGATGAATCGAGCAGGATCGCTCCCGAACAGATCGACGAAGACCTGCGCCGGCTGGCCGGCGCAACCGGCTGCGTGCGCACCTATGGGACGGACCTGGGGCAAGACCGGGTTCCCGAGATTGCGCGCCGTCATGGCCTGAAGGTGCTGCAGGGCCTTTGGCTGTCCAACAATGCCGAGAAGAACCAGGGGCAAATTCAGGCCGCAGTCGAACTGGCGAAACAATATCCGGACGTCATCGAAGCCATCGTTGTCGGCAACGAGGTGTTGCTGCGGGGAGACATGGCCGCCACCGATCTTGCCCGAACGATAGAGGCGGTAAAGGCGCAGGTGCGCGTTCCGGTCACCTATGCCGATGTTTGGGAATTCTGGCTGCGACACCGCGAAATTGTCGGCGCGGTGGATTTCGTTACCATCCATATTCTGCCCTATTGGGAAGACTTGCCGATTTCCGCGCAGCACGCGGCTGCTCATGTGACCGATATGCGCAGCAAGGT
>JBBDNZ010000023.1:0-7692 GCA_040877285.1 Xanthobacteraceae bacterium
TGCTCGAGCTTGGGGCCAAAGGCCCCGCGCTGCACCGCGAATTGGCGCAGTCTATCCTCGCTAATGGCGTCGATCTGGTGTTTTGCGCGGGCCTCTTGATGCAGGAATTGTGGCAGGCCCTTCCCTCCGAGCGCCGGGGCGGCTATGCGGAAGCCGCGGCCGGGCTCGAATCGTCCCTGCTTGCCGTAGTCCAGCCGGGCGACGTCATTATGATAAAAGGCTCGCTCGGGTCCCGGATGGGACCTCTGGTCAAGGCGCTGCAACGCCGCTATCCCTCCCACATGGCGCGCGAGGAAGCGCCGGCTCAAGGCTGACTCATGCTCTATAGGTTGGTTGAACTCTCCGACACGATCTCTTTTTTCAACGTCTTCCGCTACATCACCTTTCGCACCGGCGGCGCGATGGTCACCGCCTTGTTGTTCGTCTTTCTGTTCGGATCCTCAATCATCGATCTCTTGCGGCTGAAACAGGGCAAGGGCCAGCCGATCCGCGCCGACGGCCCGCAGTCGCATCTGGTGACCAAGAAGGGCACGCCCACGATGGGCGGGCTGATGATCCTGTCCGGCATCGTGGTTTCGACCGTGCTGTGGGCCAATCTGGCCAACCCTTATGTCTGGATCGTGCTCGGCGTCACGCTCGGTTTCGGCCTCGTCGGTTTCTACGACGACTATTTGAAGGTGACCAAGCAGACTCACAGCGGCTTCTCCGGCCGCACGCGCCTTTTCGCCGAAGCGCTGATTGCGGCGGCCGCCTGCTTCGCCATTGCGCAGCTTGGAAAAGCCCCGTTTGCGACGTCGCTGGTATTCCCCTTTTTCAAGGAGCTTGTCTTCGACCTCGGCTGGTTCTTCATCCTGTTCGGCGCTTTCATCATCGTCGGCGCCGGCAATGCGGTGAACCTCACCGACGGTCTCGACGGTCTCGCCATCGTTCCGGTGATGATCGCGGCGGCGAGCTTCGGCTTGATCGCCTATCTCGCCGGCAACGCCGTGTTCGCCGATTATCTGCAAATCCACTACGTCGCCGGCACCGGCGAGCTGGCGGTGCTGTGCGGGGCGGTGATCGGCTCCGGACTTGGCTTTCTCTGGTACAACGCGCCGCCGGCGTCGGTCTTCATGGGCGACACCGGCTCGCTGGCGCTCGGCGGGATGATCGGCGCCATCGCGGTGGCGACCAAGCACGAGATCGTGCTCGCCGTCATCGGCGGGTTGTTCGTGCTGGAAGCGGTGTCGGTGATCGTGCAGGTGGCTTCTTTCAAGCTCACCGGCAAGCGAGTCTTTAAGATGGCGCCGATTCATCATCACTTCGAGCAGCTCGGCTGGACCGAGCCGCAGATTGTCATCCGGTTCTGGATCGTCGCGGTGGTTCTGGCGCTGGCCGGCCTGGCGACGCTGAAATTGCGGTGACGGTCTGGAAAGCGGGGTAACGACGGTGACCCCCATCACGATTTTCGCTGAAAAAAAAGTCGCGGTGTTCGGCCTCGGCGGTTCCGGGCTGATCAGCGCCAGCGCGCTGCTGGCGGGTGGCGCCGACGTTGTCGCCTTCGACGATGATGCGGCCACGGTGGAGCGCGCGGCGGCTGCCGGCATTCCCATCGCCGACTTGCGCGCCGTCGATTGGTCGAAGATCGCCGCTTTGGTGCTCACGCCGGGCGTGCCGCTGACGCATCCGGCGCCGCATTGGGTTGCGGCGCTCGCCCGCGCCGCCGGCGTCGAAATCGTCGGCGACGTTGAACTGTTCGGCCGCGAGCGGGCCGCGCGCGCGCCTAGCGCGCCTTTCGTCGCCATCACCGGCACCAACGGCAAGTCCACCACCACCGCGCTGGCCGCGCATATTCTCCGCACCGCCGGCCGCGACGTGCAGATGGGCGGCAATATCGGCGTCGCCATCCTCTCGCTCGAGCCGCCGGCGCCGGACCGTGTGCATGTCGTCGAGGTGTCTTCCTATCAGATCGATCTGGCGCCCACGCTCGCGCCCACAGTTGGAATTCTGCTCAATGTCACGCCCGATCATCTCGACCGCCACGGCACGATGGAGAATTACGCCGCGATCAAGGAGCGCGCGGTGACGAATGCGGACACGGCGGTGATCGCGGTGGATGACGTTTATACCCGCGCCGCCGCCGCGCGGCGCGAAGCCAGCGGCCGGCCGACCGTGCTGGTGTCCGCCGAAACCATCCTCAATCGCGGTCTCTATATCGACGGCACCTGGATCGTCCGCTCCGGCACGCGCCAGGAAGGCCGCATCGCCGACCTTGCCGGCATCACCACCCTGCGCGGGCGGCACAATGCGCAGAACGCGGCGGCGGCGGTAGCCGCTGCGCTGGCGCTCGATGTCCCGGTCGAGGCCATTCGCCGCGGCCTTGCCAGCTTCCCCGGCCTGCCGCACCGGCTGGAGGAGGTCGGCCGCCGGGGCCGCGTGCTCTTTGTCAACGACTCGAAAGCGACCAATGCCGATTCCACCGACAAGGCGCTGTCCTCTTTCGCCGGCGACGTGTTCTGGATTCTCGGCGGCAAGGCCAAGGAAGGCGGCATCACGCCGCTCAGGCGCTTTTTTCCCAAGATCGCCAAGGCCTATCTGATCGGCGAAGCGACCGCCGCCTTCGCCGCCGTGCTCGAAGGTCAGGTTCCTTATGTCCGCTGTGGCACGCTCGATGTGGCGACCGCCCGGGCCGCCGCCGATGCCGCCGCTTCGCAGGCGGCGGAACCCGTCGTGCTGCTGTCGCCGGCCTGCGCTTCCTTCGACCAGTACCGGAATTTCGAGTTGCGCGGCGACCATTTCCGCAAGCTGGTGCAGGCGCTGATAGAGTAATCGTCATTCAGGCGGCGCGCGCCCGCAAACTCACAGCCTCCGAGGCAAGCCAAAACGATGACAGACATCGACCGGCAGCGGATAGAGCGGTATCGCCCGCGCCTCGAACGCCTGCTGGAAGAACTGCTGGCGCTGCGCGATGCAAGCGCACAAGGCCGCGCGGCCGTTCCGCTCGACCAGCAGAGCGTGGGCCGGCTGTCACGCATGGACGCCATGCAGGCGCAGCAAATGGCGCTCGCCGCCGATCGCCAGCGCCAAGCTCAAATCAGCCGCATTCGCCGCGCTCTGAGCCAAATGGACCACGGCGAGTTCGGTTACTGTCTCGAATGTGGAAACGAAATTCCCGACGGCCGCTTGAATGCCGATCCCGCGGCGCATCTGTGCGTGAGTTGCGCGAAGGCGGCGTCGGGTTGAGGCTGGTTTGATATTCAGGATAAACTTCGATGTGCGTTGTTTCTCGCCGCAATGGCGCCGGCGCGCAAATGAAAACCCGCCAAGGATTGCTCCCGGCGGGCCCACATCGTCAGCGCCAATTCCGCTACCAGTACATCCGTGGCAAAGCAGTTCTGTCGCGACAGAATTGATAATATGGACTTCGATTGTGTCTTTCCCATGACGAGCAATCACAGAAAATGAGCGCGTACTTCGAAGAACTTGATTATCGCCCGACGCCGATCGGCGCGCTGATCTTGCGCCGGCGTCGAGAGTTGAAGCTCGGCGTCGATGTTTTTGAGATCAAGCTCGGCGATGAATTTCTGATGTCGAGCCTGTTCACGGAATCGGAAATTGCTTTGGCCCGGCTGGGGCTAGCGGCCCTGTCCGGACAAGACCTCGACGTCGTGGTCGGGGGGCTGGGGCTGGGCTACACGGCCAAGGCGGTGTTGGAGCATGAGAAGGTCGCCTCGTTGCTCGTCGTCGAGGCGCTCGAGGCTGTGATCGACTGGCATAGGCAAGGGCTGGTGCCGCTGGGCCCCGGGCTCACCGGCGATCCGCGCTGCCGTTTCGTTCATGGCGATTTCTTTGCGCTGGCGGCTTCCGCAGCGGGCTTCGATCCGGCCGCTCCCACCCGCCGGTTTGACGCGGTGCTGGTGGATATCGATCATTCCCCCGACTTTCTGCTCGATCCGCGCAACGCCGCTTTCTACGGCGAGGAGGGGCTTTCCCGGCTTGCCGCGCAGCTGCGCCCGGGCGGGGTGTTCGGTCTGTGGTCCAATGACCGCCCGGACGCCACCTTCACCGCGCGTCTCGGCCGCGTTTTCGCCGAAGCGTGCGCCAAAGAAGTGACGTTTCAAAACCCGCTGCAGGACAAGCCTTTCACGCAGACCGTTTATCTTGCGAAAAAGCCGGCGAAAGCCCGAGAAACTTGAATGTCCGCTCCGGGTCATTTTCGGAAATGGCGGCAAATCCACGCGGCGCCCCGGAATCACAATTAAATACCGTCACAAATTCCGCCCCGTTAATCGCCCCTAAACCAGAAGGAGTCAGGAGTGAGCGGGGGGCACAGACTTCCGGGGAGCCCGCATGATCTCGCGCGCGCAACGCACGCCTTTCGGCGAATGGTGGTGGACGGTCGATAAGCTGATGCTGGCGGCGCTGGCGATCTTGATGCTTGGCGGCATCGTGCTCTCGCTGGCCGCCAGTCCGCCGGTGGCGGGGCGGCTCGGGCTCGACGCCTTCTATTTCGCCAACCGGCACGTGCTGTACGTCTTGCCCGCGATCCTTGTCATGGTGGGAACGTCCTTTCTCACGCCGCAGCAGATCCGCCGCCTGGCTCTTGTCGTTTTTACCGTCAGCCTTGTCATGGTGGCCGCCACGGTTCTATTCGGCGAGGAGATCAAGGGGGCGCGGCGCTGGCTGGTCGTGCTTGGCGTGAATATTCAGCCGTCGGAGTTTCTCAAGCCGTCGTTCGTGATCCTGATCGCCTGGCTGTTCGGCGAGTCGGCGCGGCGTCCGGAAATGCCGGCCAACAGCCTGGCGCTGGCCCTGCTCCTGGTCGTGGTCGTGCTTCTCGTCATGCAGCCCGATTTCGGCCAAACAATGCTGATCATGCTGGTCTGGGGGGCGTTGTTCTTCATGGCCGGAATGCGACTGATCTGGATGGCCGGGCTTGGTTTGGCGTCGCTCGTGGGCTTGCTCAGCGCCTATTACACAGTGCCGCATGTCGCGTTGCGCATTCAAGGCTTTCTCGATCCCGGCAGCGGCGACAGCTTTCAGATCACCACCTCGCTCGGCGCTTTCATGCGGGGAAGCTGGTTTGGCCGCGGCCCGGGCGAGGGAACCGTCAAGCGCATCTTGCCCGACAGCCATACCGATTTCGTCTTCGCGGTCGCCGCGGAGGAATTCGGCGTCGTCCTTTGCCTGATGCTGGTCGCCCTGTTCGCCTTTGTGGTCATCCGGGCGCTGCGTCATGCCATGTGCAACGAGGATCCGTTCTCGCGTTTCGCGGCGTCCGGCCTTGCCATCCTGTTCGGCCTGCAATCGGCCATCAATATGTCGGTCAATCTGCATCTCATACCGCCCAAGGGCATGACGCTGCCGTTCATTTCCTATGGCGGATCGTCGATGATCTCGCTTGCTTACGCGATGGGCATGTTGCTGGCGCTCACCCGCGAGCGTCCGCGCGCCGAGATGCTGGCGAGCCCGAGCCCCTATGCCGCGAGGAGCGCGGCCTGATGGGAACAGGCCGCGCGCGGCTCGTGCTGATCGCCGCCGGCGGCACGGGCGGGCATCTTTTTCCAGCGGAATCCTTGAGCGTGACGCTGACGCGGCGCGGCATTGCGGTCGATCTAGCCACCGATGCCCGCGCGATGCATTACGGCGCGAGCTTTCCCGCGCGCGAGAGTCATGTCATTCCAAGCGCGACGCTGCACGGGCGCGATCCGGTGGCCTATATCAAAACGGGCGTCATCATCGGCGCCGGCGTCATCAAGGCGTGGGCCTTGCTCCTGCATTTGCGGCCGATCGCGGTGGTCGGCTTCGGCGGCTATCCGACCATCCCGCCGATCCTGGCGGCGGCGCTGCGCGGAATCCCGAGTATCATCCACGAGCAGAATTCCGTGATGGGTCGCGCCAACCGTCTGTTGGCGCCGCGTGCCACCGCGATTGCAACAGGTTTTCGCGATGTCGGCTTGTCCGATCCAAAGCTCGCCGCCAAGACCACCTGGGTCGGCAACCCGGTGCGCCCGGCGGTGATTCTTGCCGCCGCAAAGCCTTACGTGCCGCCCGATGTCGCCGGCCCGCTCCGCTTGCTGGTTTTCGGCGGCAGCCAAGGCGCGCGGATCATGGCGGAGATCGTGCCGCCGGCGATCCGGCGCCTGGAGCCCGCGCTATGGCCGCGCCTGCACATCGTCCAGCAGGCGCGGGAAGAAGACGTCGCCGCGGTGAAAACCGCCTATGCCGACATGCGCGTCTCAGCCGAAGTTGCGCCCTTCTTCTCCGACCTGCCGGCGCGCATGGCGGCGGCGCATCTGGTGGTCTCGCGCTCCGGCGCCTCGACGGTGGCGGAGCTTGCCGCCGTCGGCCGCCCGTGCATCCTGGTGCCGCTGCCGCATGCGCTCGATCAGGACCAAATGGCCAATGCCGGGGTGCTGGAAACCGCCGGCGGGGCGATCCGTGTTCCGCAGCCGGAATTCAACCCCGACCGTCTGGCCTCCGAGCTCTCCGCGCTGGCCGCCGAACCGGCGCGGCTTGCCGTCATGGCGGCGGCGGCGCGTAAGACCGGCACGTTGGACGCCGCCGACCGGCTGGCCGATCTGGTCTTGCGGGTGGCGAAGGGCTAAGGGTGTCGCCGCCTCTCTGGGCCATGACAATCGAAAACGTTAACGGACGACGCAACTTATGAAATTGCCGCAGCACATCGGACCGATCCATTTTGTCGGCATCGGCGGCATCGGCATGAGCGGCATTGCCGAGGTCCTGGCCAATCTCGGCTATGCGGTGCAGGGCTCCGACGTGGCCGAAAGCGCCAACGTCAAGCGGCTGCGCGAGCGCGGCGTCAAAGTCGCCGTCGGTCACGACGCGAAGAATCTGAACGGCGTCAAAGTGGTCGTCGTCTCCTCCGCCATCAAGCGGGACAATTCCGAGCTGGTCGCGGCCCGCGCGCAGCGGCTTCCGGTGGTGCGGCGCGCCGAGATGCTGGCGGAGCTGATGCGGCTGAAAAGCTGCGTGGCGGTGGCCGGCACCCACGGCAAGACCACGACCACGTCGATGGTGGCGGCGCTGCTCGACGCCGGCGGCCTCGATCCCACCGTCATCAACGGCGGCATCATCAACGCCTACGGCACCAATGCGCGGCTCGGCGCCGGCGATTGGATGGTGGTCGAGGCGGATGAGTCCGACGGCACCTTCCTCAAGCTGCCCGCCGACATCGCCATCGTCACCAATGTGGACGCCGAGCATCTCGACCACTTCGGCACCTTCACGGCGGTGCAGGAAGCCTTCCGCGACTTTGTCGAGAACGTGCCGTTCTACGGCTTCGCCGTGATGTGCACCGACCACCCCGTCGTGCAGCGCCTGGTCGGCCGCATCGAGGACCGCCGCATTGTTACTTATGGCGAGAACCCGCAAGCCGACGTGCGCCTGGCCGACCTCGAGCATAATGGCGGCCAGTCGCGCTTCTCCGTGCTGTTCCGCAACCGCGCCGGCGAGGTGGTGCACGCGATCAAAAATCTCGCGCTGCCCATGCCCGGACGCCACAATGCGCTCAATGCCACCTCCGCTGTCGCCGTCGCGCGTGAGCTCGGCATCGGCGACGAACAGATCCGCAAGGCGCTGGCCGGCTTCGGCGGCGTGAAGCGCCGCTTCACCCGTACCGGCGAATGGAACGGCGTGACCGTGATCGACGACTACGGCCATCACCCGGTGGAAATCGCCGCCGTGCTGTGC
>JBBDNZ010000024.1:0-7523 GCA_040877285.1 Xanthobacteraceae bacterium
CCCGCAGGGCCTAAGGCCGATCCGGGACCCATGCCATTTGATATGGGTCCCGGCTCTCGCGCGGCGCGCTCGGCCGGGATGACAAGCAGTTGGCGCTGCGACGCTTCCTCGGTAAACGCCTGCCTAACGCCGTCGTGCAAATACCGGCGAGGCAAATACGGACTAAAAAGCATGCTTGCGTTCGTGCTTTGGGCGTTAACGCTACAGGTATTCCCCGACCGTATAAGCGCGCAGGAGGCCGGCGGTCTCGATCGCCGTCCGCAGACATTGCGTGACTTTTCGAATGCTGACTGCGATCAAAAATATCTTTGCAGGCGACGGCGCCGCCGACGGCAGGATCACGCTTGCCGACGTGCTGCGCAGGAACTGGTCCGAGCTCTGGTATCAGCCGAAGATCGATTTACGCGAAATGCGGCTGGTCGGCGCCGAAGCGCTGGTGCGTGCGCGTCATCCAAAGCGCGGCGTGCTTCCTCCCGGCGTGTTTCTTCCCGGCGCCAGCGAAGACGACATGCTGGCGTTGACCGAGCAGGTGATCCTCGGCGCGCTGCGCGACTGGGAAAGCTGCGCCGCCTACGGCGTGTCGGTCAAATTTTCCGTCAATGTGCCGGTCAGCGCCTTCGTCAAGCTACCGCTCGAACAGATACTACGGGAGGAGCGCCCCAAGGCGGCGAACTGGCCGGGCCTCATCATGGAAGTGACCGAGGATGAAATCATCCATGATTTGCAGATGGCCAACGACGTGGCCGCGGCCCTGCGCGCGTTCAACTGCACGCTGGCGCTCGACGACTTCGGCGCCGGCTATTCCTCGCTGGCGCGATTGCGGCAGCTTCCCTTCAGCGAGCTGAAGATCGACCGCAGCTATGTCACCAATTGCCATGCCGACAAGATCAATGCCGGCCTGTGCGAGACCATCGTCGAACTGGGCACGCGCTTCGGATTAAAGACCGTGGCCGAGGGCGTGGAAACCACGCATGAGACCCACAAGTTGCAGGCAGTCGGCTGCCATATCGGCCAGGGCTACCTTTTCGCCAAGCCCATGCCTATCGGCCAACTGATCGGCCTTATGCGCCGGCGCCTGATGGCGGCGCCGGCCGCGCCGCCGCGGAGCGCACAAGCAGAAAACTTCGTTCCCGCATTTCTCAGCAATCGCTGAGCCCGCCCTCGACCCGACAAACCTCTCGCCGTCGCATCGTCCGAGGCCGTTGCCGTCCGGATCCATCATCGGCGTCGTGTGGTCCATGGCGGTAGCTTGTTCGGACGCACGCGATCCCCCATAAGGTCTTCGACTGGAAGCCGAGGCGGAAAGGGAGCACCCGGACGGCCCGAGTCCCGGCCAGCGGGCGGGACGTAGGGGCGGGTTTTGGCACGATGAACGACGATCTACGCGCGGCTTGCGTCATCGGCTGGCCGGTTGCCCATTCGCGATCGCCGCTGATCCACAATTATTGGATCAAGCGTCATAACTTGACGGCGCAATACCGCCGCGAGGCGGTGCCGCCCGAAAAATTCGCCGGCTTCATTGCGACGCTGCGCGAGCGCGGCTACATCGGCGCCAATGTCACCCTGCCGCATAAGGAGGCCGCGTTGGCCTTGTCCCAGCCGGACGACCGTGCCCGGGCGGTCGGAGCCGCCAATACCCTGTGGTTCGAAGGCGACAAGCTGCGCTCGACCAATACCGACGTCGAAGGCTTTCTCGAGAATCTGAATGCCGCGGCGCCGCGCTGGGATGCCGGTCTGCAAAGCTGCATGGTGCTCGGGGCCGGCGGCGCCGCGCGGGCCATTGTTTTTGCGCTGATCGATCGCGGAGCCGGGCGGATTTATCTGGCCAACCGGACATTCGAAAAGGCGGAAGCCCTGCGCGAACGCTTCGGCGAGCGCGTCCATCCGGTGCGCTGGGAGGAGATCAACGGCCTGCTGGCGGGCGTGCAGCTTCTGGTCAACGCCACCTCGCTCGGCATGAAGGGCCAGCCGAAGCTCGACATTAATATCCGTCACCTGCCGCAAAGCGCCGTGGTCGCCGACATCGTCTATGATCCGCTGCCAACGCCGCTGCTGGCGGCGGCGGAAAAGCGCGGGCTGCGCACCGCCGACGGCCTGGGCATGCTGCTGCATCAGGCGGTGCGCGGTTTTTCGCTGTGGTTCGGCGTGCGTCCGGAGGTGACCGGCGAACTGCGCGCGCTGGTGGAAGCCGACCTGAAAACCGGCGCGACCGCGGAACGCTAGAACCGCCGAGGGCAGAGGCGCAATGCTTCCGAATGCGTGAAAGTCGGCGGGCTTCTATCGTCACTCGCCAGCAATAACCCGCCGGTCTATCTCCTTGACGCTGCGCGTGCCGGTCAGCGCCATGCTTACGTCGAGTTCCTTGCCGATGATCTCGATGGCCTTGGCGACGCCGGCTTCGCCGCCGGCGCCGAGGCCGTAAACGTAAGCGCGGCCGATCATGCAGGAGCGGGCGCCGAGCGCCAGCGCGCGCATGACGTCCTGGCCCGAGCGGATGCCGCCGTCGAACATGATTTCGATGTCCGCGCCCACCGCATCGGCGATTTTCGGCAAAGCGGAGATGGAGGACGGCGCGCCGTCGAGCTGCCGCCCGCCGTGATTGGAGACCACGATGGCCGCCGCGCCGGACTTCACGGCCAGTCTCGCGTCCTCCACGTCGAGCAAGCCCTTGAGGATGAGCTTGCCCGGCCACAGGCTCCTGATCCAATCGACGTCCTTCCAATTGAGCGTCGCATCGAATTGGCCGGCAATCCAGCTGGCCAGCGAGCCCACGGTTTCCATGCCCGGCACGTGGCCTTCGAGGTTGCCGAAGGTCTTGCGCCTGCCGCGCAGCACGCTCAGCGCCCAGCGCGGCTTGCCGGCGACGTCGACGATATTGCGCAGGCGGATTTTCGGCGGAACGCTCAGGCCGTTTTTGATGTCGGCGTGGCGCTGCCCCATCATTTGCAGGTCGACGGTGAGCACCAGCGCGCCGCATTTTGCCGCGATGGCGCGCTCGATCAGCGTGCGCACGAAGCCGCGATCCTTCATCACGTAAAGTTGAAACCAGAAGGGCTTGCTCGCCGCGGCCGCCACATCCTCGATGGAGCAGATCGACAATGTGGAAAGACAGAAAGGGATACCGGCGGCCTGGGCGGCGCGGCAGGCGAGGATTTCCCCGTCGCCGCGCTGCATGCCGCAAAGCCCGACGGGCGCCAGCGCCAGCGGCAGGGCGGCGGGCTCGCCGGCGATGGCGGTGCGCAAATCGCGCCGCGACACGTCCACCAGCGCGCGCTGACGCAGCTTGATGCGCCGCAGGTCCTCGCGGTTGGCGCGCAGGGTTTCCTCGGCATAGGAGCCGGATTCGACGTAATCGAAAAAGGCGCGCGGAACCTTGCGGCGCGCGATCTGCCGCAAATCCTCGACACAGGTGACGGTTGTCATGGAGGCCCGCCCAGCCGTAGACTCAAGCTATCTCGATAGCACCCCCGCCCGCGGGGGAACAGCCACCGGGTTCTACGTAACGCGACCGATACTGGGAAAACCCGCGAGGCGGCGGCGTTGCGCTTTAAGCGCGTCCTCAAAAAAGGAGCAAGCCGATGAGGGCCAAGCCCAGAAAAACCCGGGGTGGCGATCCCGATGTGAAGCGGCCGCCCAAGAACGACCGGCGCGATCCGTTGGAGAAGGCGCTGGATGAGGGGCTTGAGGAAACTTTTCCGGCCTCCGACCCGGTCAACGTCGTCCAGCCGCCGCACAGCAAGTGCGACAAGGATGAAACTTAGGATCGGCGGGCTGCTGCCTAACTATGTGGATTATCATGTGAATATCGGGCAGAAGCGTCGGCGGGCCTTGGCCGGCGGCTCTTTTTAACCATCGGCGGGGTGTAAAGCTTGGTTGCGGATTTTTACCCAATTCGAATAAGGATCGCCCTAAAATAAACTTCCGCATTGTATTCCCGGCCGTCGCACGGCGCTGGGTGGCGGGCGAGATAGGATCATCCATGGTTCGCAGTTATTTTGGCACCGACGGCATTCGCGGCCGTGCCAATGGCGTCATCACTCCTGAGCTTGCGCTCCGCGTCGGTCAGGCCGCGGGCATCGTGTTCCGGCGGGGCGACCACCGCCACCGCGTGCTCATCGGCAAGGACACCCGGCTGTCCGGCTATATGATCGAAACCGCGCTGGTCGCAGGCTTCACCTCCGTCGGCATGGACGTGCTGCTGACGGGGCCGATGCCGACGCCCGCCGTCGCCATGCTGACGCGCTCCATGCGCGCGGATCTCGGCGTGATGATCTCGGCCTCGCACAACCCTTACGACGACAACGGCATCAAATTGTTCGGCCCCGACGGCTGCAAGCTTTCCGATGAGGTCGAGCGCGAGATCGAAAAGCTCATTGACGGCAACCTCTCCAAGGGGCTGGCGAAAAGCGCCGATCTCGGCCGCGCCAAGCGCATCGACGGCGTGCATGACCGTTACATCGAATTCGCCAAACGCACATTGCCCAAGGCCATGAGCCTGGACGGGCTGCGCGTGGTCGTGGACTGCGCCAACGGCGCCGCCTACCGCGTCGCGCCGGAGGCCCTGTGGGAGCTTGGCGCCGAGGTGTTCACCTTGGGCGTCGAGCCGGATGGCTTCAACATCAATAAGGATTGCGGCTCGACCGCTCCCGAGGCGCTGCGCTCCAAAGTAGTGGAAATGCGCGCCGACGTCGGCATCGCGCTTGACGGCGACGCGGACCGCGTCATCGTCGTTGATGAACGCGGCCGTATCGTCGACGGCGACCAGCTTATGGCCGTCATTGCCGAGAGTTGGAAAGAGGACGGCCGCTTATCGAAGCCGGGCATCGTCGGAACCGTGATGTGCAACCTCGGTCTCGAACGTCACCTGAAGCAACGCGGCATCGAGCTCGTGCGCACGCCGGTCGGCGACCGCTACGTGGTCGAGCATATGCGCGCGCACGGCTACAACGTCGGCGGCGAGCCTTCCGGCCACATCATCCTGTCCGACTATGCCACCACGGGCGACGGCTTTGTCGCCGCGTTGCAGGTGCTCGCGGTGGTGAAAAAAGCCGGCCGGCCGGTCTCGAAGGTTTGCCACCGCTTCGACCCGCTGCCGCAGGTGCTCAAGAACGTCCGTTACGCCAACGGCAAGCCGCTCGAAAACGCCAAGGTGCGCTCCGCCATCGCCGTCGCGCAAGAGCGGCTCGGGCGCGGGGGGCGGCTCATCGTGCGGCCGTCGGGCACCGAGCCGGTGATTCGCGTGATGGGCGAGGGCGACGACAAGAACCTGGTCGAAGAAGTCGTTGACGGCATCGTCGAAGCGCTGAACCACGCCGCCGCCTAGCGCCGCACGGTGCCCAACTCGTAAACAAATCCTTACTCTTTAACTTTTCCACGATCGCCTCACGGCGCGGCGGCGTGCGTGTTCGCGTCGCGGCGCGCGGAGCGAGTTAATTTTCGTCGTTAAAATTCATGGTTAAGGCTCGCTTAACAGTTTCCTGGGATCGTCCGTCTCGCTCGGTCTGTCCGCGCGTTTGGTCGCCGGTCCGGCGCGTGGAAGGAAGGACGAAACGATGCGTTGTGCGAGGGCATGGGCAATCGCGGGAGCGATGGCTTTGGCGAGTTCCGTCGCCATCGCCGCCGAGCCGCCTGTCTATCAGCCTCCACCGCCCGTGATTCAGCCCATCTGCGTGCCGCGTTCGCAAGCGTACCTGTGGCCGGGGGTGCCGATTTGCCTGGAGGAGGAATTCGGCAACTGGTATCTGCGCGGCGATATCGGGATGACCAATCAGTCGGTCAAGAAACTCGACAACTTTCTTTATGCCGGCAACACCATCGAGGCGGTCGGCCACGATTTCACCAGTTCGATGCTGTTCGGGCTGGGCCTCGGCTTTGAATTCAACGAATGGCTGCGCCTCGACGCGACGGGAGAATACCGGGGCAAATCGGAGTTCCAGGGAATCGATATCGTCAACGGGACCTACACCGACGAATACCGTGCCAAAAAATCGGAATGGCTCTTTCTCATCAACGGCTACGTGGATCTCGGAACCTGGTGGTGCATCACGCCGTTCGTCGGCGCCGGCGTCGGCTTTAGCCGCGTCACCATCGGCAGTTTCCTCGATGTGAATACGGTCAACGGAGGCGTCGCCTTTGCCGACACCGCTTCGCAATGGAATGTCGCCTGGGCGCTGCACGCCGGACTGGCCTTCCAGGCTTCGCCCACTTGGACGGCGGAATTTGCCTACCGCTACGTCAGCCTTGGCGACGGGATAACCGGCGATATCGTCACCTACAACGGCGTCAATCAATTCAACAATCCGATGCACTTCAAGGACATCACCTCGCATGACTTCAAGCTTGGGCTGCGCTGGACATGTTGCGAGCCCGATCCGCTGCCGCCGCCGCCGCCGCCGATGATCTACCAGCCGCCTCCGCCACCGCTTTACGCACCGCCCCCCATACAAAAGGGCTGACTTGAAGGGCTGACTTGAGCGCGAACGAACGGGCTCGCGTGCCGTCCCGCGTTTACCGCCATTGCTTAACGGGGGCAGGCCCCGGCGAGAAAAAATTAAGGTTAATCGGGCCTTAACCTCTGCCTGACATGATTCCCGAAATTCGAACGGGAGCCTGGCTCACGCCGAAGTTACGGCGTCATCAAGGGATCAGAGTTATGGGAAGCTTTTTCAAATTCTTCGCGACGAGCGCGATGCTGAGCCTCACGCTTGGCAGTACGGCGCAAGCGGCCGACCTGCCGCGCGGCTACCCGCCGCCGTCGATGGTTGAGATGCCGCCGCTTCTGGTCGATGAGTTCGGCTCCGGCTGGTATCTGCGCGGCGACGTCGGCTATCGCTTCAACAAAGTCGGTACCGTCACCAATGACGGCGCACGCGCGGTGACCGGCGACGATATCGACAATTCATGGATGGTCGGGGTCGGCGGCGGCTACAAATGGCAATGGTTCAGGGCCGACTTGACCGCCGACTACGGCGCCGCCGCAAAATACAAGGGCGACACCGCGAGTATGGCGGGCGATTTCACCGCCAAGATCGACAGCTTCACCGGGCTGGTAAATGTCTATGGCGACCTCGGTACTTGGTACGGTCTGACGCCCTATATCGGTGCGGGCATCGGATTCACCCATCTGGGTGCCGCGGATTTTACCCAACACTTCCAGGCCGCGGTTGCCACGCCCGATACCACCGCCAAATGGAACTTCGCCTGGGCCTATATGGCAGGCGTCAGCTACAATATTTTCGGCAAGTACCATCTCGATCTCGGCTACCGGCACATCAACATGGGTGACATATCGACCGGGACCGATGCCTACGGAAACCGGCTCACCCTCAACGACGTGGCAGCCGATGAAGTCCGGCTCGGTTTCCGTTACCTGATCGATTGAGAAACAAGCGGCCTGAAGCGTGGGTCTTGGCACAGCCGGCGCGGCGACCGGGCATCGCCGCGTCGTTGGTTTTCCGGCGTGCCGCTTGACGGCGGCCTTTCCCTTCCTTATGCCCGACCGCGGGACACCCCTCCCCACCGAG
>JBBDNZ010000025.1:0-7487 GCA_040877285.1 Xanthobacteraceae bacterium
ATGCTCAACCAGGACGCGATCGATCTCTATAACCGCGTGAATATCGGCAACAAGGTGGTGGTGCTGCCGGCCGGGCCGCGCACCGCCGTGGCCCTCAGCAGGCCCAGCGGCGTCTACTAGACTCTTTGGCAAGCGAAGCGGGCCGGGCCGCGAGAGCGTCCCGGTTTTGTTACCGCACACGGATACGGTCGGCGATGGCGTTGTCCGCGGGCATCGGCGCCGACGTCACCGGCACGGGCTCAATCTTGCCGAAGACATTGCGCAGGCGGCGGCGGGCCGGATTCTCAACCGCATAGAACAAAATTGCCGCGGCAGCGATCACGATTGCGACGCTCACCAGAAATGCAACGAGCGGCATGGCCGCCAAGTGCGCGGCGAAGATTCTTTCCGCGCCATGCCTGAGCACAAGCAGGACGGGGAAATGAACGATGTAAATCGAATAGGAAATCTCGCCGAGCCACACAACAGGTCCACGGGCGAAGATCGACCTCGTCAGAGGCCCCGCGGCTGATACGCCAAGAATAAAGACCGCAAGTGACGCGATCAGCACAAAATCATGTGCGCGCAGAGACGCGCCCGCGAGAAAACCCAGTAAGCCTCCAAACGTAACGAGATCGGCGGCTCCACGCGTGAGCCATTGGATGCCGTCCAGATTCGCGGCGCGATAGAGGAACACTCCGCAGGTGAATTCGCCGCCGACACGCGCCAGTGCGGGAAGCCCGACCCAGGCGGCACCGACGTCCCAGCCGGCCAGATCAAAGACGATTGCCGTGAGCACAATGGTTACGACAGCGAGCGGAAGCGCCGTGCGGCGCGGCAACGCAAGCGCTCCAAATGCAACCGCCGGGAACAAGAGGTAGGCGAACCATTCCGCGCTGATCGACCAGGACGGCGCGTTCCAGCTCGCCGTCTCGGTTACGCCCCAAGCGTGCAGCAAGAGGAAATGCCAAGGCAAGTCATGGAAATCCCAGCCGTCCTTGCTGTTGAGCGGGATACCCAAACGCTGAACGACAAGAATGAGTGCGATAAGTCCTATCAGCACGGCCGCATGAGCGGGAAACAGACGCACGAAGCGATGCCAGAGAAAAAAGCGCAGCGCCTTGGCGCGCAACGGCACAATTTGGCGCATATAGACATGCGCGATGATAAAACCCGAAAGCACGAAGAAGAGGTCCACGCCGAGATATCCGCGATGCACGAACAGAAGATTGTTCGAGAGCGCATTGCTGAAATTCTGATTGGCGTGCAGCACAAGCACCAGCAGCGCCGCGAAAGCGCGCAGGCCGGTCAAGGCCGGTAGATAGCCGCGAGGATCGGGATGCGTGGCGGGCGTCGGCATGGTCGCTTGGCGGCTCTTTGCAGCGTAACGTATCGCGAAATGCAGGCGGATCGCGGCCACTATGGCGGCTTCCATCCCGAGAGCCAAGAGCGTTTTCCGCCGCGTCGGCGCATCAGGAGGTTATGCCCTTTACTCCGCCGCGGACTTCTGGATGATCGCAATATTCGTTAACGGGCGGAATCATCCATGCGCATTGCGGTCATGGCGGCGGGAGCGGTCGGCGGCTATTTCGGCGGCCGGATGGCGGCGGCCGGCCATGACGTGAGCTTCATCGCCCGCGGCGCGAATCTCGAGGCGCTGCGCAAGAACGGGCTGAAGGTCGAAAGCACGCTCGGCAATCTGCATCTGAAGAACATCAAAGCCACGTCTGATCCGAAGGAAGTCGGCCCGGTGGATATCGGGCTGTTCGCGGTAAAATTATGGGATACCGAAGCAGCCGCCGAAGCGGCGCGCCCCCTGGTAGGGCCGCAGACCCGCGTCATCACCTTGCAGAACGGCGTGGACAGCGTGGAGCGGATCGCACCGATCCTGGGCGCGGAGCAGGTGGCCGGCGGCATCGCCTATATCGCCAGCGTCATCGCCGCGCCGGGGGTCATCAGCCATACCAGCCCCTTCGCCAAGATGCTGTGTGGACGCATCGACGGGCGCGCTGACGCACAGCTTTCCGCGTTCACTGCGGCGGCCAAGCAGGCCGGTATCGACATCGTCTTGTCCGATTCCATCGACCGCGAGCGCTGGCAGAAATTCGTTTTTCTCGTCGCGCTGTCGGGCGCGACCGGGGCAACGCGCATGCCGCTCGGGCCGATCCTCGCCGATCCCGACACGCGCGCTTTCTTCAAACGACTGATGCAGGAGACGGTCGCCGTCGCGCGCGCCAAGGGTGTGGCGCTGCCGCCGGATTTCGTCGAGGACCGCATGACATTCGCCGACGCCGCGCCGCCCGGGATGAAGGCCTCGCTGCTGCACGATCTCGAGCGTGGCAACCGGCTGGAAATCGATTGGCTGGCGGGTAAAGTGGCAGCGCTCGGCCGCGAACTCGGCGTGGCCGCGCCGGTGAATGAAGCGGTCTATGCGGTGCTCAAGCTGCACCGCATGGGAAAATCATAACCGCGCGCGGGCCCGCGACGACGCCGTTTTCGCACCGCCGCCGACGTCGGTCGCCAGCTTGAAGCCGAGCAACTCGTCCTTCTTAAAACGGTAAAGCTTCTCCTTCGGCGTTTCCATGGCGCGGGTCCAGACTTCGAGATCAACACCCATATCGCGCAGATATCTTTGGCACGCGGCGGAAACGCGCTGAGCGTCCTCCATGCCCGCCACAGGCGTGAGGCCGTCGCGCGCAAGCACCGAAACCTGGTGCACGCCGATGACCGCTTTTTGACCCGCGCGGCGCTCGACGCCGCCGGCAAACACCAAGGGGCAAGAGGATGCGCAGTAACGGCCGGCTTTGACCTCGGTCGAGAATTGCTTGTTGCGGATGAGGCGGCCCATTTCCAGGGCGTCCGACACCGAACCGCCGGGAGAATGCAGCACCACACTCTTTATATAACTGCCGCGCTTTTCGACCTCGTCCGCGAAAGCCTTAGCGGTGCCGGGCTCGATGGTGCCGGTCGCCAGCAAGCGGCCGTCGCCGACGAGATCGAACGACATGTGCGCCGCAAGCTCGGGATCGGCCCGGCGCAGCGGGCCGAGGGCGGGCTCGCCGTCCTCGCGCGGCAGCGCGGCGGGCGGTAACTCGGTCGATAACTGCGGCGTCGAGACAGCGGCGTTCTGCGTTTCTTCCGCGAGTTGCCGGTAGTCAAGCGCCAGCACCACCGCCGTCGCCGCGATCATCACCGCCAAGAGCCGGCGCAGAATGAAATCGTCCGGCCAGCCCTTCAGCCAGGCCAGGAACTGGGAACGAAAGTCTGCCGGGGCGGACATGACTCACTCCGCCGTGGCGATGCGAAGCGCCGCCGGCTTTTTCTCCGACGCCGTGTCGGTTGAGGACTTGTCAGTTACGGGGGCACCGGCTGCAGGCGTGTGTGCTGCCGGCATGGTGTTCGCCGTCTCTGCCGCGGACCGCGAACGCATGGCTTCGTGCGCATCGTCCACTTCGCGCGCGAACCGCAAAGCGGTGATGAGCTGCGAAGCGGTCATGGTACTTGAATCGATCGCCGGGACTCCTTCGCGGCGGATACCGGCATGAACCACGCAAAGGATCAGCACCAGCACGCCCGGCAGTAGATCGATGGAGACGGCGCCGGCCCAGCTTGGGGCGAAATCGGCGGCATAGACCCACACCGCTTCGGCCGGCGATAGCGGCTGAAAGCGCACGGGCTCGACCGGCGGCAGAGCGATGATCTTGTCGGCGGCGGCGGCCAGCGCCGCCGATTGCGCGGCCACCGCCGTTTCGACCTTGCCGACGACGGCGGTCTGTCGTTCGCCGAGATCGCCGCGACCTCCCGCGACCGGCGCGATGAAGCCGGAGCGCAAGCCTTCGGCGGCGCGTTTGACCGCCGGCGCTATCGAACGCTGCTGCAACGAGCTGATGGTGCCCAGGAGCGCGGTTGCCTCCTTGCCGAAGGCGTCGGTGCGCTCGCTGATCGGGCCACGGTCGGAGACGAGCTCGCGCATCGCGTGCAGATGCTTACCGCCCTGCTCGAATAGCGCCTTCATGCGGTCGGCGGATTGCGCGACTTCCTTCGACAGCCCGCCAAGCTGCGTGGACATTTGCGTCAATAGCTGCACGACGGTGCCAGAACCCGCGGTGCCGGTGAGCGAGCCGCCGCGTTCGGACTCGGCGAGATTGGCAAAATGGGTGGATGCCAGTTGAATGTCGGGCAACAGGCTCTGCGCCGCGAGGCCGTTACGATAGGCGCGGTCGAGATCGCGCGTGTAAGCCTCCACGCTGATGGCGAGATGCTGCTGGGTGGCCGCCGCGCCGGCCAGCGCCGAGGCGTTGAGCCACGACGACATGGCGATGATCATCGCCGAGCCGAGCACCATGCAGCCGACCAGCATGACGCGGCCGTGGAGCTGGCGGATATGCGGCAAAAAGCCCATGAGGAAAGACCAGAAAGCGTAGATGCCGACCGACACTGCGACCGAATAAATCACCGCGGCAAAGAAGATGATGGTGGCATTGCCGTTGAGAAGATGGCGCACGCCGAGATAGGTGTATACGCCGCTGGCCAGCGCGAGCACGGCAAGCGTGACGCGCATGGTGACCTCAAGGCGCTGAACGCCTTCGCGTAAGCCTGTAGACATGAAACCCCTCCCGCCCCGACGCCGTATTCCTGCGCGCCCCTACACGCATTTCCAGCCCAATTATTCGGGCCGGATTCCGCCGACAATGTGGCCGCATGGCGTCGAGGCCAATGGCCGCGGGCGCTCCCCGGGTGGCGCGGGTAGGGAAGGCTAATTAACATGCGCCGATGAGTCGAATGAGGCAGCGGTTAACTCGGGGGAGCGGTTAACGATGCGCAACATCATTGCCGGGGCCTTCGTCGTCGTCGTTTCCTTCGTCGGCACCCTGTGGGCGACGGGCACATTCCAGCAGAGCGAAACACCCGTTTCCCGCCCGAAGCTTGCGGAACTGCCGCCGCTGCAGCCGGTGACGCGCGCGTCGCTGGTGGTGGCGCCGACGGCGATCGCGCTCACGGCGATCCGCGACGCCATGGAAGCCGCGGCCCCGCGCGACCTTTCCGGCCAGTCGAGCAACCCCGTAAGCGAGTTCCTTTCCAAGAACGAGATCGGCGTCACCATGGCGCGCGGGCCGATTTCCGTCGGCGCGCGTGGGGAGGGATTGGCCATCTCTACACCGCTGAACGGCAAACTGCGGGTGACCGGAAAGCTCGCGACGCAAGCCGGCAAGCTCACCGGGTCGATTGGCGGCCTGATCGACAGCTCGTTCGGGAAGCAAGTGGAGAATTTGACCGGCAAGGTTCTCGATCAGAGCGCCGAGGTGCGCGGCGACGTAACGGTGACCTCGCGCCCGGCGATCACGCCGCTGTGGCGGCTCAATCCAAATCTCGCGGCGCAGGTCAACGTCGGCAACAACGCCATGTCCGTTTCCGGTTTCAAGATCAGCGTCGCGAAAGAAGCCAAGCCGTTGATCGACAAAGTGGTCAACGAGCAGATGGCCGCGTTGGATACGCGGCTGCGCAACGATCCTTTCATCGAAACGGTCGCGCGGCGCGAATGGGCAAAGATGTGCCGCGCGATCCCGCTCGGCGGCGGCGGGTCCAGTCTGCCCGAGCTTTGGCTCGAATTGCGCCCCACCCGCGCCTTCACCGCGCAGCCGCGCATTGAGGCGAACAATCTCATCCTGACCGTCGGCGTGCAGGCGGAGACGCGCATCGTCGACAAGGCGACCAAGCCGAGCTGTCCGTTTCCGGCGCGTCTGGAGGGTGTTCCGCAAACGGAGCAGGGACGGCTCGCCATCGCCGTGCCGATCGACCTGCCTTTCGGCACAGTCAGCAAGTTGCTGGAGGCGCAACTCATGGGCCGCCGCTTCCCGGAAGACGGCAGCGGCGCCGTGGACGTGGAGGTGCGGCGCGCCGCCATTGCCGCCTCCGGCGATCGTCTCCTGATCGCGCTGCGGGTGAAGGCGCGGGAAAGAAAGAGCTGGTTCGGCTTCGGCGCCGAGGCGGACGTTTATGTCTGGGGCCGGCCGGAGCTTGACCGCGACAAGCAGATTTTGCGGCTTGCCGACATCGAACTGGCGGTGGAGTCGGAGGCGGCCTTCGGCCTGCTCGGCGCGGCCGCGCGCGCGGCGATGCCTTATCTGCAGGACGCATTGGCGCAGAATGCCGTCATCGATCTGAAGCCCTTCACCACCGATGCGCGCAAGAAGATCGGAGCGGCGCTGGCGGATTTTCGCCAGGACAGCGACGGCGTGCGCATCGACGCGGCGATCCGCGACCTGCGGCTGATCGGCATCGAGTTCGATTCCAAGACGCTACGGGTGATCACCGAGGCGAACGGCACCGTGCGGGTGGCGGTGACGAAGCTGGCGGGGATGTAAGTGGATTATACCCGCCGCCCCAACAAGATGATGGCGGCGACCGGCATCGCGAAGCCGAGGATCGAGACGATCACCAGCAGCAGGCCCAGTTCGTCATAGACGCCGCGCCCGACGGTGAAGACCTGATTGAGATATTTGGTCTGCAACTGGCCGGCGACCAGCGCCATGTTCATGAGCGAAGCCATCAGCGCGAACCAGGTGGCGCGGCGGCCTTCCGGCGCGTAATAGGCGATCAGCGTCAAGAGCGGGATCATGCTGAGCTGGGCGAAAGGCGATCCCGCGGCGGCGTCGATGATGGCGATGCTGCGCGCGCCGAAACCGAACATCTGCTCGGTCCAGTGGTGAATGCCGTAGACGAGACCGATGTTCGGCAGCGACAGGATCGCGCCGGCCACCGCGAGCCAGAACAGCACCGTGGCGACGGAATATTCGGTGAGCTGCCGGCTGAACATCCACATGGCGGCGATGGCGATGACCGCCGCGGTCTGCCGCAGCGCGCCGTAAAACGCCTCGTCGAATTTGAGCACATCGAGCGTCCACCAGAAATAACCGTCGCCCACTCCCGGCGTGGCGCGGAAGGCGAAGATGATGATGCTGGTGAAGAAAATGGCGCGGCGCGTATTGGGGTCGAGATCGCGCGTGACCAGCACCAGCATGGCGCAGATCACGGTCATGGAGACGATGAAAATCAGTTCCTGCACGAACGGCACCTGCCCAAGCGCGAGCGCCAGCACCGTGACGCCGAAGGCGATGCCGCCGCCGAGAATCCGCCAGTCGATGGGCTGGCGCTCTTTGGTCTCCGCTTTGGCCAGAAAAATTCCAGCGACCGAGATGGCCGGAATGATCAGGCCGAGAAGGAACACCGTCTCGCGGTCGAAGATTTTTGCCAGCCAGCCGGATAGCCCGGCGACGGCGAGAATGCCGGCGGAGAGCGCGAGGCGGCCGAGCACCTGCACCATGCCGAGCTCCGCGCGCACGTCGTCCTCCGGCCGCGGCCGGCCTTTCTCATCGACACGGGCGACAACCTCGGTGGACATGGCGTCGGCGACCACGTCCTGAATGACGGTGCCGAGCACAATCAGTATCGCGCCCAGGACGAAGAGCCGATCGGGACCGGCGATGTCGATCCAGCCGCCGGCCGCG
>JBBDNZ010000026.1:0-7453 GCA_040877285.1 Xanthobacteraceae bacterium
TCTGGATTCCGGGTTCGCCGCTGCGCGGCGCCCCGGAATGACGGCATCGGTTTGACTAGCCGCCCAGCGCCCGGCGCACGGCGGCGATGATGCGGTCCTGGACCGGCGCGTCGAGATAGGCGTGCATGGGCAGGCTGATGACTTCCTCCGCCAAGCGGTCGCTGACAGGGACGCCGCCTTCGGCGACGGGAAAGCTCTTGTAGGCCGCGAGCCGGTGCAGCGGCTTCGGGTAATAAACCGCCG
Source organism: Xanthobacteraceae bacterium (assembly GCA_040877285.1). Classification (GTDB taxonomy): domain Bacteria; phylum Pseudomonadota; class Alphaproteobacteria; order Rhizobiales; family Xanthobacteraceae; genus CANKHA01. Next base: position 244 of record JBBDNZ010000026.1, read on the forward strand.
TCGGAATGCCCTGCGCCTTCAGATCGGCGGCGAGCTGGTCGCGCCGGCCGGGCTTGAGCCGGATGGTGTATTGCGCCCAGACCGAAGTCGAACCCGCGGAAACCTTCGGCACGATCGCCACGTCCGCCAGAGCGGCGTTGTAGCGCCGGGCGGCGCGGTCGCGCGCGGCGATCTCTTCCGGAAATATTTTCAGCTTCTCGATCAGCACCGCGGCCTGGATGGTGTCGAGCCGCCCGGTGATGCCGATGCGCACGTTGTCGTATGTGCCGCCGCCCTGCCCGTGCAGGCGCAGGCTTCTCACGATCCCGGCCAGATCGCCGTCGTCGGTCAGCACCGCGCCGCCGTCGCCGTAGCAGCCCAAGGGTTTCGCCGGAAAGAAACTGGTGGCGGTGGCGGGCGCCAGCGCGCCGAGCTTGCGGCCTTTGTAGGCGGCGCCGAAGGCCTGCGCCGCGTCGTCCAGCACAAAGAGATTTTCCGCCTGCGCGACGGCACGCACGGCGTCATGGTCCGCCGGCTGTCCGAACAGATCGACGGGAATGACCGCCCTCGGCTTTAGCCCTTGGCGCTTGGCTGCCGGGATCGCTCGCGCAAGACTCGCCGCGTCGATATTGAACGTCCCCTCGTCGATATCGACAAAGACCGGGGTGGCGCCGCGCAGCGCCACCACCTCGGCGGTGGCGCAGAAGGTGAAGGCGGGGCAGAACACGGCATCGCCGGGGCCGATGCCTTTGGCCATCAGCACCAGCAGCAGCGCGTCGGTGCCGCTGGAGCAACTCACCGCATGGCGCGCGCCGCAGAAGGCGGCGAGATCCTGCTCGAAGGCGGCCACTTCGGGGCCCATGACGAACTGGCAATGCGCCAGCACGCGCGCCACCGCGTCGTCGACGGCGCGCCCGAGCCGGCGGCGTTGGGCCGCAACGTCGATGAAAGGAATCGGCGCGGGGTCGAGGCGGGCGTGCTCGTTCATCAGGCTCATGTTTCCGGAAGCCGGCGGCCGCCGCGCGTTAGCCGGCCACCCGGCGGGGACCTTTGGGCAAGGACGTGGCGATTCGCGTCGGCGTGGCTTCGAGGCAGCGGGTGGCGATCTCCAGGCTGGCGACGCCTTCCTCGCCGGTCACGATCTGGACCTTGTGGCCGGCAATGGCGTTGACGAAGGCGACCAGCTCGGCGCGCAGCGGCTCGGCATGGCCGACGGAGAGATGGCGCATGGAATAGCTGCCGTCGGGCTGGAAGCCGAAACATTCGGTGACCTGGCGGTTTAACAGATCGCCGGTGATGTATTTTCCGCGCGTGGCGACGATGACGTTGCGCGCCTTGAACGGAGTGAGCCAATTGGTGTTGATATGCGCGAGCACGCCCGAGGCGGTGCGGAATTGCAGGAGCGCGATGTCTTCCCGCTCGGCAACCGCGCTGGAAAGCTGCGGCTGCACCTCGACGATTTCCGAGTCGGTGAACCAGCGAATGAGATCGATGTCGTGCACCGCGAGATCGATGACCACGCCCACGCTGGTCATGCGCGGCGGGAACGGGCCGACGCGGGTGATGGCGATGGAAAGGATGTCTTCGCCGCGGAGCGCGTTTTTGACCGCCTCGACGGCGGGATTGAAGCGCTCCACGTGACCGACCATGAGCGTGACACCGGCGCGGCGGGCGGCGGCGATGATCTCGCGCCCCTCCTCCACCGTCGAAGCGATCGGCTTTTCCACCAGCACATGCACGCCGCGCGCGATGCAGGCGAGCGCGATGTCGCGGTGAAGATGGGTGGGAGCCGCAATGCTGGCCGCGTCCACGCCGACGGCGAGCAATGCCTCGACGTCGTCGAAGCCCGCGCAGCCGAGCGCGTGCGTCACCGAATCTCTCTGCGCGCGATCCGGGTCGGCGACACCGACCAGATGCACGCCCCGCATGCTGGCGAAGACGCGGGCATGGTTGCTGCCCATGACGCCGGCGCCGACGACGCCCACGCGCAATGAATTATCCGCGTTACTCTTCGCGGCTTTTACCATGACTAAAAGAATCCCCCGCGTGTTGCCTTTTTATTTCCTAGCACGCCGCGCCCGGGGTGGCGAACACCCCCTCGCGCGCATGGTGAACACGTTTTGATTCAAAGCGTTACAATGGGCCCGCGCGTTTACTTTTCTATTCCGCGGCCCGGGGGGCCGGCACGTCGAGCCGCAGGCCGGCCGCCAGCGCATCGTCGCGGAAGGCCTTTACCGCATCGAGAGAGAGTTCCGCCGCCGTCTTGCTGCCCAGCGCGGGCAGCTTTTTGAGGATATCGGCCGGGGCGGTGATGATATGGCAGCCCATTTCGTCGGCCTCCACCACATTGAAGACTTCGCGGGTGGAAGCCCAGATGATTTCCACATTGGGCGTCTTGCGGGCGCGCGCGACGGCATCGCGCATGGTCGGCCGGTAGTCGAGGCCGAGGTCGGCCATGCGGCCGGCGAAAACAGAGACGCAGGCGGGGGCCCCTCCCGCCAGCGCGTCAACGGCGCGGGCGACCTGATCCGACGTGAAGATCGCGGTCATGTTGATCTTCACGCCTTCGCGCGAGAGCGTGCGCACCGCCTCGTAGAGCGGCTCGCCGCGCGTATTGGTCACCGGCAGCTTGGTGTAAACGTTTTTTCCCCAGGCGGAAATGACCCGCGCCTGCGCCACCATTTCGGCGATGTCGTCGGAAAAGACCTCGAAGGAAATATGCCGGTCGGGCACCGCGGTCACGAGCTCGCGGGCGTAAGTCTGGTAATCCTTCACGCCGGCCTTTTTCAGCAGCGAGGGATTGGTAGTGAAGCCCGCGATCCACCGGTTTTTCGCCATCTCCACGATCTGCGCCTTGTCGGCGCCGTCGGTGAAGAGCTTGACCTTGAGGTCGGATAGTTTGGGCATTTCAGACACCTTTTTAGCGCGCTTCGCGCAACCTGCTTCATATTCCCATTCTCAGGCGCCGATAATCAAGCTATGAGGGGTGCCCACCCCCAGTTTTCGCCCGAAAATAAGGCTGGGACGACACGTTTTTCCGACGGCAGAGCACAGATGCGGCGTCTCATCCCCCTTTTGGTCAAAGCCGCAATTTCAGGATTTTTGCTTTATATCGCGCTCGATTTCGTTCGCCTTGAAACTTTGCAGCAGCGGCTCAGTCAGATCGAGGGGATCTGGGTCGCAGCCGGACTTTTCGCACTCAGCGTGCAGGTCATTTTTGTGGCGCAGCGCTGGCGGCTCATCGTGCAGGCGAGCGGCGCCGAATTCCGCCCGCAGCAGGCGCTGCTCTTTACGCTGATCGGACTTTTCTTCAATCAAGCGCTGCCATCGACCATTGGCGGCGACGCCGCGCGCATCTGGCTGTTGGCCCGCACCCCGGCCGGTTGGAAAACGGCTATTCATTCCGTCCTCATCGACCGCGCCGCGGGCCTGATCTGGCTGGCGCTGCTGGTGCTGATCTGTCTGCCCTGGTCTCTCGATCTCATTCAAAATCCGGTCGGGCGCACGGCTTTAATCATGATCGGATTCGGCAGCATTGCCGTATTGGCCGGGCTTTATCTGCTGGCTCACGTCGGACAGGATTGGTCCCGGCGCTGGAGGGTTACGCGCCATCTCGCCGAAATCGCCGGCGCCGCCTGGCGCGTGCTCGCCTCCGTGCGCACCGGCGGCCGCGTCGCGGCGCTGTCCATCGCCACGCATCTGTTGACCGTGCTGGCCGCGTGGTGCGCCGCGCGGGCGATCGGCTCGCCGCTCGATTTGCTGCGGGCGCTGCTGCTGATCCCGCCGGTGATCTTGATTGCCGCCATCCCGGTATCGATCGCCGGCTGGGGCGTGCGCGAAGGCGCCCTGATCGCCGCCTTCGCCTACGCTGGGCTGCCGGAAAGCGAGGGGCTGATCGTGTCGCTGCTGCTGGGCGCCGGCATCTTCCTGACCGGCGCTTTCGGCGGGCTGACCTGGATTCTGAGCTCGCAGCGGCTGCGCGTCGCGCCGATGCCTTATAGCGAGCGGTAGCTTCGGTACCACTCCACGAAGCGGCGTATCCCTTCCTCGATCGGCGTCGAGGGACGGAAGCCGACGTCGCGCATGAGATCGTCCACGTCGGCGCAGGTTTCCGCAACGTCGCCCGGCTGCATCTCGACCAATTCCTTGCTCGCCGGGCGGCCGAATTCCTTTTCCAGCAATTCGACCACGCGGGCGACTTCCACCGTGCGGTTATTGCCGATGTTGTAGATGCGCCAGGGCGCCGAGCTGGTGGCCGGGTCAGGCGTATCGCCCGACCAAGCGGGATTGGATTCGGCAATGCGATCGACGAGACGCACCACTGCTTCGGTCACGTCATCGACATAGGTGAAGTCGCGGCGCATGTTGCCGTGATTGAACAAGCGGATGGGTTTGCCCTCGACGATGGCGGAAGCGAAGATGAACATGGCCATGTCGGGCCGGCCCCAGGGACCGTATACAGTGAAGAAACGCAGGCCCGTCATCGGCAAGCGATAGAGATGACTATAGGCATGCGCCATGAGCTCATTGGCCTTTTTGGTCGCGGCATAGATGCTGATGGGATGATCGACGTTGTGATGCACGGAAAACGGCAGGCGCGTATTGGCGCCATAGACCGACGATGAAGACGCGAAGACAAGATGCCGGCAGCCGTTGTGGCGGCAGCCTTCAAGAATATTCATAAAGCCCTGAAGGTTGGCATCTACATAAGCGTGGGGGTTAACTAGCGAGTAGCGCACGCCGGCTTGCGCGGCCAGATGCACCACGCGGGGAAATCTGTGCTCGGCGAACAGCGCCGCTATCGCGCCGCGATCGGCGAGATCGAGCTTGACGAAGCGGAAACCGGGAAACTTCGAGAGCTCCTTAACCCGCGCCTCCTTCAAGGCGGGATCGTAATAGGCATTCATATTGTCGAGGCCGATCACCGCGCGGCCGTCTTGCAGCAAACGGCGCGCCACATGAAAGCCGATGAAGCCGGCAGCGCCCGTGACAAGGATTTTTTCGTCCGCCATGCCTCAGCCTTGTTGCAAGTTCACAGCCGCCACAAATCGATGCCCGCGGGCTTCTTACTGCGGTCGAGCTGTGACTTGATGTCGAGCACGACGCCCTTCCCGCCCTTGAGCAGCCGCGTTACCAAGCCCCAGCCGCCGCGCACATAATCGTCATGCGCCACAGCGAGAATGACCGCATCCGCCGGGCGCAATTTTTCCAGCGGGGAAAGCACGAGCTGATATTCACGTTGCGCTTCCTCAGGCGAGGCCAAAGGATCGTGCACCTGCACGTCCACGTGGCAGGAGGCAAGCTCGCGGACAATATCGACGACCTTGGAATTGCGCGTGTCGGGGACGTTTTCCTTGAAGGTGAAGCCGAGAACGGTGACCGCCGCCCCGCCGCTGCCGTTGCGGGCGAACAGCCGGCGCACGCATTCGCGCGCCACGCGCTGGCCCATGCCGTCGTTGATGCGGCGACCGGCAAGAATGACCTGCGGGTGATAGCCCGCCATCTCCGCGCGGTGGGTGAGGTAATAAGGGTCAACGCCGATGCAGTGGCCGCCGACCAAGCCAGGATAGAAGGGCAGAAAATTCCATTTGGTCTTGGCGGCCTCGATGACGTCGCCGGTGTCGATGCCGAGTTTTTCGCAGATCGCGGAGAGCTCGTTCATAAAAGCGATGTTGAGGTCGCGCTGGGTGTTCTCGATCACCTTGGCGGCCTCCGCGACCTTGATCGAGGGCGCGCGGTGAATGCCGGCGGTAACGACCGAGCCGTAGACATTGGCGACGATATCGAGCGTGCGCTCGTCCTGCGCCGAGACGACCTTGACGATGGTCTCGAAGCGATGCGCTTTGTCGCCGGGGTTGATGCGTTCGGGCGAATAACCGACGGCAAAATCGCGGCCCGCGCGCAAGTTGGAGTGCCGCTCCAGCACCGGAATGCAGGTTTCCTCGATGGCGCCGGGGTAGACGGTGGATTCGTAGACGACGATGTCGCCTTTCTTCAGCACCTTGGCGACCGTCTCCGAAGCCGACAGAATCGGACCGAGATCGGGACGCCGCGCCTCGTCAATCGGCGTCGGCACGGTCACGATGTAGAAATCGGCGGCCGCAAGGTCCTTGGCGTCGCCGGTCACGCGCAAATTGGCGTTTTTTAATTCCTCGGGAGCCACCTCGCGCGTGCGGTCGCGCCCCGACCGCAGCTCGGCGACACGCCCTTCGTTGATATCGAATCCGATGACAGGCACGCCCGAACGCGCAAAAGCCACCGCCACGGGCAGGCCGACATAGCCAAGCCCGATCACGGCGATCTTTCGTCCATGATTCACGCCGAGACCTCTCTCTAACGCGCGTGTTGCGCGGCCCGCGTGCCGCCGGTCAGATTCGACAGATACCAATCGTAGGTTTGCCGCAAGCCATCCTCCAGTCCGATGCGCGGGCGCCAGCCCATGCCGAACAGCCGCGACGAATCCAGGAGCTTGCGCGGCATGCCGTCGGGCATCGAAGTGTCGAAGCGCAGCCCTCCCTTAAAGCCAACAACGCGGACGACCATTTCCGCCAAGCTCTTGATCGTGACGTCGGAGCCGACGCCGATATTGACGTGCTCCTCGCCCGAATAGTTCTGCATCAGGAAGACCAGAGCGTCGGCGAGGTCATCGACGTGAAGGAACTCCCGCAGCGGCTTCCCCGTCCCCCATACAACGAGATCGGATTCGCCGTTGACCTTGGCGGCGTGCGCCTTGGCGAGCAACGCCGGAATGACGTGGCTCGATTGAAGATCGAAATTGTCGCCGGGGCCATAGACGTTGGTCGGCATGGCGGAGATGAAATCGAGCCCATACTGCCGCCGGTAGGCGCGGCACAGCATGATTCCGGTAATCTTCGCGATGGCGTACCACTGGTTGGTCGGCTCCAGCGGGCCGGTCAGCAGAGCGTCTTCCTGCATCGGCTGCGGCGCGAGACGCGGATAGATGCAAGACGAGCCGAGGAACAGAAGCCTGCCCACGCCGGTTTGGCGCGCCGCCTCGACGATATTCGTTTCGATGGCTAGATTGTCGTAGAGAAAATCGACCGGATGGGTGTCATTCGCGAGTATTCCGCCGACGGTCGCGGCGGCGAGAAATACGGCATCGAGCCGGGCGTCCTGCATCCAACGCTCGACATCCGCCTGGCGGCGAAGATCGACCGTCTCGCGCCCGACTGTAAGAACATCGCAGTTCTCACGCGCCAGCCGCCGCACC
>JBBDNZ010000027.1:0-7421 GCA_040877285.1 Xanthobacteraceae bacterium
TGCAGATGTCGATGCCGCGCTACGACGCCGAGCGCTTCGGCTTTGCGCCGCGCGCTTCGCCGCGGCAGTCGGATGTGATGATCGTCGCCGGCACGCTGACCAACAAAATGGCGCCGGCACTGCGCCGCGTCTACGACCAGATGCCGGAACCGCGCTACGTTATTTCGATGGGCTCCTGCGCCAACGGCGGCGGCTACTATCATTATTCCTATTCGGTGGTGCGCGGCTGCGATCGCATTGTGCCGGTGGACATCTATGTGCCCGGCTGTCCGCCGACGGCGGAGGCGCTGCTCTATGGCGTCATGCTGCTGCAAAAGAAAATCCGCCGCATCGGTACGATCGAACGATAGCGAGTAGCGAATAGCTTAATAGGGAAGAGGGACTGCGACATGGATTTCTGTTCGCTATTCACTATTCGCTATTCGCCCAGGCAAGGCTGAGTCATGGACGAAACGCTCTACAAAATGGGGACGGCCATTGCCGAAGCGCTGGGGCCGGCGGCACTCGAGCACAAGCTGGCCGCCGGCGAACTGACGCTGACCGCGAATGCCGCCGACATCGTCAAGGTGGCCGCTTTCCTGCGCGACGATCCGCGCTACCAGTTTTCCTGCATCATCGACGTCACCGCCGTCGATTGGCCGGGCCGCGAGAGGCGCTTCGACGTCGTCTATCACCTGCTGTCGCCGAAGAAGAACCGGCGCATTCGCATCAAGGCGGAAGTCGCGGAAGGGGAAACGGTTCCTTCCATCATCTCGATTTTCCCCGGCGCCGACTGGTTCGAGCGCGAGACCTACGATCTTTACGGCGTGCCGTTCACCGGCCATCCCGACATGCGCCGCATTCTCACCGACTATGGCTTCGAGGGGCACCCGTTGCGCAAGGATTTCCCGCTCACCGGCTTCGTCGAGGTGCGCTGGGACGACGAGCAGAAGCGCGTGGTCTATGACCCGGTGCGGCTGGCACAAGAATTCCGCAACTTCGATTTTCTCTCGCCGTGGGAAGGCGCCGACTATGTGCTGCCCGGCGACGAGAAGGCGAAGTAGGCGAGTAGCTAATGGTGAGTAGCGAATAGCGAGTGGTGAGTGGCGAATGGTGAGTGGCGAATAGGAATGAAAATTGAGCGAGCCAATCAACTCCTACCGCGATCTGCGGGTCTGGCAGTCCGCCATGACTCTTGCGGAGGAGTGCTATCGGCTGACCTCGATTTTTCCTCGCGAGGGGATGTTCGGGCTCACATCTCAGATCAGACGGTCGGCGGCGTCGATCGCTGCGAATATAGCGGAAGGTCACGGGCGAGAACAGACGCGGACCTTCGTTCAGTACCTGCGTATGGCGCAAGGCTCTTTGAAGGAGCTGGAGACTCACCTCTTGCTGGCCGAAAGAGTGAAGGTGGCCGACAATACCGCGGTCGCAACAGCAATGGAACAATGCAGAGCTTTGGGAAAGATGTTGCGCGCGCTTATTCGATCCTTACAGCGGAAGGCCGACAATTGAGCGCCATTCGCTATTCGCTATTCGCTATTCGCTATTCACCGCGTCCAAGCAGACACGCCCCATGAAAGCCGACCCCGCCCCCCGCACCTTCACCATGAATTTCGGGCCGCAGCATCCGGCCGCGCACGGCGTGCTGCGCCTGGTGCTGGAGCTGGACGGCGAGGTGGTGGAGCGCGTGGACCCGCATATCGGTCTGCTCCATCGCGGCACCGAGAAGCTGATCGAGCACAAGACCTATCTGCAGGCGATCCCCTATTTCGACCGGCTCGACTACGTCGCGCCGATGAATCAGGAGCACGCCTTCTGTCTGGCGGTGGAAAAGCTGCTCGGACTCGACGTTCCCAAACGCGCGCAGCTCATCCGCGTGCTCTATTGCGAGATCGGCCGGCTGCTGTCGCATCTGCTCAATGTGACGACGCAAGCCATGGACGTGGGCGCGCTCACCCCGCCGCTGTGGGGCTTCGAGGAGCGCGAGAAGCTGATGGTGTTCTACGAGCGCGCCTCGGGCAGCCGCATGCACGCGGCTTATTTCCGCGCCGGCGGCGTGCACCAGGATCTTCCGCCCAAATTGATCGACGACATCTGGGACTTCTGCGATCCCTTCCTCAAAGTGTGCGACGATCTCGATACGCTGGTCATGAATAACCGCATCTTCAAGCAGCGCAATGTCGATATCGCGGTGGTCAAGCTGGAAGACGCCTGGGCCTGGGGTTTCTCCGGCGTGATGGTGCGCGGCTCCGGCGCGGCCTGGGATTTGCGCAAGGCGCAGCCCTACGAATGCTATGCCGAGCTCGACTTCGACATTCCGGTCGGCAGGAACGGCGACAATTACGACCGCCAGCTTATCCGCATGGAAGAGATGCGGCAGTCGATCCGCATCATGAAGCAGTGCCTGGAAAAGCTGCGCATGGCGGAAGGGCAGGGGCCGGTCAGCGTGCTCGACAACAAGATCGTGCCGCCCAAGCGCGCCGAAATGAAGCGCTCGATGGAATCGCTGATCCATCATTTCAAGCTTTACACCGAAGGCTTTCATGTGCCGGCCGGCGAAGTCTACGCCGCGGTGGAGGCGCCCAAGGGCGAGTTCGGCGTCTATCTGGTCTCCGACGGCACTAACAAGCCTTACAAGTGCAAAATCCGCGCGCCCGGCTTCGCGCACCTTTCAGCGATGGATTTCCTCTGCAAGGGCCACATGCTGGCCGACGTCTCCGCCATTCTCGGCTCCATCGACATTGTGTTTGGGGAGGTGGATCGCTAATGGCCGTCCGTCGCCTCGCGCCCATCGAGATCCAGCCCAAGAGCTTCGCTCTCTCCGCGGAGAACGCGAAATGGGCCAAGACTCAACTCGGCAAATATCCGGAAGGCCGCCAGGCTTCCGCGGTGATCCCGATTTTGTGGCGCGCGCAGGAGCAGGCGGGCGGCTGGGTGCCGCAAAAGGCCATCGAACACGTCGCCGACCTGCTCGGCATGCCGCACATCCGCGTGCTGGAGATCGCGACCTTCTACACCATGTTCAATCTTGCTCCGATTGGCCGCTATCACGTGCAGCTTTGCGGCACGACGCCCTGCGTGCTGCGCGGCGCGGAGGATTTGAAGAAGGTATGCCACAAGCGCATCGGCGAGCAGTTCGAGGTCGCCGCCGACGGCCGCTTTTCCTGGGTCGAGGTCGAATGCCTCGGCGCCTGCGTCAACGCGCCGATGGTGCAGATCAACTCCGACTATTTCGAAGACCTCACGCCCGACAGCTTCGAGGACATTCTCGATCAGCTTGCGGCGGGCATGGAGCCGAAGCCCGGCCCGCAGATCGACCGGCAATTGTCCGCACCGGTCGGCGGCCCGACCACGCTGACCGATCCCAAGCTTTATCCCAGCAGCGGCAAGCTGCCCCCTGCTGACTTTAAGCCCAGGCGATAACGATGCTCGACCGTAAAACATTCTTTGTGATTCCGGGGCGCGCAGAAGGCGCGAGCCCGGAATCCATAACCCCTGCTGCGGAGTACGAATTCCGGACTCGCCGCTGCCCGGCGATCCGCAATGACGGATGGGGATGCACCTGATGCTCGCAGACAAGGACCGCATCTTCAGGAATCTCTACGGGCTCCACGACTGGAAGCTCGCCGGCGCGCGCGCGCGCGGCGCCTGGGACGGCACCAAGACGATCCTCGACAAGGGCCGCGATTGGATCGTCAACGAGATCAAGGCGTCGGGCCTGCGCGGGCGCGGCGGCGCGGGATTCCCGACCGGGTTGAAATGGTCCTTCATGCCCAAGCAGTCGGACGGGCGGCCGAGCTACCTCGTCGTCAACGCCGACGAGTCCGAGCCCGGCACCTGCAAGGACCGCGAGATCATGCGGCACGATCCGCATCTGCTGGTCGAGGGCTGCCTGATCGCCGGCTGCGCCATGGGCGCGCATGTGGGCTACATCTATGTGCGCGGCGAATTCATCCGCGAGCGCGAGCGCCTGCAATACGCCATCGACGAAGCTTATAAGGCCAAGCTGATCGGCAAGGAAAACATCCACGGCTTTCCCTTCGATCTCTATGTGCATCACGGCGCCGGCGCCTATATCTGCGGGGAAGAGACGGCGCTGCTGGAAAGCCTGGAAGGCAAGAAGGGCCTGCCGCGGCTCAAGCCGCCGTTCCCGGCCAATGTCGGCCTCTACGGCTGCCCGACCACCGTGAATAATGTGGAGTCGATCGCGGTCGCTCCCGACATCCTGCGCCGCGGCGCGGCCTGGTTCGCCGGCATCGGCCGGCCCAACAACACCGGCACGAAACTCTTCTGCATTTCCGGCCATGTGAACAAGCCGTGCAACGTGGAAGAGGCGATGGGAATTCCGTTCCGCGAACTGATCGACAAGCACGCCGGCGGCGTGCGCGGCGGCTGGGACAATCTGCTCGCGGTCATTCCCGGCGGCTCATCGGTGCCGTGCCTGCCGGCGGAACAATGCGCCGACGGGCTTTACATGGACTTCGATACGCTGAAGAACCTGAAATCGGGCCTCGGCACCGCCGCCGTGATCGTCATGGACAAGTCCACCGACATCGTGCGCGCCATCGCCCGCATTGCCTATTTCTACAAGCACGAGAGCTGCGGCCAATGCACGCCCTGCCGCGAAGGCACCGGCTGGATGTGGCGCGTGCTCACCCGCATGGCGGAAGGCCGCGCGCACAAGCGCGAGATCGGCATGCTGCTGGAGGTGACCACGCAGGTCGAGGGCCACACCATCTGCGCGCTCGGCGACGCGGCGGCCTGGCCGATCCAGGGATTGATCCGGCATTTCCGCCACGAGATCGAGCGGCGGATCGACGACTATGCAGCGCGGCCGGAGGCATTGGGCGTGCACGATCCTGTGCCCGCGGCGGCGGAATAAAGGGAGAGTGACATGATGTACGATGGATATAGCGGCTTCGGTTTCGGCTTCGGCTTTCTGATTTGGCTCGTCGTCTACTTTGTCATCATCGGCGTTCCGGTCATTCAAATTCTCAAGAAGGCCGGCTATTCGCCCTTCTGGGTGCTGATCATGTTCGTGCCGCTGGTCAACTTGATTTTTCTCTGGGTTTTCGCCTTTTCGCGATGGCCCGTTGAGGGCGGCAGGACGTAAGGACGAATGAAGGCAAGATGACCAAGCTCATCATCGACGGCAAAGAGATCGACGTTCCGGCGGAGTTCACGCTGTTGCAGGCGTGCGAGGCGGCGGGGGCGGAGATTCCGCGCTTCTGCTTCCATGAGCGGCTCTCCATCGCCGGCAATTGCCGCATGTGCCTGGTGGAACTGGCCGGCTCGCCCAAACCGGTGGCGAGCTGCGCCTGGGGCGTGCGCGACTGCCGTCTCGGAAAAAACGGCGAGCCGCCCGAGGTCAATACCAAGACCCCGCTGGTGAAGAAGGCGCGCGAAGGCGTGATGGAATTCCTGCTCATCAACCATCCGCTCGACTGCCCGATCTGCGACCAGGGCGGCGAATGCGATCTGCAGGACCAGGCCATGGCCTATGGCGTGGATTCCAGCCGCTTCCAGGAAAACAAGCGCGCGGTCGAGGACAAATTCCTCGGTGCGCTGGTGAAGACCTCCATGAACCGCTGCATCCAGTGCACACGCTGCGTCCGCTTCGCCACCGAGGTGGCGGGCGTGCCGGAGCTCGGCGCCACCGGCCGCGGCGAGGACATGGAAATCACCACCTATCTCGAACAGGCGATGACCTCCGAGTTGCAAGGCAACGTCGTCGATCTTTGTCCGGTGGGCGCGCTGACGTCGAAGCCTTATGCCTTCGCCGCGCGGCCCTGGGAGCTGACCAAGACGGAGTCGATCGACGTGATGGACGCGCTCGGCTCCGCCATTCGCATCGACACGCGCGGACGCGAAGTCATGCGCATCCTGCCGCGCGTCAACGAGGACGTGAACGAGGAATGGATTTCCGACAAGACGCGCCATGTGGTGGACGGGTTGCGCGTGCAGCGGCTCGACATGCCCTATATCCGGGAGAAGGGCTGGCTGCGGCCCGCCACCTGGGCCGAGGCCTTCGATGTCATCGCCGCCAAGGTGCGAACGAGCACACCGAAGCGCATCGGCGCCGTCGCCGGCGATCTCGCCGCCGTGGAGGAAATGTTCGCGCTGAAGGATTTGCTCGCGCGGCTTGGCGCCGCCAATCTCGACGCGCGGCAGGACGGCTCGGCGCTCGATCCAAAATGGGGCCGGGCGAGCTATCTCTTCAACGCCACCATCGCCGGTATCGAGAAAGCCGGCGCCCTGCTCATCGTCGGTTCCAATCCGCGCTGGGAGGCCGCCGTGCTCAATGCCCGCATCCGCAAACGCTGGTGCGCGGGAAACTTTCCCATCGGGCTGATCGGCGAACGCGCCGATCTGACTTATCCCTATGAATATCTCGGCGCGGGTCCTGGGACCCTGAGCGATATCGCTGCCGGCAAGCATGAATTCGCCAAGACGCTGAAGGCAGCGGAGCGGCCGCTCGTTCTGCTCGGCGCCGGCGCGCTGGCGCGGCAAGACGGCGCCGCGCTCGCCGCGCTCGCCGCCAAAGCGGCCGTTGAGCTTGGCGCGGTGAAGGACGGCTGGAACGGTTTTTCCGTCCTGCACAGCACGGCGTCGCGCGTGGGCGCGCTCGACATCGGCTTCGTGCCGGGCAAGGGCGGATTGAGCGCGGCCGAGATGACGGCCTTCGGCACGCTTGACGTGCTCTTTCTGCTCGGCGCCGACGAAATCGAGGTCGCGCCCGGCGCTTTCGTCGTCTATATCGGCACGCATGGCGACCGCGGCGCGCATCGCGCCGACGTCATTTTGCCGGGCGCGGCCTATCCGGAAAAATCCGGCACTTACGTCAATACCGAAGGCCGCGTGCAGTTTTCCAAGCGCGCGGCCTTTCCGCCCGGCGAGGCGCGCGAGGACTGGGCCATCCTCCGTGCGCTGTCGGAGGCGCTCGGCCGCAAGCTGCCCTATGACTCGCTTGGGCAATTGCAACAGGCCATTTTCAAGGCGCATCCGCATCTGGCGCGCGTCGATCAGATCGTAGCCGGCGATCCGTCGGATATGCGGAAACTTGCCGCCCGTGGCGGCGCGGTCGGCAAGACGCCTTTCCGCCGCAGCATTGAGGATTTCTATTTCACCAATCCGATCGCGCGCGCGTCCGTCGTCATGGCGGAATGTTCGGCGCTGGCGCGCGGCAAGGCCGCCATGACGGCGGCGGAGTGACGAAGATGATGTACCCGGCCGCCAGCTCTTGTCGTTTTCCCCCACCCGCCGCGCTTCGCGCGATTCCCTCCCTTACATGCGGGGGTGGGGTAGGGAGGGGGCAGCTCGTGCAAATGGTGGAGTAGGCATGGCCCAAATCTGGACCGACTATATTTGGCCGCTCGGCGTGATGGTGGCGCAGAGCCTGCTGCTGATCGTCGCGCTGCTGCTGGTCGTCGCCTATCTGT
>JBBDNZ010000028.1:0-7359 GCA_040877285.1 Xanthobacteraceae bacterium
CGACGCTCGCGGCGCGGTCGCGCGCGAGCCAGGCGCGGGAGGCGACGAAATCCGCCAGCGTCCGCGAGAGTTTCGCTACCAGCGCCTGCCGTGTCGCCGCCGGCAGATCGTCGCGCGCCAGCAGCGTTTCGCGGATGGGGGCGAGATGCCCGTGGCGCGCAACGATACGGTCGATGGAAAACGGCGCCACGTCGGCGTCGGCGTTTTCGATCAGCTCCAGGCAGGACTCGGCCGAGCCGACCTCGGCAATCGCGGCGGCCACCGCCCGTTGCAGCATGGGGCGGCGCGCGATCGCCGCCTGCACCGCCGATGGGCCGGTCGCAATCAGATCGACCAGGTCGGTGTCAACAAGGAGCGGCGAGCGTTCCAGCACCGGCGCCGCCACATTCGGCTGGTCGGCGGCGAGCGCATGCACCACCGCCGGCGGCGCCGCCTGGCTCGATGCGAAGGCTTCCGCCAGCGCGCGGCGCACCAGCGGCGAAGGATCGTCGAGCAGCATGAGCATCGCGCCTTCGGCGGCGGCGCGGTCGTCGAGCGAAAGCGGAGAGAAAAGATAGGCGCGGGCCAACGCGCTGGCCCCATCGGCGCGCTCCCCGGGGGGCGCGTTGCGCAGCCATTGCAGGAACTCACGAACGATCATGGGGCGGGCGACACCGTCACGAATGGCCAAAGCCGGCAGCGTCATGCGCCGGCTTAGCCACTCTAAATGCCGCGGCTTAACAAAGGGTTCACCATAACCCTTTACGAATGTTGATGATTTCTTAACAGGCCGTCAGCCCCGGCCGGTAAAGAGGGAGCGTACCTCGGCCCGCAGCTCCTGGAACAGATCGAGCGGCTTGCCGGGTGCGCTCTGCGAAGTGGAGGGAGCGTCCCAAAGCTGGCTGATCCTCGGCGCCACCGCTTGATGCCGCTCGCCGGTGTGAAACAGAACGTCAAAAACCGGCGCGGAAACCTCGCGCCGCGCGGCGGGGACATCTTCGGCCGCGAAGGCCTGAGCGAGGACGGCCGAATTGGGCGGCGGCGCGGCGACGTGCGGTGGCGCGGTTTCCGCCGCCAATACTGTTCCGGTGCGCGCGCGGGCGGCGGCATAACGTCCGGTCAGATCGGCATAGACCTCGCCGGCGCTGCGGGCGTGTCCCTGCTTGTCGAAGAAGATGGAGCGGTTGGCCTTGGCCGCGGCGGGAAAAAGTGCGGCGGCGTTGCCGTTGGAATTTTGCGCCGCGCCGATGAGCTTGGTCGCGCCGCCGGCGCCGAGAAAATGCGCGATATAAAGCTCGCCTTCGCTGGGCGCGCGGCCGAGCCGCCGCGTCAGATAATCCGCGTTGCTGCGGGTGAAGGCCCCGGCCATGGCCGCATTCGCCGCCGGATCGCGGCGCAGATTGAGAATTTCGGCGCGCAGGGCGGGAGAGGCGACTTCCATGCGGCCGCTGCGCGTCCTGACGATGGAATCCGTGTATTGGCCGTAGCCGAACCGCGGTCCCGCATCCTTCACGGTCGCGAGCCAGGTCTGTTCGATGAATTGGAACAGGCCTTGCGCCGAAGAGGTCTTGGCCTTGGCGTTCGGATTGAAGTTCGATTCGACCCGGGCCGTGGTCAGCAGATAGGAAAAGCTGGTGCCGACCGCCTGCGCCGCCTGCCGAATGGCGCCGGTGATGTGCGATAACGCGGCACCGGCGCTGCTGATGGGGCTGGCCACCATGGGTCCGTGTCCGGCCGCAGCCGCGCGGTGCGCGGGCTTTCCCGGCCTCTGCCACCCTCCACAATTATGGTAAACGGGGGGTTAACGGCGGGCGCGCGGGCGCGGCGCGGGAAATGTATAGCAAGCAGGCCGGCGCGCCGGCGAAATACCGCCGCCGGGCTTTTATGTGGAACACTTATGCGTTCTCTTCTCTTCGTTCCCGCCGACAGCGCGCGCAAGCTGGAAAAATCGCTGACCAGCGGCGCCGACGCGGTGATCGTCGATCTCGAAGACGCCATTGCGCCGGAGCAAAAATTAACGGCGCGGGCGAGCGCGGCGGCATTCCTGAAGGAAACGGCCGCGGCAAGGGCGCGCCCGCGCCTGTTCGTGCGGATCAACGGTCTCGAAAGCGGGCTGACCGACGCCGACCTCGACGCCGTGTTGCCGGCCAAACCCGACGCCGTGGTGCTGCCGAAGGCTGAAGGCGGCGCGTCCATCATCCATCTCGACGCCAAGCTCACGGCGCGCGAAGCGATCTTCGGCCTGCCCGACGGCGGCACCGGCATCTTCGCTTTCGCCATCGAGAGCGCCACGGCGCTGTTCCTCGCCGGCAGCTATGCCGGCGCGAGCATGCGATTGATCGGCCTCACCTGGGGCAGCGAGGATTTGAGTTTTGCCTTCGCCGCCGAATCGAGCCGGGGCGCGGACGGCAATTTTCTCGATCCCTATCGCCTCGCCCGCACGCTTTGCCTCGCCGCGTCGGCGGCGGCCCAGGTTCCGGCCATCGACACCGTCTATGCCGATTTCCGCAATACCGAAGGACTGCGCCGCGAGGCCGAAGACGCCGCCCATCTCGGCTTTGCCGGGAAAATGGCGATCCATCCGGCGCAAATCCCAGTCATCAACGAGGCCTTCGCGCCGACGGAAAAGCAATTGGCCTGGGCCCGCGCGGTGGCCGCCGCTTTCGCCGCCGCGCCCGACAAGGGCGCCGTCGCCGTCGACGGCGTCATGTACGACCGGCCGCACCTGCTGCGCGCCGGGCAATTGCTGGCCAGATCACTCGGCCGCTGATGGGATGCCGATTTCGGGATGAGACGGCACCAAGCCCGCCTCGCCCCGGCGGATCTTCTCCAGGCGTCGTTCCTGTTGGACGTAGTCGCGCGCCGCGTCGGAGTTGAACATTTCGTGCGTCTCGATTTCGTCGTCGGTGACGGGCATGATCGCAATATCCGTATAGTCGGCGCGTTTGGGATCGTACTTGATCGCGAGATAAATCCGGCGAAGGCGCAGATAGAGCGAAATCCAGCGGAAATTCTTCACCGCGGTTTCAAGGAAATATTTCGGATAGAACGACCAGATCGGCTCCATCGGCATCGTCGGCCGCCGGTCGCGGCGGAATTTCAGCCGCAGGAATCCGCCTTCCAGCGGATGAATGTTCTCGATCTCGATGCAGCCCTTGAACCAGGTGATGACGAACAAAGTCTTCCCGAAACTGGGACGCAGCGCGGCCGCGCGGCGCAGTATCTTTTCGACATGATCGAGCGAATAAAAGCGCTTCCACGCCTCGCTATAGGCATAGGCCCATTCCTCGCGCGACATGAGCGGGTGCGTCGCGGTGATGTGGTAGAGATCGTACCGGTTGAGATCCGGGTCCATCGGAACGGCGGCGCGGAAAAGTTTCTGGTGATCTTCCGATCCCGGCAACGGCGTAAGATAGAAGAACTCCAACAGATCGACCGGCAATTCCTTCTTGATCACCTCGATGTCGTGCAACACCGATTCAACGGTGTCGTTGGGGAAACCGATAATGTAGCCCGCGTAGGTCAGCACGCCCGCTTTCTGCCAGGCCAGCAGCATCTTGCGGTACTCGGTTATCTTGTTCTGTTTCTTCTTCGCCGCCATCAGGTTGGCCGGGTTGACGTTCTCAAGCCCGATGAAAACCCGCTTTACCCCGGCACGGCTGCATTTCTCAATGAAATTTGGAAGTTTGTAACACAGCGTGTCCACCTGAATGATGATGCTGAAGTCCAGCTTCTCCACCTCGCGCAACTGTATCAGGCGATCGAGAATGATTTCCCAATCCTTGTTGCGGGCAAAATTGTCGTCGGTGATGAAGAAGCGGGAGAGTCCTTGCGCCAAGTTGGCGCGCACGATGTTTTCCACGTCGTCGGGAGAGCGCCGTCGCGACTTGCGCCCCTGCACGTTGATGATGGTGCAGAACGAGCACTGATAGGGGCAGCCGCGTCCCGCATCGAAACTCGTCACCGCCCCGGCTGTGCGCTTGACGCGCTCGCGTTTCAGCAGCGGAATCGGCGCGCCTTCTATGCCGGGCAAATCGGCCATGAAATTGTAGAGCGGACGCAATTGACCCGCATAGGCATCGCGCACGATTTGGTCGAGCCGCCCCTCGGCCTCGCCGGCGAACACCGAAACCCCCATCGCCTGCGCTTCACGCAGGGCATCGTCATTGCCGTCGATCATCGAGATGACGCCGGACATGTGAAAGCCGCCAATGCCCACCTGAATGCCGGCTTTGCGTAATCTGCGGGCGATGTCGAGGGCGCGCGGCGTTTGATTGGATTGCACGCCGACCAGCATCACCATCCCGCTGCCGGCCGCCTTCACCAGCCGCGCCAGGCGCTCCGGGCGGATGCGGGTGTTGGTCTCGTCAAAGGCATGGATCTCGATGTCCACCTCGTCGCCAAGCACTTTTCGCTCGGCGAATTCCTTCGCGATGCCATACAGCGCCGCAAGAGAGTTGGAGGGGATTGCGGAACGATACCATTGGATGACGTAGCCGTCATCGTCGTAGTGCGCTGGCTTGACCAGGACGAGACAAAATCGGCGCGCTTCGATCCTTGACGCAAGCGGCATGACGGTACTCCACACCCCGGTCGCACCTTAGCGTCCGCGGGTTAAGGATGAAAGCCGGCGTTGGAGCTATGGTAAAACAATGTAGCAAGATCAATGATTTGTCCGCGACTCTTGCGTGCAAGTCGGGGCGTCATTTGTCCCGGTAGACCGCCTTCGGATCGAACGCCCTTCCCTCTTCGCGGAATTCCAGTTTCGCGCCGGTCCTACCCAGCGGCACCGCGCGATAGAAGCATGAGCGCCGTCCGGTGTGGCACGCGCCCGCGCCCTGCTGCTCGACCTTCAACCACAGCGCATCCTGATCGCAGTCCACGCGCAGCTCGACCACGCGTTGGACATGCCCGGAGCTTTCGCCTTTGCGCCACAGCGCCTTGCGCGAGCGGCTGAAATACCAGGCCTCGCCGGTCTCGATGGTTTTTTGCAGCGCCTGTCGATTCATATACGCCATCATCAGCACCTCGCCGGAACGCGCATCGGTGGTGACGGCGGCGATCAAGCCGTCGGCGTCGAATTTGGGCTGAAACGAAAGCCCCTCCTCGATCTCGTCGGCCGGGCCGCGCGGCGGAAATGGGCTGCTGATGTCAGGCACGGAACCCCTATCGCGGCGCCCCGCGCACCATGCTGATGAAGCGGGCCTGATGCTCGGAATTGTCGCGGAAATCGCCGGCGAATTGCGTGGTGATGGTGGTGGCGCCCGGCTTCGCCACGCCGCGCATGGACATGCACATATGCTCCGCCTCGATCATCACCGCGACGCCGCGCGGTTTGAGGATTTCGTCGATCGCGGTGGCGATCTGCGAGGTCATATACTCCTGGGTCTGCAGCCGCCGGGCATAGACTTCCACCAGGCGGCCGAGCTTCGACAGCCCCACCACCCGCTCCACCGGCATATAGGCGACGTGCGCCCTGCCGAAAAACGGCATCATGTGATGCTCGCAATGGGAGTTGAAGGCGATGTCGCGCACCAGCACGAAGTCGTCGTATTTTCCCATCTCCGCGAAGGTGCGGTCGAGCACCTCGACCGGGCATTCGCGATAGCCGCGATACATTTCGTCGAAGGCGCCGATGACGCGCTGCGGCGTTTCGAGCAGGCCCTCGCGCGCGGGATCGTCGCCGGCATAGGCGATGAGCGTGCGCACCGCCGCCTCGGCCTCCTCGCGCGTCGGGCGCGGCTCGACCGGCTTGGGCGCCGCGCGCACATGATCCGACAGTTGGGCGGGCGAGCCTTTGGGCCAGGGCTTGATCACAGCGTCCATAACGGTCTCTCCGTTCGACCGGCGCCTGGCCGGAGGTGTCACCGGGTGGCCGCGTCGGCCAAAACGACCGGACGCTGCATTCCCATTGATTCTCACTGCACGGCTTGATTGCCGCGCTCCCGGCGCCGAACCCTTTTGGTCCGCGCCGGATAGTTCCTATATAATCGTTTGCGTGCATGAGGCAAATCGCCTTGCGGCCCCGGTTAATGATGCTGAACGAGGTCTACAACAACCGCATTTTGGAGCTCGCCGGGAATATCCCCCGGCTGGGACGGCTGGCCGCGGCCGACGCCACCGCCACCGCCCATTCCAAGCTGTGCGGCTCCACGGTCACCGTCGATCTGAAGATGGACGACGATACCGTCACCGACTTCGCCCATGAGGTGAAAGCCTGCGCGCTCGGCCAGGCATCTTCCTCCATCATGGCGCGCAACATCGTCGGGGCGAAGGCGGACGAGCTGCGCGAATTGCGCGAGACGGTGCGGCGGATGCTCAAGGAAGGCGGCGCGCCGCCCACGGGCAAATGGGCGGACATCGCGGTGCTTGAGCCGGTGCGCGATTACAAGGCGCGGCACGCTTCCACCATGCTCACCTTCGATGCGGTGGTCTCGGCGATCGACCAGATCGAGCGCCGGCGCGCCGGCGTGGCCGCGGAATAACGACGCTTAGACTCTTGCTTTGATTATTTGGGCTGGCCGGCGGCCTCAACCGCTTGCGCCGGCTGCAACTCGGCGTGCGCAGCGGATTGCTCGCGGCAACTCGCGGCAAGACGCGGCAGGTTTTGCGCCGCCCCGGTATTGCCGATCCGAATCGCCGTCTCGACGTCATTGGAAGCCGCGGTCTTCACCGTCAGGGAACGGCTGCCGTCGCGCGCAAGCAACTCCAGAAAATCCGCCGGAACGACGCCGCGCGCCACCGACTCCAGCTCCCGATCTTCCGGCCGCACCTGCGAGCCCACGACATTCAACGACACCGACTTGCGGCCGACGTAGATGGCCACCCGCTTGAGCGCATCGCCGCCCGGCTGCGCGCCCGCGCCGCGCCTTTTTTCGAAATAGGCGACGTCGTAGCTGTCCGGAGCGGCCGCGCAGCTAAAGACGAGGTCGAAGCTGCCGATCTCGTCGCCTTCGAGCGTGAGCGGATGACTCCTGTTCAGAATCGACCGGCCGGATTTTTCGCTGACGGACCAGCCGCCCGCGACCGGCGAAACGCGCGGCATCGGTGGCGAAGCCGCCGAAGCCGCCGACACCGCCATCGCCTGCGAGCCGGAATCGAGAACGTCGGCCCGCGTATCGAGCCCCACGCGGCGCAGGTCCGCCGCGGACAATTTGCGCATCGGCTCCCAAGGCGGAATACGCAGCGCGATCTCCAGCAGGTCGATCGAGCCGCCCATCTCCACCGTATATTGCGCGAGGCGCCCGATGTCGCGCTGCAAGACGACGATGTCTTCCGCGCTGTAGGTTGCGGCGGCCGCATCGTCGCGGCGGTCGCCGAGCCAAATCTCATGCACCAGCACTTGCGCTTCCGGCGGAACGAAGCGCTGCTTGCCGGCCA
>JBBDNZ010000029.1:0-7314 GCA_040877285.1 Xanthobacteraceae bacterium
CACGGCATCTTTGGCGGTCTGGCAGCCGGCAGTGTTGGGGAGAAAATGCACGCGGCCGGCCAGCAGATCGAGCAGGCTTTCCTCTTCGCCCGCCAGGCTGATGCGCCGGACGGAGGCGGTGGCCATTTCGGTGCCGCTCGCCGTAATGGCATCGAGCATCACCTGCCGGTTGGGATAGCCGGCGGTGCCGAGGAAGAGCCGCGAATGGAATGTGCGGCCCGCAATCACAAGAGGATCGTTCTGCTTCATCGCGTTCTCTTCTCACCCGCCCTGGCGCACGCGCACGATTTCCACATCGTCGCCGGGCGAAAGTTTGGTATCCGACCAAGCGTGACGCCGCACCACCTGGCCGTTGAGCG
Organism: Xanthobacteraceae bacterium; assembly: GCA_040877285.1. Taxonomy (GTDB): domain Bacteria; phylum Pseudomonadota; class Alphaproteobacteria; order Rhizobiales; family Xanthobacteraceae; genus CANKHA01. The sequence continues at coordinate 360 of JBBDNZ010000029.1, forward strand.
CCACCGCCACGCCCTTGCCGTCGGCGACGCCCTTTTCCGCCAGCAGCTCGGCGAGCGTCGCAGCCGTAAGCGGCGCGCCTTCGCCGTTGATGCGGATCATCGCCTGTATCATGCCCATATTCTACTCCGCCGCGATTGCCGCGGTGAAACGCTCAAGCCCGAAAGGCCGTACCAGCGGGTCCATCGCACCGTCGAGAATGAGATCGGCCACCGCCTTGGCGGTGATCGGGGTAAGCAAAATGCCGTTGCGATAGTGCCCGGTGGCATAAACCAGACCCGGCAACGGTCCCGTCCCGATGATCGGAGCGTCGTCGCGGCTGCCGGGACGGAAGCCGACCCACATTTCGTCGATCGGCAGTTCCTCGATCCCGGGCAGCGCCCGCCAGGTCGCCTCCAGCAAGGAAAGCTGGCCGCCGGCAGTCAGGTCGGGATCGAACCCTTTTTCCTCGACCGTGGCGCCGATCAGCAGGCGTCCGTCGCGCCGCGGCACCAGATAGGCGCCGGGCGCCCAGATGACGTGCTGCAAAAGTGGGGCTTTCGGGTCCATACGCAAGGCCAGCATCTGTCCCTTGACCGGCCGTACCGGCGGCCGGGCCTCGGGTGGCAATCCGGCTATACCGCGCGACCAGGCACCGGCCGCGACCACGACCACATCGGCGGGGATGACGCGTCCTTCGGCGCGGATGCCGGCAACGCGGTCCCCGGCCGTTTCCACGCCTTCGACCGCGACATGCTCGCGTATGACCGCACCGGCCCGCGCCGCCGCATTTCGCAGCGCCGCAACCACGGCGCGGTTGTCCACCTGATGATCCTGCGGGCTGAAAATCGCGCCGGCGATGCCCGGCGCGAGATGCGGCTCGCGGCGGCGGGTTTGCGCGGCCGACAGCCACTCCAACGGCAAACCGAGCGACTGCTGAAAGGTCTGAAGATGTTGGAGCCGCGCCTGGTCGTCGGCGGTCAGCGCCAGAACGAGCGTTCCCTCGCCGCGGTATCCGATTGACATTTCAGCGGCGGCTTCGAGTACTTCCGCAAAAGAGGTCCACAGAAGCTGGCTCGCGCGGTTGAGCGCCACCAATGCTTCCTCACGCGGTTCTGCTTCGACGCAAGCGGCAAGCATGCCGGCGGCGGCATGGCTTGCGCCCGATCCGGCCGCATCCTTGTCGAAGACGATGACTTTCGCGCCGCGCTGCGCCAGCCGCCAGGCGATGGAAAGGCCGATGGCGCCGGCGCCGATCACGGCAACGGTGGGAGACGACGGCGGTGAAACGCGGGCATTCATCGGCGGCTTCCTACGCTGGCATGACCCAGACAGGTTCGATGGGTTTGCTCTCAGCCACGCTTTCGCGCGGCACCCCAGGCCGTTGGCGCATCATCGAGGTTTTTGCGGCAGGCGACAAGGATGTCGAAGGGCTCGGCCGGGCCGTCAGCGCTTGGCTACGGCGTCGAATTCCATCAATTTTCGAAGAAGCCCCTCCAAGGACTTGAGCGGAAGCATGTTTGGCCCATCCGAGGGGGCGTGATCGGGGTCCTGGTGGGTTTCAATGAAAACCCCCGCCACGCCCACCGCCACCGCGGCGCGCGCCAGCACCGGCACAAACTCCCGTTCGCCGCCGGAGGAGGTCCCCTGCCCGCCCGGCTGCTGCACCGAATGGGTGGCGTCGAAGATCACCGGCGCCCGCGTTTCGCGCGCCAGGATCGGCAAGGAGCGCATGTCGGAGACGAGCGTATTGTAACCAAAAGACACCCCGCGCTCGGTGACCAGCACATTGCGGTTGCCCTCGCTTGTGATCTTGGTGACCACGTTCTTCATGTCCCAGGGCGCGAGAAACTGCCCCTTCTTCACGTTGATGGCGCGACCGGTTTTTGCCGCCGCGATCAACAAGTCGGTCTGCCGGCAGAGAAAGGCCGGGATTTGCAGAACGTCCACCGCTTTTGCGACTTCGGCGCATTGCGCGGATTCGTGCACGTCGGTGAGCACCGGCAGGCGCAGACTTTCGCGAATTTCGGCAAACACCGGCAGCGCCCGATCAAGCCCAAGCCCGCGCGCGCTGTCCCGGCTTGTGCGGTTGGCCTTGTCGAAAGAGGTTTTATAGACGAGCCCCATGCCGAGGCGGCCCGCGATCTGCTTCAGCGCGGACGCCATTTCGAGCGCGTGATCGCGGCTCTCCAGAACACAGGGACCGGCGATCAGCGAAAGCGGCAGGGCATTGCCAAAACGCGCTTCGCCAATTTCAACGATGGCGTTCGGGATCAGGTCGGGTTTTACGGCATCCATGCCCAAACCATGACGGCCGCAAGCCTCGCGGTCAACGGTCGCGGATTTTATGGTTCAAGGAAGCCGGACGCGGGAATTATTTCGCGACCGCCAGCTTTTTCCGGCCAACGGCCGGCCGGCCGACCGGCTCGGAATAGTGGGCGATAGGCAGCGGCTCGCCGATGACGAAGCCCTGCACCTCGTCGCAGGCTTCGCGGACCAGAAATTCGAGCTGGGACTTGGTCTCCACGCCTTCGGCTATGACGGGAAGCTCAAGGCCGTGGCCAAGCCCGATCACGGCGCGCACGATGGCGGCGGCCTGTGGGCTGCGATCGAGATTGGCAATAAAAGCCTTGTCGATCTTGATCTTGTCGAACGGAAAGGACTGCAAATACGACAGCGATGAATAGCCGCTGCCGAAATCATCCATGGCGATGCGCACGCCAAGCGATTTGAGCCGGCGCAGGATCGAGACGGCGCGGGAGAAATCGCCGATCAGCACTCTTTCAGTAATTTCCAATTCAAGCCGGCGCGGCGCCAGCCCGGTTTCCAGCAACACCGAATGGACGAGACCGGCCAAATCTCCGTGCTGGAATTGAGCCGGTGAAAGGTTGACGGCGACGTTTAACGGCTTCGGCCAGGAGGCCGCTTCCCGGCACGCCTCACGCAACACCCATTCGCCGATGGGCAGGATCAGATCGCATTCTTCGGCGATTGGGATGAAGGTGTTCGGCGGCACCAGGCCGCGCAACGGATGGTGCCAGCGCAGCAGCGCCTCGAAGCCGATCACATCGCCGTCGATCCGCGCCTGCGGCTGGTAGTACAATTCGAGCTCGCCGCAAGCCGCCGCGGAACGCAGGTCGAGCTGCAACTCCCGGCGTTCCCGCAACAGGTGATCCATCTCCGCTTCAAAGAAGCGAATCGAGCCGCGGGCCTCTCCCTTGGCCCGTTCGAGGGCGCCGCCCGCATTGGCGAGAAGCGTGGTGGCGTCGGCGCCATCGGCGGGATAGATCGCGATGCCGATCGTAGCGCCGACGTGAAATTCCTGGCCCTCGACCTCAACTTCCTGCGCGGTAACGGCAATCAGTTTGTCGGCCAGCGCTTCGGCGGTCGCCGGCTGCGGCCCATCGACGATGATCGCGAATTCATCTCCGCCGATGCGCGCGAGGAACGCGCCCTCGACGGCCGCTTGCAGGCGGCGCGACATTTCGCACAGCAGGCGGTCGCCGCCGGCATTGCCAAAAATGTCGTTGATCTCCTTGAAGCGGTCGAGGTCGAGATAAAGGACCGCAAAACTCTCTCCATCCTTGGTCGTCTGCTCGATGGTGAGCTCGAGATGCCGGGTGAATGCCGTCCGGTTCGGCAGGTCGGTCAACATGTCGTGGTTGGCCATGTATTGGATGCGCGCCTCCGCGCGCTTGCGCTCCGTCACGTCCTCGATGACGTTGACCAGGTATTGCGGCTCGCCCTTGTCGTCGCGGATCGCCACCTTTTTCGTCGTGATGACCCGCGTTCCCTTGCGCGGCGTCTGTAACGGGTGATCGCTGAGGAAAAGCTCGGTTTTCGAGCGCAACAGCGCCTCGTCGTGCTGGTCAATGATGTCCGCCTGCTCCTTGGGAAAGACCTCCTGGGACGTCTTGCCGACCATCTCCTCACGGGAGAGACCGAAAAAGTTTTCGCCGGCGCGGTTGATCAGAACGTAGCGGCGGTCGCGCGCGTTCTTCACCACCAGGGTGGCGGGCACGTGATCGACGATCGTATCGAGAAAGGCGCGGCTGCGATCCCGCTCCAGTTCGGCGCGGCGCTGTTCGGTGATATCGGAATACGTGGAGACCCAGCCGTCGCCCGGTATTCTTTGGTTGGTGATCGAGATATAGCGTCCGTCCGGCAGTTCCGTCAGTTTAGTTTCGGACCCTTCCGTGACAAACTTGCCGATGGCCGGATCGCCCTCGTACCTTCCATTCCTATTAAACAACCTTGCGGCATACTGAACGGGATCTCCCTCGAAAGTTCCGGCTACTTGACGCATTTCAAGCAGCTGGCGAAGCGTGCAGCCGATATGCACGGTTCCCGGCGCCAGGCCGTAGATTTCGCAGAATCGGTCATTGAATAGAATTAGCCTGCCCGCAGCATCAAACATCAAAAGGCCCTGGTGCATATTGCGGAGGGCCGTGTCCAGCCGGGTTTTCTGTTTGTCGAGATTTAGTGCTACCTGCCGCGCGGTGATCAAAATCAAACAACAGAATGCAACCATCAGCGCAATTACAACGCCGGTCAATTCAATCGCATGCTTTCGCCAATCGGCAAGCGCGGAGTCCACTGTTTCGGTAGCCAACAAAACAAATGGATAGCTGTTGAGTTGCCTGCCGACAATCAGCGAATCCGCGCCTTCAAATATTCCGATTTGCCGAACGTCGCCCCCTTTGGCGCGCGATAGCAGATCCATGAGCGTTTCATTTTTGGAATAGGACCGCGTTAGCTCCGGGTCCGCGGCGGGATAGCGCGCCAGCAATACGCCGTCATTGCGGAAAAGAGAAATCGTGCTTCCCTCTGGCAAAGCAACGCTGCCAAAATATTGCTCGAAGTACGGCAGGTCGATTGCGCCAAGAATCAAGCCAAGAAATTCACCATTCGGGCCCGACACCTTGCGCACGAGGTGAATAGTCCATTCGCCGTTGGCGCGATTGCGTACCGGCTCGCCCACGAATGAAGTCAAACGCGCGTCTGCCTTAAGAACCTTGTAAAATTCGCGGTCGGTGACATCGATATTTGGAAGCGGCCAGTAGCGGGAAAAATTAAACAACTTGCCTTGAGAATTAATCAACGTAAGCGAACCGATTTGACTCCATCCCGCCGCCTTGTCCCTGAGCATAAGGTGATTGTCGTAGCCGGACAGTCGCTGTTCAAACTCTTTGGAGCTGGCGATCCCCAGGGCATTGATACGGTCAATCAAGCCATCCTGAATAACCTCCACGGTTTTAAAGGATCGATCCGTGCGTATGGCAAGTAACGAAACGACATTGTGCAGGTTCCTTTCCTGCTCGGAGAGGGCGCGATTACGAAGATTTTTGACGCCGATTGCTCCGGTTATCGCAATGGCGGCCACGAGCAAGAAGCCGATGTAAACAACCGACCGGACCGGACGAATGCGCCAGGCGCTTCGTAGGCTGATGGAATGCGCGCTTGTGCCCGCGTCTTGACGACACGCGGGCATCGAGCCAATCGGGTTTGTTCGATCGGACCTTGGGAAAAAGAGCGTCCACATAACGGGACGAATATCTACCGGAACTGCTACATCGCCTTTAACGCGCCACAAATTCGGATTTTTTCGTGCTTCCGAAAAATAATGAGGTAAATTAAATTATAATCTGGCGCTGCAAATCTTAATGATAACGATCGGCGTTATAGTTCCTGACTGCAATCTCCACCTACACCAACCTGCTCTGTTCCACCGCGGCCTCGACGAAGGAGGCGAACAGCGGATGCGGCGCGAAGGGCCGCGATTTCAGTTCCGGGTGGAACTGCACGCCGACGAACCAGGGATGATCCTGGTATTCGATGATCTCGGGCAGCACGCCGTCGGGCGACATGCCGGAGAAACGCATGCCGTGCTGCTCCAGGCGTCCTCTGTAGGTCGTGTTGACCTCATAGCGGTGGCGGTGGCGCTCGGAGATTTCATTAGCGCCGTAGATACCGGCGACACGGCTGCCGCGCTGGAGAATAGCCCGATAAGCGCCGAGCCGCATGGTGCCGCCGAGATCGCCGCCCGCGCGCCGCTTTTCCAGCTCGTTGCCCTTGAGCCATTCGGTCATCAAGCCGACCACGGGTTCCGGCGTCGTGCCGAACTCGGTCGAATTGGCTTCGGCTATCCCACAAAGATTGCGCGCGGCCTCGATCACCGCCATCTGCATGCCGAAGCAAATTCCGAAATAGGGAACGTGGCGTTCGCGGGCGAAGCGCGCCGCGCGGATCTTTCCCTCCGCGCCGCGCTGGCCGAAGCCGCCGGGCACGAGAATGCCGTTGACGTGTTCGAGAAACGGCGCCGGGTCCTCATTCTCGAACACCTCGGATTCGATCCAGTCGAGCTTGACCTTGACCTTGTTGGAAATGCCGCCGTGCGATAGCGCCTCGATCAGCGACTTATAGGCGTCCTTCATGCCGGTATATTTGCCGACGATGGCGATGGTGACGTCGCCTTCGGGCGCGCGGACGCGTTCGTTGATCTCCCGCCAGACAGTAAGATCGGGCGGGCGGCTGTCCTCGATGCCGAACGACGCCAGCACCTCCTTGTCGAGCCCTTCGGCGTGATAAGCCTCGGGCACGGCGTAGATGTTGTCGACATCGCGCGCCTCGATCACCGCGCTTTCCCGCACATTGCAGAACAGGCCGAGCTTGCGCCGCTCCGCCTGCGGAATCGCCCGGTCGGTGCGGCAGAGCAGGATGTCGGGCTGAATGCCGATCGACAGCAGTTCCTTGACCGAATGCTGGGTCGGCTTGGTCTTCAACTCTCCCGCCGCGGGAATGTAGGGCAGCAGCGTGAGGTGGATATAGACGGCGCGGTTTCGAGGCAGGTCGTTGCCGAGCTGGCGGATAGCCTCGAGGAACGGCAGGCCCTCGATATCGCCGACCGTGCCGCCGATCTCGCACAGGACGAAGTCGAAATCCTCGTTGCCCGCGAGGATGAATTCCTTGATCGCGTTG
>JBBDNZ010000030.1:0-29158 GCA_040877285.1 Xanthobacteraceae bacterium
CACACCGCCGCGCAGGGCGCGTCGGTGCAATGCATGCAGGCCATGGAAACCGACCGCTCGCCCGGCTTGCCGTCATTGATGGTGACGACACGCCGGCGGTTGATGCCCCACGGCACTTCGTGTTCGTTCTTGCAGGCGGTGACGCAAGCGTTGCACTCGATGCAACGGTCGGCATCGCAGAGAAATTTCATCCGAGCCATGGTCCCGCCTCCTTATGCCGCTCTGATCTGACAGAGGGTGGCCTTTGGTTCCTGCATGCCGGTTACCGGATCGTAGCCGTAGGTCGTGAGCGTGTTAACGCTCTCTCCCAGCACGATCGGGTCGGCCCCCTTTGGATATTTGCTGCGCTGATCCACACCCTGGAACCAGCCGGCGAAGTGGAAGGGCATCCAAGTAACGCCCTTGCCGACACGTTCCGTGACCAGCGCCTTGACCCGGGCCTTAGGCCGGGTATCGGCAGGACCGAAGACCCAGACCCAGGCCCCGTCCTTGATGCCGCGCTCGGCCGCGTCCGCCGGATTGATTTCGATGAACGCGTCCTGCTGCAACTCAGCGAGCCACTTGTTGGAGCGGGTTTCCTCGCCGCCGCCTTCGTATTCCACCAAGCGTCCCGATGAGAGGATCAGCGGGAATTCCTTGGCGATGCCCTTGTCCACGTTCGCCTTCTGCACCGTGAAGCCGATGTTGGGCACGCGGAATTGCCTGGCGTCCGGCAGCGTCGGGTACTTGGCGACGAGGTCGGGCCGCGGGGTGTAGATCGGCTCGCGATGCACCGGTATCGGATCCGGTAGGTTCCAGGCATTGGCGCGTGCCTTGCCGTTGCCGTAGGGTACGCACCCGTGCGTGATAGCAACACGCTGGATGCCCCCGGACAAATCGAGTGACCAGGAAACCGCATCCGGGTTGGCCGGGTTGATGCGCTGTATCGTCTCCAATTCCGGCGCGGTCAGGTCGCCATCCCATCCGAGCTTCTTCAGCACGCCGAGCGTGAACTCGGGGTAGCCGTCCTTGATCTCGGAGTCCTGGGAGTAATAGCCGTTGCCGAGCAGGCCGACCTTGCGGGTCGTGCCGTCCGGCAACTTCTCCTCGCGCTCCAGGCCGAAGCGGGCGCGGAACGTGCCGCCGCCTTCCTTGATGGACAGGTTGGTATTATAGAGGAGCGGCGTTCCGGGATGCCGGAACTCCGGCGTGCCCCAACAGGGCCACGGCAATCCGTAATAGTCGCCACCGATCTCCGGAAGATCCTTCGGCGCGCGCTGCGTGAGCATATCGAACTTCGCCTGGTACTTCATATGCGCCTTGAGCCGCTCCGGCGACTGGCCGCAATAACCGGTCGACCATCCACCGCGGTTGATCTCGCGGAGAATGTCCTCGGCGCTCGGGATATTGTTCTCGACCTTGATGTTCTTGAACATCCGGTCGGCGATGCCAAGCTTCTTCGCCAGCAGGTACATGACTTCGAGGTCGTCCTTCGACTCGAAGACCGGCTTGACGATCTGCTCGCCCCACTGGATCGCCCGGTTCGAAGAGGTGCGTGAGCCGGAAGTCTCGTAACTGGTCGCGATCGGCAGCAGATAGGTGTCGTTCTTGCGCTCGGAGAGCACGGCCCAGGTGGTCGGCACCGGATCGGCGACGACCAGCAGGTCCAGCTTCTCGATGCCTTTGACTGCCTCGGGCATGCGGGTCACGGTATTGCCGCCGTGGCCCATGATGAACATGGCCTTGACGTTGTCGCTCTGGGAGACCTGATCCTTCGGCAGCATCACCGCGTCGAACCAGCGCGTCGACGGAATGCCGGGCGTCTCCATCATCTTGATGACCTTGCCGTCGGCAGCGGTCGTCTGGGTGAAGCGGGAGGCCAGCCAGTCGTATTCAACCTCCCAGACGCGAGACCAGTGCTTCCAGGCGCCTTCGGCGAGGCCGTAATAGAGCGGCAGGGTCACGATATCGAGACCGAGGTCGGTGGCGCCCTGCACGTTGGTGTGGCCGCGGAAGATGTTGGCACCCATGCCGGGCCCGCCGACGTTGCCGGTGGCAAGCAGCGCGATGCAGAAGGCGCGGACGTTGGCGGTGCCGACCGTGTGCTGGGTGGCGCCCATGCACCAGATCAGGGTCGCAGGCTTCTCGGTGGCAAACATCTTGGCGACGCGCTCAAGCTGCGCGCCGGGAACGCCGGTCACCCGCTCGACCTCCTCCGGCGTCCACTTCTCGACCTCCTTGCGGATGTCGTCCATGCCGTAGACGCGCTGCTCGATGAACTGCTTGTCTTCCCAGCCGTTTTTGAAGATGTGGTGGAGCATGCCCCAGATCACCGGAATGTCGGTGCCGGAGCGGATGCGGACATATTCCGTCGCATGCGCGGCGGTGCGCGTCAGGCGCGGATCGATCACAATCATATTGGCGCGCTGGAGTTCCTTGCCTTCCAGCACATGCTGCAGCGACACCGGATGCGCCTCGGCAGGATTGCCGCCCATGATGATCATGGTCTTGGCATTGCGGATGTCGGTATAGCTGTTGGTCATCGCGCCGTAGCCCCAGGTATTGGCTACGCCGGCGACCGTGGTCGAGTGGCAGATACGGGCCTGATGATCGGAATTGTTGGTGCCCCAGAAGGCCGCGAATTTGCGGTTGAGATAGGCGCCCTCGTTGGTGAACTTGGCGGAGCCGAGCCAATAGACCGAGTCGGGCCCGGACTTGGCGCGGATCGCCGTCAGCTTATCGCCGATCTCGTTGATCGCCACGTCCCAGGAGATCCTGGTCCACTGGCCGTTCACCATCTTCATCGGATAGCGCAGGCGGCGGTCGCCATGCACCACCTCGCGCGTGGCGGCGCCCTTGGCGCAATGCGAACCGCGACTGATCGGCGAATCCCAGCCCGGCTCCTGGCCGGTCCACACGCCGTTGACGACCTCGGCGATGACGGTGCAGCCGACCGAGCAATGCGTGCAGATATTCTTGCGAATGGTCACCGCGGCGCCAGCGGGTGGCGGCGGCCCGGCTTCGGCCTTGCGTACACTCGCGAGCGGGATCGCGCCCAGCGTCGCCAGACCACCGCCGGCGACGAGGCCGGAGCGGCGAAGGAACGTGCGGCGGTCGAGACGGCCGTTCGTTTGTTCGGCAAGCGCGGCGGTAAGCCTACCGTGGCGTGCCTGGCGTTCTGTTCTCTTGATCAGCACAGGTGCCTCCCCTTAGCTCGGATACCGGTTGACGCGATAAAACGCTTTCACGTGGTCGGTTTCCTTGTAGCGCGCCTTGCGCTTTTCATCGTTGCTTTCCGTGTCGGCCGCGGCCGATGTTGCGAGAGGCCCCGCGCTGACCGCCGCGGCGCCCGCGCCTGTCGCTAGGACGCGGAGAAAATCGCGACGAGCAACCGTCGCCTTGTCCTGCTGTTTCATCGCCGGCTCCTCTTTCTTCATTCGTGACTGTTTTTCCCATCACGCCTTTTCGTAAGGCAACGCGAAGGCTTCCGTCTCAACCTGCATGAACAGCCGCCCGAGCGCACCTACATGGCGGTAGAAGCCGGCGGCTTCGGCGCGCTCGAGATCGGCGAAGAAACGGCCGATCCAGGGTGCCATGTGCTTTTCAAACAATTGGCGCTCGGTATCCTCATGCGCCGGGAAGCGGCCGCCGATTACCCCTGCCATGATCTCGCAGAGAATGGCCGCATGGTCCTCGGGCTCGGCATTGCCTTCGGCGCGCTCGACGCCGATGGCTTCGAGATCGCCGCGCAGGCGCGCGAGCGGCCGATCGTGCAGGAAGCCGGTGAGATAGTAGGAGGCATAGGGCAGCAATTCGCCGCGCCCAAGGCCGATAAAGAGATCGAAATATTCGCGGCTGACGCGTTCGGCATTTGCCTCGCTTGCCGCCTCGCCCAGCGCCGCATGGGCAAGGCCGAGCGGTGTGGCATCGCCGCGCAGCTTGGCGAGACGGGAAAGAAAAGCCGCATCAGGCGCCCGCATCAGCAGTGCGGCCAGCAGGGCATATTCCTGCGCGCGTGCGGAATCGATTTCGTCGATATCATCTGCCATGAGTGTGCGCTCGCCGAACAGATCGGGCCGTAGCCTTGCACGAGCGACACCGGTGATCTCTTCGACAACGGCGACACGCTCCGCCGGAATGCGCGACCAATTGGAAACGGAGGGCTGCGAAATGCCGAGCTTGCGGGCAAGCTCGCTGACGCCGCCCGCTGCGTGGATCGCTTGCTGAAGTCCGAGATCACGCATGGTGATCTAACCTCCCTGCTTCAGCTTTTTCGAATTATTCTTGAAAAAGTTAACGCCGTTCTCGGAGAAAGGTCAATAGCTTGAAGCTATGAACCTTCGGACAAGTCGGGCAAAGCGCCACCATGACGCCGACGCATGGATGCGGCGCTGCCTCCGGCGTTTTCGTCCTTAAATTGCACCGCAATATCCGCTTCCCGGCGTTTGGCGGGAGCAAATACGTCAGTCTTCTTGTCCGAATCCGTGCGCTTCCGAGCTTCGGCTTCGCTTGCGCTATGGGAGCTCTCGATTGGCGGTTGCCGTCTTTCCTGCGGGTTTGCTGCTACAGATTCATGTTGCGCCAAAACGGGTTGCTCCAACGGTTGAGGACCGGGGGATGAATGGTCGGTCTTGCGGCTATCGTTGCTTTCGCCAAGAAATTGTGCCGCCAAGCGCCGGATTTCTTCCGGCGCAAGCGGGCCAAAACCGGGCGCCGCATCCGGCGCGGTGAAGTCCCACGAATTTTCTGAAAGCCCGATGAAATCGCGGATGGTGGGATCGGCGCTCCAGGCGCGTCGAAGCGCCGCACGGGCCAGCGCGGGCGGAACCCCGCGCTGCAGAAAGGCGCGCACGTCGGAACCGGCGGCAATCGATTCGAGCGACGGCAGCGTTTTTGGATCGATTTCATGACCCGAAGCGTCCTGTGCCGGCAAACTATGCTCCGGCGCGGCCGGCTCGTCGGCGCGCTTTTCGGCGAACAATGGCGTCTTTGCCTCGGATGCCGCGTCCGCTTCCCTGGCGGATTCCCGTTTGCGGCGCGACCAGCGCGTAAGGAAGACCTTCGGATCGTTCATTCGCTTCCGTCCTCGCGCCGGACGCCGCGACGCGCCAAGGCTTCGGGATCGGCGCGATTCCGCTTGCGCTTGGTGAACTGCCGCTCAATCGGATGCTCGGCCACAAAAGCGGCAACGAGGTGGCGGATCATATCCGGCATCGGCACCGCATCGACCAGGTCGTTGCCGGCCTCGGTATAGGATTCGCCCTCGTAGGGATCTACGGTCACCGCGGCGATTTTGTAAGGCGGATCGCCCTCGGTCGGCCGCAGCGCGACCCATACGGACGGCGCGCCGGAGGCGAGATTGTCACGGTAATTGGGAGCTTCCATCCGGTACAGATCGATCTCCGCGGTCCCCGCATAGAAGGTCGTTGTTTCATCTTCGGAAGACAACACAGTCCACGGCAGCGCGTCGGGTTGGCCGGGCAAGATCGCCACGGGCCGCCAGGTGAAATCGATCCACGGGCTTGCGGCCTTCCGCCGCTCCACCACCACGCCCACTATCATGCGTTCGAGCGTGGTCACGTCACGCTTTCCAGATGGCGGATCGGCAGGCCGGTGATGAGATTCTGCGGCTTTAGCCGCAGCACCCGGTCGGGAGCCATCGCCATCAGCAGATACACCGGCTCGCCCCGCACGTTGTCCATGACCACGCCCGGATCGCGGAAGGTCAACCGGAAGAGCCCGACGATGCGCGAACGTATGGTTTCGTCGAGATCTTCGTTATCCCAAAGCGCATCGCCGATGTGCGTGGCCTCAGCGTCGAGGCCGACGTACCAGGTAAGATGAGCTTCATGGATCTCGGTGAGCGCCTCTACATCCACTTCGATCGACAGCATATGACGGATCCAGACTGCGACCACTTCGCCGAGCGCGGCTAGACTTCGCCGCCCCGCGGTCATATCGAGCGCCATATCGAATAGATCGCTGCGATCCCAGTAGGTTTCCGCATTGTCCTCGGTGAGCACGTCGATCTCTGAAGCCGACGGCAACCCGAGTATGGAAACAAGCGGCGACAACGGCGTTTCCCCGATGCCGGCAATGGTTTCCTCGTCGGCGGCAATGAGGGATTGCTCATGTACCGTCAGCCGCTGTTCACGAAAGAACAATTCCGCCGCACGCAGCACATAGGGATCGTCGCAGCCATCGAGTGCGTTGCGCAGGATCACATGGACGAGCTGATTCATGAACAACGGCGGTGTCCGCTTCACGTTCTGGCGCACTAAGCTGACGTAGGCGGCTTCGAGTGTGGGATGACGCAACAGGCAATCGCGAAAGGCGAGCATCAGCTCCCAGTTTTCCCGCGCGTCCGTATCGGGAATGGCGGCAATTTCAGCGGCGGTGACGGTTCGGCGTGGATCGGCCATCAGCGCGGCATGCAGCGCGCGCTCGGCGTCCAAAGCATTGCGTGGCGGCGCAAGCTCCGGCCGGGCCAGATAGACCTTGAGAAATTCGTCGGTAACGACGAGCCCGCCGCCGGAGTCGCGATCAAGCAAATGATGGCCGCAAGAGAGCCAAAAATCCTTCATTCATAAGCCCCCTTGTGCCCACCCCGCGCAAGCTCCGCAAGATCGACCTCCTCCGCCGGCTCATCGTCTCCTTCCGCCTCCAGGAAGGAGAAGGCGCGCAGCAGTTTCGGGCCGCTGCGCGGCCGCAAGGTGCGGAACGTTTCACGGATGGCGTCATCCTCATAGGCGCGATGCACGGCGATCAGGGTATCGAGCGGGTGGTCGCACAGCGAAGCGGCATAGGCGATTTCCTCCGCCGCCGCCGGTCGCGCCGTCGAGACGTCGGGCGCGCCGTAATGTTCGACCAGGCGCTGCGCCAACATCTCTACCGCCTCCACACGATCTTCTTCGTCGGCCTCCACGATCTGCGCCAGCGTAGACCAGCCGAGCGAAGCGATGCCGAGCAAGCCGGCGCGGAACGCGGTGCGCGCCTTGCCTTCGAGGGTGGTGGGATCCTGTTTCCAAAACACAAAAGCGCCTGGCACTGCCCATTCGCCAGGCTCGGCCGCATTCTCGAACACAAAAGTATCGGAGGGATCGAGGCGGATGGTGCGCAAAAGCTTCATCGGCGCGGCCCTCCTCTTTCCGGATCATACCAAGTTGGGGTCTCAAGGCGGGGAAGCAAGCTCCGGCGCTCGGCTTCGGCGCGGCCAACACGCCGCACCAGGAGATCGCCATTCTCGTCGATGTCGCGCCGGGCGCCATTTTCCGGCGCAAGCCGCGCCAGGTAGTCCTTGGCGACACCGGCAAATCCGTCCTGCTGCCAGGCGTCGGTCGCCACCATGAGATGCCGCGCAAAGCTTTCGACCAACGCCGCGGAGCCGGTTTCCTCGAATCCTTCATCGGCCAGCGCCGTTTCCAGCGGAAATAACCCCGGTTCCTCGGTCATGGACACCGTGCGGATCATGCCGCCGAACACCAGCCACTCCGGCGGCGTATTTTCGTCGGCACCGTGCGGCCAGGCCAGGCGCCCGCCGCCGAGTAATGCGCCATCGATGCAGACGGCATCCGGCCAATCGAAGGTAATGGATTTCCCCGGCGGCGCATGCGCGATAAGCGCATCGATCAACGCGTTCATGGCGGCGTAAAAGACCTTGCGCGCGCTGCGCAAAGATTCGTCCGGCTCCAGCACCACCGCGAATTCCGCAAGATCGAAACGTCCGACGAAAACCAGCGTCCCGGCACCTTCCTCGGCGGCCACCTTCTGCGCATGGGTGAAGGCGTCACCCACCTCGCGCAAGGTAATGAGGCGGTACGGCGGCGGCAGGTCGAGTACGGGCGCAAACCCCGGCCCGCTACGCATACGCGTCTTCAGCGGCATCTCCGCTCCAGGACTGTTACAATGACAAGCTTACAACTATAACGTCTCTCGTGCCGCAGCCAATTTTGCCGCAAAAACTACGCCGTTAACGGCCATAGATGCGGCACCCGGGAGGAAAAATGGCGGATCGTCCGCGCAAGGTCCTGGTGTGTTCCTGTGAGGACACGATGCGGCTCGATGCTGAGGCGTTGCGTCGCGGCTGCCGGGGAACCGAGGTTTCGACGGCGCGGCAACTTTGCCGTGCGGAAATCGAGCGCTTTCGCGTGACCGCGGCGCAGGGCGGGGCGATAACGGTTGCCTGTACTCAGGAGGCGCCGCTGTTCTCGGAAGTCGCCGCGGAGGCCGGCGGCGATGCGCAATTGATCTTCGCCAACATCCGCGAAACCGGCGGCTGGTCCACGGACAGCGCAAAAGCCGGACCGAAAATGGCGGCGCTGCTGGCGGCTGCCGCCGAGCCCGCGCCGGAGGTTCCTTTCGTCAGCCTGCAAAGCGAAGGCGTGATTCTGGTCTATGGCCGCGACGAGGGCGCGATCGAAACCGCGCGTCTGCTCAAGGACCATCTTGACGTCACCGTGATGATCGCACCACCCGCCGCCGTGGCACCGCCGCGCACGACCGATTTCCCCGTGGTGAAAGGCAGGATTCGGGCGGCCAAAGGCCATCTCGGCGCTTTCGAGATCACCATTGATGAATTTGCCCCGCCCGCTCCAAGCTCGCGGGGAACGCTCGCCTTCGGGTCGGCGCGCGATGGAGCGGTGTCGCGCTGCGATATCATCTTGGATATTTCAGGCAGTGCGGCGCTCTTCCCCGCTCCCGAACTGCGCGAGGGCTATCTGCGCGCCGATCCCGGCGACCCCGCTGCCGTGCTGCGGGCGGCGCTGCGCGCGCGCGATCTCGTCGGCACCTTCGACAAGCCGCGTTATGTGCGATTCACCGAGGACCTTTGCGCTCATTCACGCTCGAAGATTGTCGGCTGCCACCGCTGCCTCGATCTCTGCCCGACCGGCGCGATCACGCCCGCGGGCGATCATGTGATGATCGACGCCCAAATCTGCGCCGGCTGCGGCCAATGCGCGGCCGCCTGCCCCACGGGCGCCGCGTCCTACGCGCTGCCGCCGGCCGATATGCTGATGCGCAAGTTGCGCGTGTTGCTGGCGGCTTATCGCGAAGCCGGCGGCGCCAAGCCCGTGCTGTTGCTGCACGATGAAGCGCACGGCGCCGAACTGATCGACGCGCTGGCGCGCCACGGCGACGGCTTGCCCGCGAATGTACTGCCGGTGGCGGTCAACGAAGTCACGCAAGTGGGGCTCGAAGCGATCGCGGCCGCTTTCGCTTATGGCGTCTCGGCGATGCGTTTCCTGCTGCGCGGCCGCGCGCGCCACGACACGGCGGGGCTGGTGAAAACGCTGGGACTAGCCGAGCCCATCCTCGCCGGGCTTGGCTTTGACGGGGCGCGGGTGGCAGCGATCGAAACCGACGATCCCGACGCGCTCGGCCAAGCGCTGCGCGGCCTGGAAGCGCCCGAGCCCGCGCCGCGCCCGGCAAGTTTCCAGCCGGTCGGGCCCAAGCGCGACGTGCTGCGGCTGGCTCTGCGCGAATTGCATCAGGCGGCGCCTGTGCCGGTCGACGTGGTCGCGCTGCCGCAAGATGCACCCTTCGGCAAGGTGGAACTCAATGCCGAAGGCTGTACGTTGTGTCTCTCCTGCGTCTCCGCCTGCCCGACCGGCGCATTGCTGGACGATCCCGATAAGCCCATGTTGCGCTTTGTCGAGGACGCCTGCGTGCAATGCGGGCTGTGCCAGGCCACCTGCCCGGAGAAGGTCATCACGCTCGTGCCGCAAATCGATTTTCGCGCCGCTACCGCGGCCGCGCGCGTGCTCAAGGAGGAAGAGCCGTTCCGCTGCATCCGCTGCGACAAGCCCTTCGGCGTCAAAAGCACGGTCGAGCGCATCGCCGCCAAGCTCGAAGGGCGGCATTGGATGTACAAGGGCTCCGCTCAGCGCCTCGACATCATCAAGATGTGCGACGACTGCCGCGTCGCGGCGGTGAGCGAGCAGGACTTCGACCCCTATGGCGCGCCCGCGCGCCCCGCCCCACGCACCACGGAAGATTATTTGCGCGAGCGAGAGGCCAAGGGGAAAGGGTGATTCTACTATCCGCCCTCATCCTGAGGGGGCACGAAGTGCCCGTCTCGAAGGATAAGGGGGGCCTCATGCTTCGAGACGCGCCCTGACGGGCGCTCCTCAGTATGAGGTATAGAGTCAGTGATGGAATCCCTACTTCCTCGTCACCTTCTCCAGAAACTTCACCAGCGTCGCGCGGTCATCGGGCGAGCCGATGGTCTGCTCCGGCATCTTGGTGCCGGGCGTGTAGGTCATGGGGCCGACCTCGAACAGCTTGGCGACCGTCTCCGGCGTCCACACGATGTTAAGTTTCTTCAGCGCCGGCGAGAAATTGTAGCCGGGCAGCGTCGCGATCCTGCGGCCGAAGATGCCGTGGAGCGTCGGCCCGGCGCGATTGCCCTCGCCGGGGTTCAGCGTATGGCAGGCGACGCAGGCGCGGAAAACCTCGGCGCCCGGATCGCCGGTATAGGCCGCAAGCGGATCCTCGGGCGCGCCCATGGCCACTGCACCGATGTGATCGCCGCTCATCGCATCCCAGCGCCGGATCATGCGGTCGGTGCCGCCGGTGAGCAGCGTGCGGTTGTCGGGAAAGAAGGCGGCCGACCACACCGGCAGGCCGGGACCGACCAACGTGCGCTCGAGCTTGCGCCCCGCCCGCTCGATGATCGCCACCGAGCCGCGAATGCCCGCAGCGGCGACAAGCCGTCCATCGCCCGATATGGCGAGCGCAATGACCGGGGTCTGGCCGGCGCTTACCTCTCCGCGCAGCTCGCCCGAGGGTGAAAGGAAATAGACCTTTCCGTCTGCTCCGGCCGTGACGATTTCGCCGTCACGGGCGACGGCGACGGCATTGAGCGGTGTCGGAAGGGTTTTGACCACCGGCGAACCGGCGCCGGAAAGCGGCCAGATGCGCAGCGTCGCATCATAGCCGGCGCTCACCAGCGACCGGCCGTCGGGAGTAAAGGCGACGCCGTTGACGTTCTGCTGGTGGCCCTCGAAGACGCGCGAGATGCCGCTGGTCAGCGACCATAGCCGAATACCATGGTCCCATGACGCCGAAGCGAGCGACAGTCCGTCCGGCGAAAGTGCAAGACTGACCACCGTCGCCCGGTGTCCCTCCAGAACTGTAACGGGATTTGGCTGGCCGGGACGCCAGATGGCGATGCGCCCCTCCTCGCCCGCCGTAACCATGCGCCCGTCCTTGAGCATGGCCACCGCATTGACCGCGCCTTCATGATAACGGAGCACCTGCTCGGCGGCGTTGCGCGTGAGCGACCAGCGGATAGCGGAGGTGTCGAAGCTGCCGGAAATGGCAACGGTGCCGTCCGCCGAGATAGCAAGCGCGCGCACCGGGCCGCCGTGGCCGCGCAATTGCGCCTGCACCGGTCCGAGCAGAACGGCCAAGACCGCCGTCATTGTGCATAGCCGTAACGAAAGGATCAGCATATCCACCGCATTCTTTACTCGAAGCGAGAGATTGCGGGCGCAACTCTACCGCAAAGCTCCCTCAGCTTGTGTTCCCCGAAGCGTGAGCGCAAGATGATACGTGTTGTCTTCAGTGTCTGGTCCTTAGTTTCTTATCATCGACGTTTGTCTTTTTGGGGGCTCCCATGAATCTGAATGCAAAGACGGCTGCCGTTGTACTTGGCGTGGTCTTCCTGGCGGTGGGGATCCTTGGCTTCTTCCCCAACCCGCTGGTCTCAGCCACCGGGCTTTTCGCAGTCGACACGGCGCACAACGTTGTCCATATCGTCAGCGGGCTCTTTCTTCTGGCCGGTGCCTACGCCGGACTAGGCTCTGCGCTGGCGCTGAAGATCCTGGGCGTGGTCTATGCCATCGTGGCGATCTTGGGTTTGGTCGCCGGCGGCGACATGCTGCTTGGGATCATCATGATAAACCAAGCCGACAATTGGCTGCATGTTGTGCTTGCTGTCGTGATCCTCGCGGCAGGTTTCCTGCTGGAAGACGAGCCGGCAATGGCTTGAGCGGACGCTTCCGCGCGTCCGAACGGCTAGACGAAATCAATTTTTCGCCGGGCGCAAGCCCAGCGCCTGAAGCTTTTGCTTTGTGGCTTCTTCCTTCAACGCCGCGATGAAGGCGCTCACCGCTGGCCGTTCGCGGCGGTTTTCCACCAGCAAGAAATCATACGACTCCGGCGACAGCGGCAGGAATGCGAGATCGTAGAGCCGCGCGACGGACTCGATTGCCACGCCCCAATCGGCGCGGCCCTGCGCCACGGCGGCGGCGACCGCGTTGTGCGACTTCGGCTGATTGGCGTAGCCCGGCGGACGCGCACCAGAGAGCAAACGGTCGATCAGAATGCGCGTGCCGGCGCCGGCATTGCGGTTGACCATGTGACAGCCGGAATCGGCGAGCGCGGTGTTCAGCGCCTCCTTCGCGCTCTTGCCGGCAAAGCGCGGGTCGTCCCGGCGGTGCAGCACGCCTTGCATGCGCTGCCAGCCGCGCACCAGCGTGAGTCCGTCTTTGGCAAGGTGCTCGTTGTAAATACCGGTTTCCGCGTCGAGCAGATGCACCGGCGCGAGATCGCATTCGGCGCGGCCGGCGGCGGCCACACCGCCGAGGCTGCCGATGGCGACCGTACGCGCCGTGACGCCCTGTTCGGCAAGCCGGTTCAATACGACGTCAAGCCCAATGCAATGACTTCCCATGATCACCAGATCGGGAAGCGGGGTCTTG
Source organism: Xanthobacteraceae bacterium (assembly GCA_040877285.1). Taxonomy (GTDB): domain Bacteria; phylum Pseudomonadota; class Alphaproteobacteria; order Rhizobiales; family Xanthobacteraceae; genus CANKHA01. The sequence goes on from JBBDNZ010000030.1 coordinate 12,684, forward strand.
CCGCCGATGAGCGTGACGCGCGCGCGCGTTCCGGCATCTACGGTCGTGGCAAGCGCATCCACCTCGATGAAACCATCGGCTTGCGAAAAGGCCGTCACCGCCCCCGAACTCTTGGCGGAGGGAAAGGCAACAACGCCATCTTTGCCCGGCACGAGAGCGACCAGCACAAATTCCTTGCGACCCAGCTCGGAATTGACCCGAACGGTCAATTGAGCGTCGATGGTTTGCGCCGCTTCCGGAGCCAGACCGGCGCGGGCGCGGATTACTGGTGCGATAAAAGTATGGAACGTGAAGATCGCGGAGGTGGGAAAGCCCGGCAGCACGGCGACCGCTTTGCCGCTCGCCACCGCAAGGCATAACGGCTTGCCCGGTTTTAGCGCGACGCCATGCACCACGATGCCCGGATTGCCGAGCCGCGCCACCACGCGGTGAGAGAGATCGCCCGCCCCTTTCGATGTGCCGCCGCTGATGACGACCATATCGCAGTCCGCTAGCGCGCGTCGCACCGCCTTGTCGAGCGCGGCTTCGTCGTCTGGAAATGCGCCAAACGAAATGGCCTCGCCGCCGGCTTCTATCACCGCCGCGGCGAGAATCGCGCCGTTGCTGTCATAGACGCCCGCGGGATGCAGCGGCTGACCGAGCGGCACCAGTTCGTCGCCGGTGGAGAGCACGCCGACTTTCGGCCGCCGCACAGTATCGATCTCCGCAAGCCCGCAGGCGGCGAGCATGCCGATCTCGCGTGAGCCGATGCGCGTGCCCCGGCGCAGCAATGATTCTCCGCGGGCGATGTCGGAACCGGCATAGGCAATGAATTGTCCGGGCGAGACCGCGCGGCGGAGTTCGATAGCGGGCAATTGCGCATCGTCGATCGGCTCGGTGTGCTCGACCATCACCACCGCGTCCGCGCCGCGCGGCAGCATACCGCCGGTGGCGATGGTCGTGGCCGTTCCTGCTGCGACTTCTATTTTCGGCACGTAGCCGCAGGCGATCACTTCGCTGTTGAGGCGCAGGCGCTTCGGCGAAGCATCGCTCGCACCGACCGTATCAGCCGCGCGCACGGCAAAACCGTCCACGCCGGAGCGGTCGAACGGCGGCGCATCGACCGGCGCCACCACGTCGTGCGCGAGCGCGCACCCGAGCGCCGACGTCAGCAACACTTTTTCTGCCGCAAGCGGCGAGAGATCGAGATGATGCTCGAAGCGCGATTTTGCTTCCTCTGCTGAAACGACTTCCAGGAATTGCTCCTGGCGCGCCGCGCGGCGAACAGCATCGAGTAGACCGGCGCTCATGCCAGCAGCCTCACCGCAACCCGCGCGCCGGCGGGATAGCCTTCGCTATCGGCGGGAACGAGAATCCAGCCGTCGGCGCGCGCCAGCGTCGAAAAGGACAGATAGCCGCTCGCCAATGGTTCGGCCTGGTCACCGCTGCGGCGGACCGGAACGACTTCGGCCATGCCGACGGTCGATGTCACTTTGCGCGTGAGTTCCGCCATCGCCGGAGCTTCCTCCTCGCTGCGCGCCGCAAGCCGCCTGAACATCTGCCGCCCCAAGATCAGCCACACCGCCAGCGCCGCGTCGATACGGCCCGGTATGAGCAGCACAGGCCGCGCGCCAACGAAACCAAAGCCCGAAGTTTCGCCCGGGATAAGGCCGACGCCGTGAAATTCCACGCGTCCTATTTTAGCAAGCGTCGCGGCGCTTATGTCGGAAGTTTCGCTTCCGGTTCCGCCCAGAATAACAACCGCATCGCTTGTTACGTGCTGCAATGCCGCTTCGAGATGGCTCGCGGCCGGTTCGCCGCCGTCATCGAGAATGACGGCGGCGCCTTCGGCGGTCAGCGTATCGGCAAGCCATGCATAGCTTGCGGCTATGGCGGCGGTGCCGTTCGTGCGGCCGCGCGTCAGGCGAATACGCGGCTCGCGCACGCTCACCCGCAAAATTCCCGCCGCCGATAGCACCGCGCAGTCGATGGCGCGCAAGCGTTCGCCCGCGTGGCGCAGGGATTTTCCCGCTTCCACGTCGCCGCCCGCGGACAATACACCCTCACCGGACGCGACCGGGGCCAGCGCTTCGGCGGTCTTGCCGCGGCAGACCACCGCCTCCACCGGCGCCACGGCGTCGGCGCCCTGCGGCACGGGCTCGCCTATCGCCACCCGCGCGGGAACGGCGGAAAGCGGCGCGGGCGCGTAGGAGCCGGCGTCGGCGGTTTCATTGGATTTGACCGCCCAGCCGTCGCGCAAGGCCAAGGCCGCGGCAGGCTGTCTCGCAGAGGCCGCGGCATCGGCGGCGAGGATGCGGCCGAGCGCGGCAACGGTGTTCACCTTCCGCGGCTCGACCGGGCGGACGCGCGCTTCAATGGCGGCAAGGGCTTCGGCCAGCGGGGTCAGCCGCACGATACGTTGCCCCGGCTCGGAATACACAACCATCGCCGGTATCTGGCCGCGCGCTGCACCGCAGGTCAAGCACGGCCTGACGCCGGCTTGACGGCAGCCGCGGCAGACTGTCCAGTCCCGGCGCGACAGAAACGGGAAGGCCGATGGCGGAGAAGAAACTCAACCTGCGCGGGCTGAAATGCCCCCTGCCCGCTTTGCGCACGCGTAAAGCGCTGTCCGGCATGCCGGCCGGCGAGATCCTGATCGTGGAATGCACCGACCCGCTCACGGCCATCGACATCCCAAACCTGCTGCGGCAAACCGGGGATGTGTTAGAAGACACATCGCGCGATGTGGAGGCCATGAGCTTTCGCATCCGCAAATGCTAAAACGCGCCCATAAGCGTCCAGGGAGAAATCTGTAATGACGTTGATCCTGTCCAACAACGACGTTGAACAATTGCTGACCATGCGCGAATGCATCGACGTGCTGGAAGAGGCCTATGTGGAATTGGCCGACGGCCGCGGCGTCTCGCGCACGCGTTCCGATTGCCTCACCCCGACCACGCGGCAGGATGCGCATTACAGTCTCAAATCCATGGACGGGGTGATCCCCAAGCTAGGCATCGGCGCCATCCGTATCAATTCCGACATCGTCACCATGCCGAAAGTGGGCAACAATGTGCGCCGCGTGAAAGTGCCGGCGGCGCCGAACGACCGCTACGTCGGCCTGGTGCTGCTGTTCTCGACCGAGAACGGCGAGCCGCTGGCGATCATGCCGGACGGCGTCATGCAGCGCATCCGCGTCGGCGCAGCCAATGGACTCGGCGCGAAATTTCTCGCGCGCAAGAACGCGCAAAAGGTCGGCATTCTCGGGTCGGGCTGGCAGGCGGGAACGCAATTGATGGCGGTCTGCGCGGTGCGCGACATCCGCTCCATCCGCTGCTTCAGCCCCAACCGTGAACGGCGCGAGGCCTTCGCGAAAGAGATGAGCGGCATCTTAAATATCGAGGTGGTTCCGGTCGATCAGCCGGAAGCGGCGATCGGGGACGCCGACATCGCCATGTGCGCCAGCAACAGCATGGACGCCATCTTCTTCGAGCAGTGGATCAAGCCGGGCATGCACTTAAGCTCCATCAAATTGCCCGAGATCGAGATGAAGGCGATCAAGCGCGCCGACCGGGTGGTGATTCATACCCGCGACACCAAACCCATCACGGTGGTGAGCAGCGAGCTGCCGGACTCCGCCTCGACGTCCGAGGAAAAGCGCACCGCGCCGGCGGAAAGCGTGGACATCAAGAAATTCCCCACCCTGCCCGAAGTGGTGGCGGGAATGGCCAAGGCGCGGGTGAACGACGAAGAGGTTACTTGTTTCCTCAACAATCTCGGCCTCGGCTATCAATTCGCCGCCGCGGGTTCGGTGGTCTACCGCAAGGCCAAGGAACGCGGCATCGGCCACGAATTGCCGACGGACTGGTTCACCGAGGACGTGCATCCCTGAAGAATTGTCTCGTTCTGGTTTGTTTGCTGTTGTTTAGAATTCAGACTCCAAACGGCGCGGCCAAACGACACGCTCATTGATCTCATTTATCTACTGCTCGCAGACAGGCTGTCACGCCGCAGCAAGATGCCTCTTGTGGCGTACGGAGCGTCAACAAAATTCCGAACAATTTTCATATCGTGGAAAATACGTAGAAACTCTGATATTGGTCAATTCCGTTGACCCCAGTTTAATTTCAAAATTTGATACGTGTGATGGAGAATCGCCATGAAACGTATTGCTTCATACGCCGTACTCGCCCTTTTCTTGGGGGCATTGGGGATATCCTGGCTGACGCACGGCACAGGCGTCATCGTCAACGACGCCAAGCGTAACATCTATATCCCGAAAGAACTGACCATGCCGTTGCAGGTCATGGCCGCGTACAACGGCACTGACATGTTCTTCCGCTACCGCTGGCCGGCGCGCCAGCCATCCATCTATCACGACATGATGAAGTTCGAGGGCGGCAAATGGGTGCGCTACGGCGCCAGTGTCGCGGGGCCACAGCCGCAGGGAATCTACGAGGACCGCGTGACCATGCTGCTCGACGACGGCAGCGTTCCCGAATTCGCCAGATACGGCGGATACATCACCGTTGGCGACCGCATGCGTTTCTTCACCAACGAGGCCAAGGCCGAGGAAGTCAAGGCACATCCCTATCTCGGCCAGAAGCGCAACCAGAGTGAGGTCGGCAAGCACCTGCCCGCGACCCGAAAAGATATCAACGATTGGAGTTCAGTCGTGCCTGAGGAAGAGTTGGCGGCCCTGCGCAAGGGCGGGTACTTCCTTGACTTATGGCATTGGCGGGCACACCGCGGCGGCCCGATCGGCGTTTCCGACGATCAGTTCGTGTTTGATGCCCGATACGGCGATGCCGGTCGTGGAGCCTTCACCGACAACTGGGACGCCCAGAAGCAGCAGCCGAAATTTATGTTCGACCCTCAAAAGACCAATCAAAGAGCATTGAAATGGGACGACCTGATACAGCGCAAACTCGGCTTTGACGATGTCTATTACATCAGCGAAAACACGGCGGCCCCGTTCGATGCCACCTACGCTTGGAAAGATGGAGATACAATCCCGCGCCGTCTGTTACAGCGACCCGATGGATCGCATGCCGACATCACGGTAGTAGGACAAGCGCGCTGGAAAGACGGCTACTGGGACGTGACCCTTAAGCGGGCGATGGATACCGGCAAGCCAATGGATGACAAGATCATGCTGGACAAGCGGATTTACAATGTCGCTTTCTCTGTCCATCGTGATGCGGTCGGCAGTCGATGGCATAATGTCTCTCTGCCGGTCACGCTCGGTCTCGGCCGGGATGCCGAACTGGTTGCGGTCCGCTTCGAAGGCAATGAGCCCGCTTGGAATCAATCGTGGCACACGGTCACGTTGTTCTATCCTGGCCAGGTGAATTGGGGCAACCTCAACAGCAAGAGGCATGCGGGCGCCGAGAGTATCAAGAAGGGCGTGCCGGTGAAGTACCGCCATAGTGAAATACAGCTCGCGCACTATGGAGTCGAAGCGGAGTTCGCCGACGCCATTCGTCGTCAATGGTTGCTGACCATGCTTGCCGGCCTGTTCTTGATCGCCGGCTTCGGCATCGCCCTCAATCTGCCACCCAACCGCCGACAGGGAGGCTGATCATGGCTGCCTATCACGTTGTCCTGGTCCACTTTCCGATCGCCCTTTGGATGACAGCGACCTTGGCGATTCTATACCGTGCCTTGTCCGATGCACCGCTCGCCAAGACCGTCGACCGCGCGCTGGTCCCGCTTTTGGTTCTCGGCCTTATCTCGGGAGTGGCCGCCTATGCGGTTGGCCTCATGGTGTGGCCGTGGGAGACGATCTCGTCCACACCGCTCGGGCGCAACCACGTGCTCGTCGCGACGTGGACCGTTGCCTATTGGGCTCTGCTGTTGGCAACGCGATGGATACAAGGTGAAGCGGTCTGGCAAGAACCTATGCGCTGGGTCATGGCCGGACTGGCGCTCCTCGGCAGCGTTCTGCTCGGCATCACCGGCACTCTCGGCGGCCATCTCGTCGGCATTTACACAGACGTTTCGGAAGCTCTGCGCCTCCTCGGTTGGGAGGTCTACACGACCTTCTATGTGCCTACGCTCACGCTCGCATTAATCGGCGTTGTCACCGTGCTGTTGGTGGGGGTCGGATTATGGGAACGGAACAGGCGCACGGCAGATTGAGCAAACGAGCCGCCAGCCGACTAGCCTTGGCGAAGCAGGCTGGCGGAGGGAGAGGAACTGAAATCCAACGTTCTCTCGCCGTTTTTCTAAGAACTTCGCTGTGTTACGCTTGCGGGGTTGGATAATGCTGCTCTGAGCTGACGATATTTGCGATGCGCGACGGCAAGGCCCAGTTACACGCGCAGCCTCCGTTGTCATGACGAGGGATCAAGCACTCATTTTTGTCATCTTGGCTGCGACGGCAGCCATGTTTCTTTGGGGCCGCTGGCGACATGACATGGTCGCTCTGGGGGCACTGCTGGCCTGCGTGCTCGCGGGCCTTGTGCCGTCGGCGGAGGCGTTTGCTGGATTTGGCCATCCCGCCGTGATCACGGTGGCCTGCGTATTAATCCTAAGCCGCGGTCTCCAGGCATCCGGCGCTGTTGATGCTTTATCGGATCGCGTTCTACCGGCTTCGGGGGGCCCGACGGCCGCAATCGCCGCGATTACCGGCTTGGCGGCTGTGCTGTCCGCGTTCATGAACAATGTCGGCGCGCTGGCACTGCTTATGCCGGTAGCCTTCCAGATCGCGGCACGGCAGAAGTTGGCGCCCGGCAAGGTGCTGATGCCGCTTGCCTTTGGTTCAATCCTCGGTGGCATGACCACGTTGATCGGAACCCCGCCGAACCTGATCGTGTCGAGCTTCCGCGCCTCAAACGGCGCCAGCTCCTTCGCAATGTTCGACTTTACGCCCGTTGGCCTCGCCGTCGCCGTGGCTGGTGTAGCCCTCATCGCGATCGTCGGCTGGCGACTCGTTCCTGCAAGAAAGGGAGCAGGTTCCGAGGAGTTTGATGCAGGCACTTACCTGACCGAAGCGCGCATTCCGGAGAAGGCCAAGGCCGCGGGAATGTCGCTCGCTGAGATCGAGGAGACACTGGACGAGGCTGACGCTCAAGTCGTTGGCCTCATACGAAATGAAGTCCGAGTTACCGCCCCCAATCCTACGCGTAGAGTGTGGCCGGGGGACATTCTGATCATCGAAGCTGATCCGAAAGCGCTGACTTCCGCGCTGTCGGTTCTGGACCTCAAGCTGGAAGAGGCTGTCGAGCGCGATGCGAAGAAGGAGGATGGTGAGAAGGCAAAGTCGGATAATTCTGCTCTGACGAAGGGGACGACCGCGCCTCCAGATGGTGACGATGACTCGGAAAAGCCTAAAAGGTCGGACGAGATCGTACTGAGAGAGTTGGCCGTATTGCCGACTTCCACTTTGGCCGGCCGCTCAGCCACGGATATCCGCCTCCGGACCACGTTCGGCATCAATCTTCTTGCAATTTCACGCCAGGGCCATCGCTCGATGGCACGCCTTCGTACGACGCAAGTTCAACCCGGTGATGTGTTGCTGATGCAAGGAACGCCGGAATCTCTCTCGGAATTTGCCGGTCAACATGGATGCGTGCCTCTGGCCAAGCGAACGCTTCGCCTGCCGAACAGGCGGCAGGCGCTTTTTGCAATATGCATCATGGGCCTGTCGATTGCAGGCGCAGCTTTCGGCCTCGTCCCGGCGGCCATCGCATTCGCTGCCGGCGCATTGGCCTGCACGGCTCTTAGGGTGGTTTCGCCGAGACAAGTTTATGAAGCGGTCGACTGGCCGGTCGTTGTGCTGCTTGGCTCGTTAATACCCGTCGCAGGCGCGATGGCGACGACCGGAACCGCCGGTCTCATCGCCAGTGCACTGATGGACGGCGTTGCGCAAGGGAATGCCATCGTCGCGCTAGCTCTGATCCTGATCGCGACCATGACATTGTCAGACTTCATGAACAATGCCGCCACGGCCGCGATCATGTGTCCGATTGCGATCGGGGTGGCGAAATCGCTGGGTGTAAGCAGCGATCCGTTCCTCATGGCAGTGGCCGTGGGCGCCTCCTGCGCTTTCCTCACGCCGATCGGACACCAGAACAACACACTCATTCTGGGTCCGGGAGGATTCCAGTTCGGAGACTACTGGCGACTCGGCCTGTTGATTGAATCCCTCGTTGTTGCCGTGAGCATTCCGATGCTCCTGCTGGTTTGGCCACTCTAATCCTTCCGATGCCGCCTCCGTCGAGGCTAGCTGCCCCCAAATAGACTTCGGCGATCGTGATGTTCGGAAGTAGTCAAGCGAAAACGAGCGAGTTGCAGCGAAATTCCGCGTAGGTGGCGGAGGGAAAGGAACTGGGATCCAACGGTCTCCACGTAAACCCGCGTAATCCGGCGAACTCAAGCGTAGGCTGGGGCGAGAGAAACTGATTCCAACTTTCTCCAGTGCAGAGTTGGCGAGTCAGGAACGCGCGTCGAACTCGTGTTTGATCGCTGTGATCTGGGCGGGGGTCGGTAAGCCGGCCTCATTGCCGAGATGCTGGATTTTGTAGGCGGCGGCGGCTCGCGCGAAGCGGAAATGCTCCTCCCAATCCATCGCTGGATTGGTGAGATAGGAATGCACGTAAGCGCCGTGAAAGACATCTCCAGCTCCACTGCTGTCGAGAACTCGATCCGATGGTACGGCAAGAGCGGGAAGCGTCCGAATGGCGCTAGTATCGTCGTACCAAATCAAGCCACGCTCACCGAGCGTCACCCCACCAATCCGACAGCCCCGGCTCTTAAGATAGTCAAGCATCGCTGACGGCACATGGCCCATCTGCTGGCACAGACGCTCGGCGACAATCGCCACGTCGATGAAGCCGAGGAGTTCGTGTGTGTTCGACCGCAGCCCTCCACCGTCGAGGGAGGTGAGAACCCCTTCTTCTCGACATAATCTTGCATAATGAATCGCAGCGTCCGGCTGGTGCCCATCGACGTGAAGCACACGGCAACCCGAGAGATGAAGATCGGGGAACGGGTGAAGATAGTTGTCATCACGACAACGAACGATCGCTCGCTTTCCATCCTTCGGCATGATGAACGACAACGATGACGATTTGACCTTCCTGGCGTGGATCGAGATCCCATACTTGGAAGCCATATCCAGAAACATGCGACCAAGCCAATCATCAGCGACGGTTGTTAGCACATCTGGCGCAATTCCCAACTTCGCACAGCAGAAGGCAGCGGTGACCGCATTGCCGCCGAACGAGACCGCATACGCCGACGCCACATGCTTCTCGTCGCCCGTCGGCATTCGATCGGTCAGAAAAGTGACGTCGATGTAGGTTTGTCCAATGAAGAGGGCCTGCATGATTTCTCAAGGGGCCTTATGGATTGCCGCGAGTTCGCGTCACAGGGTTTCGAGCGTCGCATAGACACTCGGCGGAAACACGCCGTCGTAGCGTGCTTCAAGCTGCGCGATCTCCGACCGTAGCCGCTCGGTGCGTTCTTCGATGGATGTCAAAGCACTCACGGCTAACCAACGACAGCTTGCATCAACGTCGAAATCTTGATCGTCGCGAAATTAGAGAACGTGTCGGACACAGCATATGGCAGGATGATCTGGTCGCGATGACGCATGGCGCCGCAGGTATAGACGACGTTAGGCACGTAACCCTCGCGTTCCGTAGGCTCGGGACGAACCAGAGGCTCGCGCGAACGTGCGAGAACCCTGGAGGGATCCTTCTTGTCCAAGAGAACAGCACCGATCGAATACTTCCTAACCGGACCGACGCCGTGTGTCAGCAGCAGCCAGCAGTCGTCCAGCTCGATGGGTGAGCCACAGGTGCCAATCTGGACGAACTCCCAGGGATGCTCGGGCTGAAGGATGCATTGACCGCCTTCCCATGTGTAAAGATCGTCGGAATAGATCAGATAAAGGTTCTCGTTGTCCTGCCGGCCGATCATCGCATAGCGGCCATCGATTTTCCGCGGGAACAGGGCCATGCCCTTGTTGCGCGCCGCCGATCCGCCGAGCGGAGTCATCCGGAATGACAGAAAATCTGTCGTTTCGAGCAACTCAGAGCGGATCGCCCTGCCGTTGTAGGCCGTATAAGTTGCGTAAAAGGTTTTTCGTCCATCGTCGTTGAATTCGACGAATCGGGCGTCCTCGATGCCGTTTGCTTGGGCGTCGGTGATCGGTGAGATAACTCGTTCGCTCAGTTCCTCGTCCGGCCGAAAGACTACCTCGACATCGTCGCCATTGGGCTCGGACATCCGGTGGCGGATTTTTGGAACGGACGCGAGACGCGCAGTTGGATCGACGGCTACGCTGCCATCCGCAGCGATGGTGCCGGAGCGGAACGTCAGCGATGAAATATGCCCTTCGCCGACGGCGCGAAGGCTCAAAATGAATCGACAGCCATTCTCCGGCGCGCCGGATTGGTCCGGGTGTCGGACAATACTGGGATTGAACAAGGCTGACGCCTCGAACGAATACTCGTTAAGAAAATAGGCCCCAATCAGGCGGCGTTGCGTTTTATTCAATTCGGCATGCGGCGCAAACGCCTCTTCCATCTCTGCGGCGCGCGCCTCGAATATCTCGAGCAGGTTCCTGTGGCGACCTTCGAAGTTTTCGAGCACCTCGCTCAATTGCTGTGCGGATGCTTCAGCATCAAGCCGAAGCACCCTGTCAACAATATGATTGGCACGGACCTTGTCAGTCGGGTTGAGGTCTCGAGGCTCAGTCGCCGGTTTGAAGGGCTTGACGACGACCCTGGCCGGATCTGGGCGCAGATAGAGGCTCTGGCGGTTCAAGAATTTGGATTGGGACAAAGATGCTCCCCGGGGGCGATCGAGATGGATTCTTGCCGATGCCGTTGGATGATAATTTTGACGCAGGTTTCTTCCAGCCTACCGCACTCGCAGCCATGAACTGCCGCATCTCCACCAGACCAAGGAGATACGATAACACCGATTCTGCACCCTTGTTCTCATTAGTTCGGTCCGGATGGAGGCCATCCGAACAGCTCCCCGTATCGGGATCGATCAGTGCCGTCCGCAGGTCGTTTTCACCCAGAAACCAGTCGAATGCACGCCTCGCCCCCCGCGACCACTCTTCGCCTTCGTTCACTCGCCACGCGGCAAGACAAGCGGAAATCGTTGCCGATGCCTCGACTGGCTGCTGATCGAATGCGTCAGGCTTGCGGCGAATCCTGCCGAAGCTCTTGGAGCCGACGGGCCTGAAGCATCCAGATGACGCGGTTTGAATCGACATGAGCCAGCGCAGCGATCGAAGGCCAACCTCGACGTATGCCGGCGTATGGGTCGTAAGGCCGGTTTGAATCAGAGCCTGGGAAAGGCGTGCGTTGTCGTAGGCAAGTACGTCTTCAAACCAGAGCCAATCTGTGCGTTGGCTTGCCAGAAACAAAGCCGTCAACCTGTCGGCCAATAGTTTGCGGATACCGTTGGCGTAGAGGTCTCCGGCCGCCAGCGTGCAATAGGCATCCAAACCCAGAAGTGAAAAGGCCCATGCACGCGGAGACGAGAACGTCTCGACAACCGGAAGTGCGGTCTTGAAGAGCGCCGCTGCCCATGCGCGGCGAGACTGATCGGTGTCCGTGCGCGCGCATTTGCCCAAAGCCCAAAGTGTCCTGCCATGACTATCTTCCGAACCCGACTCTTCCAGCCAACGACGATCGTAGCTCATGAAATTCCGGAACCGACGCGTATCTGGATTCCATGCATGCTGGATGAATGCTGCAAAGCGCGTGGTGTCTATTTCGGACAGCAGTCCCCCTTCATCGGCATTTGCAAGTGTGCTTGAGAACAATAGGGCGCGAGCATTATCGTCGACGCAATAGCCATGGGCGCGGTCCGCTACTGAATGGACCGTATGCTGGAGCATGCCGGTATTGTCGCAAAGCGACAGGAAATGACCGATCCTCATCTCCGGAATGATGGTCGCCTCGGTCGGAGAATCGCCCAAATTGGGCAGAAGCTGCAATTCAGGCCGGGTCCGCTCGTATGCAGTTTCAAAGGCCGCAATATAGCGTTTTGCCGATTGAGCCCACGTCATTGATCTGCTCGCGACATACGCACGTTTACCCATTGCAAGACGGCGGACGTCGTTCGTCAGCAGACCGGAAATCTCGCTGCCTATCGCCTTGGCATCGCCAAAGGGAACCAGAATGCCACGCCCGTCAGCCAGCAAATCCTTGGCGTGCCAGTATGGCGTCGATACGACAGCCTTTCCCAGACCGAAGCTGTAGGCGAGCGTACCAGATGTCATCTGGGCCTCATTGAGATAGGGCGTCACATAGACGTCGCACATCGAAATGAAATCCAGCAGCGCTGTCTGGTCGACGAATTGATTGAAAAATACGACATGATCCTCGATGCCGAGCGACTTCACGCGCGCCGTCAAGCTGTCGCGATAGGCCTCGCCCTGATGCCGCACGAGGTTTGGATGGGTCGCGCCGAGAATGACATAGACGACGTTCGGGCAGGATTTGATGATTCCCGGCATGGCATCGATCACCGTCTCAATACCCTTGCTGGGTGACAGCAGACCGAATGTCAGGATGATCTTCATTCCAACGAAGCCGAGTTTCGCTTTGGCGTGATGCGTTTCGAGAAACGGGAAGTCGGGTATCCCGTGCGGTATGACCTCGATCTTGCGAGCCGGAACGTGATGAACAGAACGGAGCAATTCGTTGCCTTTTTCCGCCATGACGATCAATTTCGTCGACGCATCGCTGATCTGGTGCATCACATCGTACTGGGCAGGCGTCGGTTTGGCCAGGACCGTATGAAGTGTCGTGACAACCGGCATTTCGAGCCGCGATAGGAGCTCGATGATATTCCAGCCGGCCTCGCCACCGAAGATTCCATACTCATGTTGAAGGCACACCACGTCAAACCGCTCGTGGTTCAGAAATTCGGCCGCCTGGATGTACTCGCCGATGATATTGTCATGAATCTGCAAGCGGACCGCTGGCGGATAGTCATAGGTGTGGCCGGGGTCCGTCATGACGACGACGCCCGTCTCCAATTCCGGACTGGCGATCGAAATCGCTCGATGCAGATCGTGAGTGAAGGTCGCAATTCCGCAGCGGCGCGGAAGATGATTGCCGATGAACGCAACACGCTGGAGCGGGCTCATTGAGTTGTTTCCATATCGACGCACTGCAGCAGTTCCGGAACCAGGTCGCCCGTGTACGCTAAGAGACCTGATAAGCCGGTCGTGCCGGCTCGAATGTCGACCCGATCCGACTGCGCGAAAATGGCGTCGCCGATCGTGACGTCGAACGAGCCGGCGCGAGCACTGCCGCTGACGACGAGAAGCCAAGTCTCTCGTTTCGCTTCCAGGCGCCAAACAGAGCTTGGCGCCAGATCGATCTTTTCAAACGTGAAGTAAGAATTTGAAGTCAGAATGGTTCTAGTGTCGGTCAGTCGAAATGGTTCAACTTGAAAATGGGCGGGGCCGGCATCTGCCACCGCGATGGCGTTGTCGATATGAAGTTCGCGGCCTCGGCCATGATCGAAAAGACGAAACGTCGCGTCGCTGCGTTGCTGGATCTCCGCGATCACAAGGCCTGCACCGATCGCGTGGATCGTTCCGGCAGGGACGAAGACAGTGTCGCCCGCGCACACCGCCTGCCACTCGACAAGACTTGAGATCGAGCTGTCATCCGCGGCATGACGCAATTGCTCCGGGGTAAGATGCCGTTTCAGACCCAGCGCGATCTTGGCCCCAGGCGCGGCACTTAAAACGTACCAAGCTTCGGTTTTGCCGTTCGACAGCCCGATTGATTGCGCGTACGCGTCATTAGGATGAACCTGGATGGATAGGGGTTCATTCGTGAACAGCAGTTTCAGCAGAAGAGAAGGTGGAACGGTCGCCGAACCGGAACGCTCGTACCAGATTTCGCCGATCGTATTGTCGTCTCGGCGTGCGCTACTCCAAGGACGCGAATCTGCGACACCCCAAGGCTTTGGCACGGAATGCGCAATCGCATGCTCAACCGTCATAACCCCTGCTTCATTTTGACCGAGGACAATTGGTTATCCTAAAGGATTCAGGATGCGCCGACCGCATTTGGACGTGCAACACTCGGACACGCGGGTGCTTGCGGCACCCGCCTGAGGCCAAATTCAATTTCAGATCGATGATCGTGCCTGCCGATGGCACCGACGCTGCCAATTGGACGAAGCGGAGACTTCGGTACGTCGCCGTTTTTTCTGCAGCTCGGACAAGTCACTGACCTGCCCGTAGTTGTTCAAATAGGGTCGCAAACGCAAAGCACAATGGGGGTGAACGAAATTAGCGTTCAGTGCCTCTTGTTGTCGTAAAGTTGTGGCCGACCATTTGCGGCCGATCGGGAATGTGTACTTATGCGCGCTCAATAGTCAGCGGAGAGTATTGGTCGCGGTGCCCTTCCTGAGAGATGGGTGACAGGCATTGGCGGAGAGGGAGGGATTCGAACCCCCGATACGGTTGCCCGTATGCCGCATTTCGAGTGCGGTGCTTTCAACCGCTCAGCCACCTCTCCGCAGAGGCAGGATTTTATATAAGGCCGAAGCGAAGGCTTTCTAAACAAGCAAGGATAGGCCGGCAAGGCCGGGGCCATCTGGGCCCGGCCGAAATGCGTTTAAGGCTCATTTGCGGCTCATTTCTTGACAGTTTGGCCCAGGATGGCCATAACCACCGCCTGGCGCGGGCCTATAGGTCCGCGCCCTTTGTTGCGGCCTTATAGCGATTAGGCCGCAGCCGAAAACCCAAAAACCGACTGAAAGAAGCCGGTCCGGGATTTCCGAGCACCGGAATCGAACACGAGGACAAGAACGATGTTCGCAGTCATCAGAGCCGGCGGCAAGCAGTACCGCGTAGCCGCCGAGGACGTGATCCGGATTGACGGCATCGACCGCAAACCCGGCGAGATCGTCGAATTCGGCGACGTGCTGATGCTGGGCGGCGACAAGGTTCAGGTCGGCGCCCCCACCGTCGCCGGCGCCACGGTGGCCGGCGAGGTCCTGGAGCACACGCGCGGCGACAAGGTGATCGCTTTCAAGAAGCGGCGGCGGAAGAATTCGCGGCGTAAGCGCGGCTACCGCCACGATTTCACCGTGATCCGGATCACCGAAATCCTGACCGACGGGCAGAAACCGTCGAAAGTCGCCAAGCCCCGGCCGGAGCGCAAGCCAAAACCCGCCGAGGGCAAGGAACCCAAGGCCGCGCTAAAGGCCAAGGCCGGCAAAACCCCGGCCAAGAAGGCGGCGGCGAAAAAAGCCGCCAAGCCCGCGAAAAAGCCGGCAAAAGCGGCCGCCGGCAAGGCTACAAAAGGTAAGAAGAAGTGAGATGATTTCGTCGCGATTTTGCGTTAGACGAATAACAAGTTTGGAGATCGGCGATGGCGCATAAGAAAGCAGGCGGTTCCTCGCGTAACGGGCGCGATTCGGCGGGCCGCCGCCTCGGATTGAAGCAGTTCGGCGGCGAGATCGTCGTCGCGGGCAATATTCTCGCGCGCCAGCGCGGTACCAAGTGGCATGCCGGGCGCAATGTCGGCATCGGCAAGGATCACACGCTTTTCGCACTGACGAACGGACGCGTGGAATTCCAGACCAAAGCCAAAGGCCGTACCTACGTATCGGTCGTACCGATGCCGGAGGCGATGAAGTAAGACGGTGGATTCATAGCGAAGTCCGCCGGCATCAGTCGAACCGGCGGGCTCGAAGGGCTCAGAAAAGGGGAGACGGGATGCCGGCTCCCCTTTTTGCATCGAAGGAGCCCGTGCCGTGACTCTGCTGGAGAAAAGACCCGCGGAAGCCTTCCGGGAAGGAGGCATCCCCGTGCTGGAAACGCAGCGGCTTACGTTGCGCGCCCCGGACGCGGACGACGCCAAGGCTGTGGCGGTACTCGCTAACGACATTCGCATTGCGCAGAATACCGTGCGCATCCCGCATCCCTATGCGCTGGCGGACGCGGAAGCTTGGCTCGCCAAGGCCAATACGGCCGCCGGCGAGGTGACATTCCTTGTCACGCTGAACGACGGAACGATCATCGGCGCCTGCGGCTTCGATCCGCGCGACGGGCGCACGCCGGAGCTCGGCTATTGGTTCGGCGTGGCTTATTGGGGAAAGGGTTACGCCACCGAAGCGGCGCGCGCGGTCATCGATCGCGCCTTTGGCGATTTGCGGCACGAGGTGCTGCATGCGGGGGCGCGGGTCAGCAACCCGGCTTCGCGGCGAGTGCTGGAGAAATGCGGCTTCCAGTGGACCGGCGTCGGCCTCTATCGCATCTGCTCGCTGGCGAGCTCGGCGCCAGCCGATCGCTTCCGCCTCGACCGCGGCATCTGGGCTTCGCTCAAGAGCTGGGGTGAGGTGCGGCGCGCGACATAGCGTCGGCGGGGCGTGGGGGGGGCGGGCGATGGCTCGTCGTCCCTCCTCTCGCGTTTCTGTTCCTGGTGGGCGTCGGGGTCGTCGCAGGCGGCCCATGGTTGACGCCAGCGCCGCCCGCGTCGGCCCCGCCCCCCCCC
>JBBDNZ010000030.1:29168-37702 GCA_040877285.1 Xanthobacteraceae bacterium
CCGGCGCCGGCGTTGCGAACAGCGGCGCAAGTTTGCGGACCAGCGTATCGCCGAAATGGGCCTGCGGATTGGACGGGGCCAAACGGTCCGATTTTTCCCAGCCCCGGATTAATTTTTCTGCGCTGACGAAGGCGCGCTTGAAATCCATTCCCGGCTTTAGGCTCTGATTGAAAAACGCATCGCCGAAATAGGTCCATTGCCTCTTGGCGCCACAGCCAAAGGAAGGGCTTTTCTCGTCCGCGGCGGTGAGGACGATCGTGTTGTCGTTCGCCAGCGGCTTTACGAAGACTCCGGAGTAGCAGGCGGAAATGATAACGATGCGGTTCTTGATCCCTTCTTTTGTCAGGACAGCCGCGACCTCGGCCGGCGCCAGATCCACCGTGATTCCGGGCAATTGAAGTCCGATCCCGCGTACCGCGCCATGCGAGGTCATGAATAGAATAAGGATGTCTTCATCCTTGTCGATGACGCGCCCCACGGCGCGGACAGCGGCGGCAAAATTCTGCCGGCTCGCGAGCGGCAACGTCTGTACAGTGTAGGGGTTGTTGGCGAGACGCAACGTCCTGCCCTCGATGGGCAGGGTTCTTTCGATCGACGCAAGCGCGCCGTCAAGTTCATGCACGAAAACGTCTTGCTTCGCCCAACCGGCAACGCCGATGGCGTAAACGTCGGTCACGCCCTTCCGTTGCGGGGCAAGCACCGAAAATTGCTTTTGCAGGAGCCTTGCCTGCTGAGGATTGGCAAACAAAGCCTCAGTGGGTGCGATCTTCGCCGGCGCATCGACTTTGCGCTGCGCCAGCACCGAAGCGGGCAGCACCAACAGGCCTGCGGCGGAGAGCGCCGTCAGGATTGCGGCGATGCGGCCGAATGCGCGCAATCGCGACGCCAGCTTAACGCTGGGCCAAATCACAAACGTGCTACCGATCTTCAGCCGCCGCCACATAGATCACGAACCGCCGCAACAGATTGCCTATTAAATTTAACCTTACGACATTTTATCTTTATTTCCTACGGATCTGGACCGGAGCGCGGCGCAAATTCGAATTGCCGATTAACGGCCTAACCGGTACGGAAGAGCCATGAAATTCCTCGACGAGGCCAAGGTCTATATTCAGTCCGGAGCGGGCGGGAACGGCTGCGTGTCGTTCCGGCGCGAGAAATTTATCGAGTTTGGCGGGCCGAACGGCGGCGATGGCGGGCGCGGCGGCGACGTGGTCGCCGAAGCCGTGGAGGGGCTTAATACGCTGATCGATTACCGCTATCAGCAGCATTTCAAGGCGCGGCCCGGCGGCCACGGCATGGGCAAGGACCGCCACGGCGCCAAAGGCGCCGACATGGCGCTCAAGGTTCCCGCCGGCACACAAATCTACGATGAGGATGGTGAGACGCTGTTGGCCGATCTCACCGAAGTCGGCCAGCGCGTGGTGCTGGCGCGCGGCGGCAATGGCGGCTTCGGCAACACCCATTTCAAATCGTCGACCAATCAGGCGCCGCGCCATGCCAATCCGGGCCAGCCGGGCGAAGAGCGCACCATCCGCCTGCGGTTAAAACTCATCGCCGATGCCGGGCTTGTCGGGCTGCCCAACGCCGGCAAATCGACGTTCCTCGCCACGGTGACCGCGGCAAAGCCGAAGATCGCCGACTACCCATTCACCACCCTGCATCCACAGCTTGGTGTCGTGCGCGTGGACGACCGCGAATTCGTGCTCGCCGATCTGCCCGGCCTGATCGAAGGCGCCCATGAGGGCACCGGGCTCGGCGATCGTTTCCTCGGCCATACCGAACGCTGCCGCGTGCTGCTGCATCTGGTGGACGGCACCGGCGAGGATGCGGGCAAGGCTTACGAGACGGTGCGGCACGAGCTTAAGGCCTATGGGCATGGGCTTACGGAAAAGCCGGAGATCGTGGCACTGTCCAAAGCCGACGCCCTATCACCGCAGGCGCGCAAGGAACAGGTGGCGCGGCTTGAGCGCGCTGCCAAGAAAACGCCCCTCATCCTGTCGTCGGCAAGCGGCGAGGGCGTTCCGGAAGCGCTGCGCTCGCTGCTGACGCTGATTGACGCCGCAAGCATAGAAAGCGGGGCAAAGAAAAAATCCGGATGACACAGGTAGTGCGGCCGGTTTGCGAACGATTGAAAGGTCGAATCCGGGCGCAAATTCGGCTATAGCCGCGCGGGACGGCTCGCCGTTAAGATGTGCGTGCCGCTTTTTCTTCGGACCTTCATCTATCCTCTGAATTGCATCCATGCATCAGACTTCCCATAACGCGCCTGAGCTTCCGCGTGTCGAGGACGATGCGCTCCTACGCGGCGCCGGCCGCTTTATTGATGACGTTCATCAACCAAGCCAGGCTTGTGCCCATTTCGTGCGGTCGCCGCATGCCTTCGCCCGTATTCTCTCGGTCGATGTGGAGGCGGCCCGCAACGCCCCCGGCGTGCTGGCGGTGCTGACGGCCGCCGACATGGCGGCGGCGAACGTAACCAATATGGCGCGCCATGTGGCGATCAATGGCCGCAATGGAGCCAAGCTGATCCTGCCGCCACGGCCACCGCTGGCCGACGAGCGCGTGCTGCATGTGGGTCAGCCGGTGGCGGCAGTGATCGCGGAAACCGTGCGTGCCGCGCGCGATGCGGCGGAACTCGTCGCTGTTTCCTATGAGCCAATGCAGCCGGTGGTGGACATGCGTGCGGCGATTGAACCCAGCTCGCCGCAACTGTGGCCGCAGGCGCCCGGCAATAGTGCGCTCGATTGGCCGGGCCTTGTGCCGGACGAGGCGAACGAGCGCGACGTGGACCGCATCATCGCCACGGCGCCGCATGTCGCACGCGTCACTGCGGTCAACCAGCGCGTCGTCGTCGCCTCCATGGAGCCGCGCGGCGCCACCGCCAGCTACGATGCCGCAGCCGACGGCTACACATTGCGCGTCTGCTCGCAGGGCGCCGGTTCTGTGCGCGATATGGCAGCCTCGGTCATGGGCCTCGACCGCGATAAGCTCCGCGTCATCACCGAAGACGTGGGCGGCGCCTTCGGCATGAAGTCGGCCGCTTATCCCGAATATCTGGTGTTGCTCGTCGCCGCGCGGCAGCTTGGCCGGCCGGTGCATTGGATGGCGGATCGCAGCGAAGCCTTCCTGAGCGACAGCCAGGGGCGCGACGCCATTGCCGAGGGCGAGTTGGCGCTCGACGAGAACGGCAAGTTCTTGGCGCTGCGTGTGCGGCAGCTCGCCAATATGGGCGGCTTCCTGGCGCCGACCGGCGCGCATCTTGCCACTAATAATTTCGCCAAGTGCTTCCCCGGCATGTACCGCATTCCCCGCGTGGACATCGGCGTGCGCTGCGTCTTCACCAATACCATCCCGACCGCGCCCTATCGCGGCGCAGGGAGGCCCGAGGCCAACTACCTGATGGAGCGGCTGGTGGACGAGGCCGCGCGGCTTCTCGACAAGGACCGCGCAAAACTGCGGCGGCGCAATTTCATCCCGCGTTCGGCCATGCCTTACAAGACTCCGGTCGGCACCGAATACGAGAACGGCGAATTCGAAGCGGTGCTCGCCAAGGCGCTGGGGCTTGCCGATTATGTCGGCTTTTCCAAACGCCGCCGTGAGAGTCTCAGGCGCGGCCGCTACCGCGGTATCGGATTTTCCTGTTTCGTCGAACACGCCGGCGGCAACCCGACCGAGGGCGCGGCACTGGCCTTTCCCGGCGCCGACATGCTGGAACTGCGGCTCGGCGTGCAATCCACCGGCCAGGGACATGCCTCGGCGCTGACGCGGCTCGTGGCGGAGAAGCTGGGCATCAAGCCCGAGCAGGTGCGCCACCGCCACGGCGACACCAATTTCGGCATCAAGGGCGGCCCCGCCGTCGCCTCGCGCACGGCCATGACCGCCGGCAACGCCAGCCTGCGGGCGGTGGAGACGATGCTGGCCAAGGGACGCGGCATTGCGGCGGCGCTGCTGGAGGTGCGTGAACAGGATATTTCCTATCGCGACGGATTTTTCGAGGTCGCCGGCACCAACCATCGCCTTTCGCTGTTCGAGACGGCGGCGCGAGCAAGGGAAAAGGCGGCGCGCGGCGAAATCGCGGAGACGCTCGACACGATGGCGACGGTGGAAACTCCGCAGACTTTTCCCAACGGCTGCCATATCGCGGAAGTGGAGATCGATCCCGACACCGGCCTGGTCACGGCGCTCGATTACACGGCGGTGGACGATTGCGGCAACATGCTCGACCACGCGCTGGTACGCGATCAGTTGCACGGCGGCATCGCGCAGGGACTGGGCCAAGCATTGATGGAGCTCGGCTATTATGACGACAGCGGACAACTCGTCAGCGGTTCTTTCCTGGACTACGCGATGCCGCGCGCCGACGACGTGCCTTCCATCAAGGTCGGCTATCACCCCGTGCCGGTGGCCAGCAATCCGCTCGGGGTCAAAGGCGTCGGCGAAGCCGGCACCACCGGCGCGCCCGCTGCACTGATGAACGCCATCGCCGACGCCATTCCCGGAGGCGCGGGTGCCGCGATCGACATGCCGGCCACGGCTGAGAAAGTATGGCGCGCCTGTCAGGAGGCGCGGCGCGTAGCGGCTTAGGGAAGATAGGCGCCGCCGTTGACGTGAATGGTCTGGCCGGTGATGTAGCGCGCGCCGGGACCGCAGAGAAAACGCACCGTGGCGGCGACGTCTTCCGGCTTGCCGCGCCCGCCGGTGAGCGTCGCATGAATCTGATGGTGTTGCGGCTCCGCGGCGCCTGCTTCCCGCGCCGTCTTGATAAGTCCAGGCGACAGACAGTTCACGGTGACCTTGTCGGCGGCAAGATCATGCGCCAGCGCCTTGCTGAAACCGACCAGAGCCGACTTCGCCGTCACCACATGCACGCGGTGCTTGGAGCCGGCATGCGCGCTCATGCCGCCGATGTTGACGATGGCGCCGGCGCCGCTCTTGCGCAGCAGCGGCAAGCTGGCCTGCACGCAGAGAAAGGCGCCGTCGAGGATAGTCGCATGTACCTCGCGCCATTCCTCGAAAGTCATCTGATCGAGCGGCTTTTCCCTGCGGATGGCGGCATTGTTGACGAGGAAGTCGAGGCGGCCCAAGCGTTCGGCGGCGGCGGCAAGATTTTTCGCTGTGGCGGGATCGGCCACGTCGCCGATAACGGCGGCGGCCTTGCCTCCCGCGGCTTCGATCTCGCGCACCACGGCGTCGGCTTCCGTGCGATTTGACCGCGCGTTGACCACCACTGCCGCGCCGCCCTCGGCCAGCGCCAGCGCGATGGCCTTGCCGATATTGCGGCCGGAACCGGTGACGACGGCTACCTTTCCCGCAAGTTCTTTGTCCCCGCTCGCCATATTTCTCACCCGCGCAATTTTTTTAGATCAATGCGCCCATCATAAAGCTTTCGCAGCAGAGCCAATGCTTCCTTGGCGCGCTTTTCGTCCCAGCCGCCGTGGCGCGTATTGAGCATGAATTTTTCCTCGATGTCCTGGCGCGTCAGCGGCTCATGCGCGCCGCCGCGGAAATGCGGCTGGCGCTCTTCCAGCACGGTACCGTCGCGCAGCGTGGCGCGGATATGGCCGGTGTAATTATTCGGGTAGGGATTGTCGGGGTCGATAACGTAACGGGTCTTGGCGGCGAGCGCGAGCACGTCGCGGTCGCGCACCGCTTTCTCGGTGAAGGCGTCGAGCCCGACGCCGCCGTGCACGAAGCCATAGGCGAGAACGAAGGGCGTGCTGAATTTCGCCGCATAGCCGTTGGGCGGCGCCTGCTTGCCGGCGAGAGGCTCCCACAGGCGATGCACTGTGCCTTCGGCCACTTCGCAGACCAGTTCCTTCACGTCCGCAGGCTTGATGCCGCGCACGCGCAGGCGCCTGGCGCAGTCGATGTAAGGATGCGCCATGGTCCCGCAGGGATAGGGCTTGAAGGCCAGCGTCTCTGTCACCCAGCGTTTGCCGAAGTCGCCGATCAGGGCGTTGTAATCGCCTTCGGTGGTATGGGCGAAGCCGTGAAAGAGGCCGTGCACGCCCTCGAATACCGTGCGCGGGCCCTGGAAACCCGCACGGCCGAGCAATGCCGCGCGCAGGCCGGACTGCGCCGCCCAGCCCGCATGCATGCGCTTGGTCCAAGTGCCTTCGGCGAGATATTCGATGATGCCGCCGGCCATGCTGCCGACGATGCCGAGCGCATCGACCATCTGGCGCTTGTTGAGTCCGAGCGCCGTGCCGACACCGGCCGCCGCTCCCATCGCACCGAGAACGGCGGTGGGGTGAAATCCCGCCTTGTGCAGCAGCTTGGGCGTCACCAGGCTCAAGCGGCACATGGTCTCGACGCCGACCGCAATGCCGAGCAGCGCGGCTTGGCCGTCCGGCCTGTGCCGCTCGCAGGCTGCCAGCACCGCCGGCACGATCACCGCGCCGGCATGTACCGGCCCGCCTTCGAAGGTGTCGTCGAAATCCTCGCCATGCGCGGCGGTGCCGTTGACGAAGGCCGCGCCCGCCGAAGTCATGGTGCGCGTGTGGCTAATCGCCGTGCAGGGCCCTTCGTCGTCCCAGCCGGCGACGGCGGTCTTCACATAATCTTCGTTCCTTGCCGTGACACAGAGGCCGACCACATCGACCAGGAGATCGTCGCATTTGCCGCGCACGGCGGGCGGCAGACGGTCGGCCTTAAGCGCCAGGATGCGTTCGACCAGATGTTCGGCGACGGAAATTTTCGGAAGGGAAGATGACGCCACGGCAAACCTTTCCATTAATACGCGGACGAGCGCGGCAGCCGCACGGCGCTCAGCTGCCGGTGAACACCGGCTTGCGCTTTTCCATGAAGGCCTTGCGCCCTTCGATATAATCGTTGCTGGCGAAGCATTGGGCGACGAGATCCGCGCAGCGCTGCATGTCGCGCTGGGATTCGTCCTTCAAGACCTCGCCGACAATGAACTTGATGGCTTTGATGGTCAGCGGCGCATTGGACGCGATGGTATCGGCGCAATTCTTCACATAGGCTTCCAGCTCTTCTTCCGGCACCACGCGGTTGACCAACCCCATGTCCTTGGCTTCGGCGGCGTCGAATTGCCGCGCGGTGAAGAAAATTTCCTTGGTGAATGAGGGACCGACCAGATCGACCAGCCGTTTGAGGCCGGGGAAATCGTAGCCCAGGCCGAGCTTGGCGGCAGGCACGGCAAAGCGCGAATTGGGCGAGCAGATGCGGATATCGCAGCATGAGGCGATGCCCATGCCCCCGCCGATGCAATAGCCGCGGATCATGGCGATGGTCGGCTTGGGAAAGGCATTCACGGCGGCATAGCCGCGCTCGACCGCGGAATTGTAGCGCGCGATTCCTTCCTGACTGGAGCGCTCGTTTTCGAACTTGGAAATGTCGGCGCCGGAGACAAAGGCCTTGCCGCCCGCCCCGGTCAGCACCACCACACGCACCTCGGGATCCTCGGCAAAATCGTCGAGCAAGCGCGCGGTGGCCTCCCACATCTCCAAGGACATGGCGTTGTGCTTGTCGGGATTATTGAAGATCAAGGTGCCGACGCGCCCTTCCTTGCGCGAGAGCATTTTGTCGGTCATGGGTTTTGTCCTTGTTTAGCCGTCATGCCCGGCACCGCAGTCTAGCTTGCGCAGACTGCGTAAACTTGTCTGCGTTGCCGGGCATCCACGCCTTACGATGGTGCAGCAAAAAAGACGTGGATGGCCGGGACAAGCCCGGCCATGACAAAAGAGAGTTACCGCAGCGCCCATCAAATCACCTTTGCCTTACGCAAGTTTTCGATTTCCTGCGCGCCGAAGCCGAATTCCTCAAGCACCTGGTCGGTATTTTCGCCGACGTCCGGCGGCGGCGCCGCCATGCGGCTTGGCGTGCGCGAGAGGGTGAAGGGTTGCGCCACCACGGTGAGCGGGCGGCCGTCTTGGGTCGGAACCGGCTGCGCCAGGCCGAGGTGTTTGACCTGCGGATCGGCGAACATCTGGTCGATGGAATAGATCGGCCCGCAGGGCACGCCGGCCTTGTTCAATTTCTCCAGCCATTCGGCGCTGGTACGCTTGGCTGTGATCTTGTCTATCTCGGCATTGAGCGCGTCGCGGTTCTTTGAGCGCAGATCGGCGGTGGAATATTCCTCGCGTTGGAGCAAGTGCGACGCATCTATGGCGTGGGCGAAGCGTTCCCAGATTTTCTGTCCCGTAGTGGCGATGTTAATGTGGCCGTCGGCGGTCTTGAACACGCCGGTGGGAATGCTGGTGGGATGATTGTTGCCGGCCTGCTGCGGCACTTCCTGCTTATTGAGCCAGCGCGAGGCCTGGAAGTCGAGCATGAAGACCTGCGCTTGCAGCAGAGAAGTCTGCACCCATTGTCCTTCGCCCGACTGCTCGCGTTCGAGCAAGGCGGTGAGAATGCCGAGCGCGGCGAAAAGCCCCGCGCTCAGATCGGCGACCGGAATGCCGGCGCGCACCGGCCCCTGTCCCGGTAGGCCGGTGATCGACATCAGCCCGCCCATGCCCTGGGCGATCTGGTCGAAGCCGGGCCGGTCGCGATAGGGCCCACCCTGTCCG
>JBBDNZ010000031.1:0-7240 GCA_040877285.1 Xanthobacteraceae bacterium
ATCGGCCGCGGCGAAGCGGTCAATGTGGAATATGTTTCCGCCAACCCCACCGGACCGATGCATGTCGGCCACTGCCGCGGCGCGGTGTTCGGCGACGCGCTCGCCAATCTTCTTGCTTATACCGGCTTCAAGGTGACGCGCGAATATTACATCAACGACGCCGGCGCGCAGGTGGACGCACTCGCGCGCTCGGCTTTTCTGCGTTACCGCGAAGCGCTGGGCGAGAACATCGGCGCGATCCCGGAAGGACTCTATCCCGGCAACTATGTGAAGCCTGTGGGGGAGGCGCTCGCCGCCGAGCACGGCCCGTCACTCAAGCAGATGCCGGAAAGCGGCTGGTTTGCCATCGTGCGCGCCAAGGCGGTTGCAATGATGCTGGACGATATCCGCGACGATCTCGCCGCGCTCAACGTCAAGCACGATGTCTTTTTCTCCGAGCGCTCGTTGATCGAGAACGGCGACAAGGTGGGCGCTACGATCGAGTGGCTGCGCCGGCAGGGTCATGTCTACGAAGGCCGGCTGCCGCCGCCTAAGGGCGCGCCAATCGAGGATTGGGAGGACCGCGAGCAGACGTTGTTTCGCGCCACCGCTTTCGGCGACGACGTGGACCGGCCGCTGAAGAAGTCGGACGGCGGCTATACCTATTTTGCTTCCGACATCGCCTATCACAAAAACAAATTCGACCGCGGCTTCCACACCATGATCGACGTCTGGGGCGCCGACCACGGCGGCTATATCAAGCGCATGCAGGCGGCGGTCAAAGCCATCAGCGGGGGCAAGGCCGATCTCGACGTCAAAATCGTGCAGCTTGTGAAATTGCTGCGCGCGGGCGAGCCGGTGAAGATGTCGAAGCGGGCAGGGGAATTCGTCACGCTACGCGAAGTCGTGGACGAAGTCGGCCGCGACGCCGTGCGCTTCGACATGCTCTACCGCAAGAACGACGCGCCGCTCGATTTCGATCTGGCCAAGGTCATCGAACAGTCGCGCGACAATCCGGTTTTCTACGTTCAATATGCCCATGCGCGCGGCCAGTCGATTTTCCGCAACGCCCGCGAGGTTCTTGCCGATTTGCCGGCGGGTGACCGCGAGCGTGCCGCGCTTTTGACGCAAGCGCCGCTGGAGCGGCTCGAGGACGCAGGCGAACTTGCTCTGATGCGGCGGCTCGCCCTTTATCCCCGTCTGATCGAAGCCGCCGCGTCGGCGCATGAGCCGCACCGGGTGGCTTTCTATCTCTATGAACTTGCAAGTGAATTTCACGCCTTCTGGACGCGCGGTAACGATGCGCCACATTTACGCTTCATTATTCGGAATGATCCCAATATGACACTTGCGCGTCTTGCGCTGGTGCAAGGCATTGTTTCGGTCCTCGCGTCGGGTCTTGCATTGCTCGGTGTCGGGGCCCCGCAGGAAATGCGGTGAAGCGAGTGCGGCCGCAGGGGCGTGCCGGGCACTCACCCAAAAACATTGACGGGATGGAGCATGGCGGACGACACCCATTTTCGCTCCTATCGGCAAGGCGATCCGCGCCTGCGCGGACGCAATCCGGCGGCTCCCGCGGCAAGCGGGCGCCAGGGCGGCAGCGATCCCCTTGCGGAACTGGCGCGGCTGATTGGGCAGACCGATCCCTTTACTGACGTAAATCGCGGCGGGCCGTCCGCCGCGCAGCGTCCGGCAATGCCGGGCGCGGCCGCAGACGCCATCGCGCGCAGGCCGGGCTATCACGCCGAGCCCCCCGCCGCACCCGCGCATGAATCTTTTGGCGTCCCGCCGTCACAGCGCCACTTCGAGCAGCCGCCGCCGTTCGAAAGCCAGGCACCGATGGACTCGCGCCAGAGCGGATTCCAACCCGCCTACGATCCGGCGATCTACGGCAGCAGCCCGCAAGCCGGTCACTTCGGATCGCAGCCCTATTACCAGGACGCGGCGCAAATGCCGCAAGGCGAGGAGACCGACGAATTCTATGACGACGAATTTGCCGGAACGCGCCCGCGCCGCGGTTTGCGGACGCTGCTGATGTTGATCGGGCTCGCACTCCTGGGAACCGGCGCCGCCTTTGGCTATCGCGCTTTTTTCGGCGGCGGTTCGGCCCCGCCGGTCATCAAGGCGGAAAGCACGCCCAGCAAGGTCGCGCCCGCCTCCAAAAGCGAAGCATCCAACAAGCTCATCTACGATCGCGTCGGCGACCCCGCCCAGGGCGAAAAGGTCGTCTCCCGCGAAGAGCAGCCGATCGACGTCGATAATGCAGCGCGTTCGGCTCCGGGCGGCATGGTCTTTCCGGGGCTGTCCGCAGCGGCGGACTCGGGCGCGGCGTCGGCGCCCCTTGGCAGCATGCCGCCCGGGCCCATGATCGCCGAGCCGAAGAAGATCCGCACGGTGACCATACGGCCTGACCGGCCGCTGGCAGAGTCGATTGCGCCGAAAACGAACGCCCAGCCGCCGGCGCGCGACAGCGCACCCGCCCCCGCTGCCGCCCCGCGGTCTGCTGCCGCGCCTGCGCCGGCGGCTCCGAGCAATGCGCCGCTTTCGCTTACCCCGCAGGCGGCCAGCGTGGGACCGCTTCCGCCGCCGCCAACACCGGCGGCGCCAACCCGTATCGCTCCTGCTGCCGCTCCCACCCCGGCTCCGGCAACCTCTGTGGCTTCGGCCCCGGCTTCGGTAGCAGCGGGCTCCTACACGGTGCAGGTTTCCTCGCAGCGCAACGAAGCCGATGCGCAGGCTTCGTTCCATACCCTGCAGGCAAAGTTTCCCGAGCTGCTTGGCGGCCGTCAGTCGATCATCCGCCGCGCCGATCTTGGCGACCGGGGAGTCTATTTCCGCGCTCTGGTCGGTCCTTTCGCCTCGCTCAATCAAGCGACCGACTTCTGCGGCAATCTGAAAGCCGCCGGCGGGCAGTGCATCGTCCAAAGAAATTAGCCGGACGCTGTGGGACGCTGGTTGACCCTTGCGCCGGACGCGGGCTAATCCCCGCCGCATGCAAGCGCGTGCATTCATTACGGGCGTGGCCGGCACGGCCATTTCGCCGGACGAACGCGCCTTCTTGCGCGAGGCGCAGCCCTGGGGGCTGATCCTCTTCAAGCGTAATATCGAAAAACAGGCGCAAGTTTCTGCGCTAACTGACAGTTTTCGGGAAATTGTCGGCCGCAGCGATGCCCCCGTCCTGATCGACCAGGAAGGGGGCCGGGTGCAGCGCATGGGCCCGCCTCACTGGCCGAGCTATCCGCCCGGCGCGGCTTACGGCCGGCTCTACGACCGAAACGCAGCCAAGGGGCTGGCCGCCGCCCGGTTGGGTGCGCGGCTGATCGCCAACGACCTGTGCCGGGTTGGCATTACGGTGGACTGCCTGCCGCTGGCGGACGTGCCCGTGCCGGGCGCGAACGCGGTCATCGGGGACCGGGCCTATGGGGACAATCCGGCCAAGGTTTCGGCCATCGCCGGCGCTGTCGCGAAAGGGTTGGGCGAGGGCGGCGTCCTGACGGTGCTCAAACATATCCCCGGCCACGGGCGCGCCACGCTGGACAGCCACCATGCGCTGCCGGTGGTCCACGCCGACCGGGCCAGCCTGGAAACCAGCGATTTCGCCGCTTTCCGGCCGCTGGCCGACCTGCCGATGGCGATGACCGCCCATGTTGTGTTCACCGCCATCGACCCCGTGTCACCGGCCACGACTTCGGCGATGATTGTCGATGATGTGATTCGCGGCTGGATCGGCTTTCGGGGTCTTTTGATGAGCGACGACATTTCCATGGGCGCCTTGTCCGGCTCGCTGCGCGAGCGCACGCGCGCGGCGCTCGCCGCCGGCTGCGACATGGTGCTTTACTGTCACGGCAAACGCGACGAGATGCAGGATGTGGCGGCGGAATCGCCGCCGCTCGCGGGCGAAGCCGCACGCCGCGCCGAAGCGGCCTTGGCCGGGCGGCATCGTCCCGACGAATTCGATCTTGCGGCCGCGCGCGCGGCCTTCGCCGCCATGATGGCCGACGTCTATCCGGCCGGATCGCGACTGACCGCCCTATGATGACCGACGACAACCCCTTTAATCCCGACCTCGCCGCCGATCGCGCTTCCGACGAACCGGCGCTGATGGTGGACGTCGAGGGCTTCGAGGGCCCGCTCGATCTGTTACTCGCGCTCGCGCGTCAGCAGAAGGTCGATCTGGCGAAAATCTCCATTCTGGCGCTGGCCGACCAATATCTCGCTTTCGTCGAGGCGGCGCGGAAACTGCGGCTGGAACTCGCCGCCGATTATCTCGTAATGGCGGCGTGGCTCGCTTATCTGAAATCGCGTCTGCTGCTGCCGGAAAGCGGCGGGGCGGAAGGCCCGAGCGCCGAGGACATGGCGACCGCGCTGGCCTATCGCCTGCGGCGGCTTGAGGCCTTTCGCAATGTGGCCGAGCGCCTGCTGGAGCGTCCGCAGCTTAGCCGCGATATTTTCGAGCGCGGGGCTCCCGAACCCATTGCCGAAATCAAGCATCCACAATACACGGCCACGCTCTACGATCTTTTGTCGGCCTACGCCGCGCAGCGCGAAAAACAGTCGCTCGCGCATGTGCGTTTTGCCAAGCGCAATGTGTGGTCGCTGAGCGAGGCCCGCGCGGCGCTGGAACGTCTGCTCGGCCAGGCGCAGGACTGGAGCCGGCTCGACCAGTTCCTGATCTCCTATCTGGTCGATCCCGCGCTGCGGCCGACGGTTGTCGCTTCGAGCTTCGCAGCGATCCTGGAAATGGTGCGCGAAGGGGCGGCCGAGATGCATCAGCACGAGGCTTTTGCCCCGATTTATCTACGCCGGCGCATGGCGGCGGCGGAAACGACGTCGGACTCCGCCGGCCCATCGAGGCGGCCTGTCTGATAGAATAATGATGACAATGAAGGAGCCGCCGGCATGACAAGTGTGGCCAAGAGGCGCCTGGCAATTGCGGGAGACGAAATGGAGCCCATGAGCGAAACGCGGCCGGAAGAGCTGCGATTGCTGGAAGCGCTGTTGTTCGCCGCGGGCGAGCCGCTCGACGAGAAGACGCTCGCCGCGCGTTTGCCGGCGGGCGTCGATGTGCGCGCCACGCTGGAGCGGCTCAAGGCGGAATACGCGCCGCGCGGCGTCAACCTCGTGCGGGTGGCGGGCAAATGGGGCTTTCGCACCGCCGGCGATCTGTCGTGGCTGCTGACCAAGGATTCCGTGGTGCCGCGCAAATTGTCGCGGGCGGCCATCGAGACGCTGGCCATCGTCGCCTATCATCAGCCGGTGACGCGCGCGGAGATCGAAGAAATCCGCGGCATCTCCACCGCCAAGGGCACCCTCGACGTGCTGCTCGAAACCGGATGGGTGCGGCTGCGCGGGCGGCGCAAGGCGCCCGGCCGGCCCGTGACGTACGGAACCACGGAAGCCTTCTTGTCCCATTTCGGGCTGGACTCGCTGGACGATCTGCCGGGTCTCGACGAACTCAAAGGCTCCGGCCTGCTGGACGGCCGGCTGCCGTCCGGCTTCACCGTGCCGATGCCTTCGGACGACCCGGCGCTGCGCGAGGACGAAGACCCGCTCGAGCCCGGCGACCTCGATCTCGGTCTCGCGCCGCCGCCCGAGCGGATCGAGGATTAAGACGCGGAATTTCGGTCCGATCGGCACCGCGAAAGGCCGGACTTAAGTCCTTGTTTTTGCCGCGCCCGGGGCCTAGTTTCTCAATGAAACCGTGACGGGCAAAGCGCTGAAAATCCCGTCCGATCGGAGGATTTCCGAATGGGTTCCTTGAGTATTTGGCACTGGATCGTGGTCGCGGTGATCGTGCTGTTGCTGTTCGGTGGGCGCGGCAAGATTTCGTCCCTCATGGGCGACTTCGCCCAGGGCATCAAGGCCTTTAAAAAAGGCATGAGCGAAGACGAAAAGCCGGCGGAGCCCAAGAGCGAGCCGAAGACCATCGATTCTAAAGCCACTTCCGCGACGCCGCCGTCGGAATCCGAGCGGCGCGGCGAAAGCGCGCGATCCTGATCGCCGCGGCGGTGGCGTGTTGATGTGACCGCTCGTTCGCCGCGGCCGTCCTCGCTCTTGGAGCAGGCTCATCCATGTTCGACTTCGGCTGGGGCGAACTCGTCCTCATCGGCATTGTCGCGCTGATCGCGATCGGGCCGAAGGAGCTGCCCGGCGCGCTGCGCGCCATCGGGCAGTGGATGGGCAAGCTGCGCCGCATGGCGTCGGAGTTTCAGGGACAATTCCAGGAAGCCATGCGCGAAGCGGAGATGACCGAGCTGAAGAAGCAGGTCGATCAGCTTGGCGACGCCGCGCGCGGTCTTTCCAATTACAATCCGCTCGAAGTAGACGACTACGACACGCCGCGGTTCGAGCCTGAGAAAAAAACGGACGTACCCGCCGAGCCGGCGGGCTCAACGGCGCCGGAACCCGCTCCACCGGCTGACCCGGACAAGCCGGCCGGGGAGGAGCCGCGCCGATGAGCCACGACGATATCGAAGCCACCAAGGCGCCGCTGATGGAGCATTTGATCGAGCTGCGCTCGCGGCTGATCAAATCGGTCGCGGCTTTCGCCGTGATGTTCGCGCTGTGCTTTTTTTTCGCCAAATCGATCTACAACGTGCTGGTCTGGCCGTTCGTCTGGATTGCGGGGGCGGAACATTCGAAATTCATCTACACGGCGCTGTTGGAATATTTCATCACCCAGATCAAGCTCGCCATGTTCGGCGCCGCCTTCCTGTCCTTCCCCGTCGTCGCCGCGCAAATCTATATGTTCGTGGCGCCCGGGCTTTACCGCAACGAGCGCAAGGCCTTCTTGCCTTATCTCGTCGCCACGCCGGTCTTCTTCCTGCTCGGCTCGCTGATGGTCTACTTCCTGGTGATGCCGATGCTGGTGCGCTTTTCGCTCGGCATGCAGCAGGTGGGCGACGGCCAGGCGGAGATCGCGCTGTTGCCCAAGGTGGGCGAATATCTCTCCCTGATGACGGCGCTGATCTTCGCCTTCGGCATCGCCTTTCAATTGCCGGTGATCCTCACCCTGCTCGGCCGCATCGGCGTGGTCACCGCGCAGCAATTGCGGGAAAAGCGGCGCTATTTCATCGTCGGCGCTTTCGTTCTGGCGGCGGTGCTCACGCCGCCCGACGTCATCAGCCAGCTCTCTCTTGCGATCCCGTTGATGATTCTCTACGAGGGCTCGATCTGGTCGGTGCGGCTGGTGGAGCAGAAGGCGAAAACGGCGGCCGCCGGCGCGCCCGAAGCCAAGCCGGCGGAGTGAGCGGTCTCTCCG
>JBBDNZ010000032.1:0-7221 GCA_040877285.1 Xanthobacteraceae bacterium
CCCCACCTGTTCGTGGTCGAGGGCGCCCGCGAACGTTTCCGCCGTGAGGCCGCGATACGACTGCACCGGCGTGAATTCGGCGGTCTTGTTGCGCGCGCCGGCATAAGCGACGAAGCCGCCGTTCGTCGCCACGATGTCGCCGGGACGCAGCGTGGGATCGTCTTTGGCGTCGATGGAAACAAGCCCGCCCGGGGTGCGGCCGTTGCAGGTGCAATTCTGCACGACCCGCGAACGATAGACGAAGGCATTGGGCAGGTCGGCGTAGCGCCTGCCGTCGTAGGACACGGCGTAGTCGATGCTGCCGCCGGAAAAGATTTTGGTTTGACTCGCGGGACACATGGCGCTGCACGCCTGCGCCGCCGGCAGGCCGGTGTTCGGAATGGGGAAGGGCTTGCCGTCGCACAGGCGGACGCAGTGGGCGGGCCCGCCGGCGCGCGGCGGATCAACCCTGTTCGACTCATCGGGGGAATAGGCGAAAGCCTGGGTCGCGGGGGTGACGATCGGCTGGGGCGGCAGGCTCGGCGCGGGACGCGGCCCGCCGAACAGAAATTCGAGCAGGCCCGCGGCGGACGCGGGGCCGGCCGGCGCGGCGAAGGCGAAAAGGCCAAAGGCCGCCGCCAGCAAAAACCTGCACCGACGGCTACGAATGACGCGTCTTACCATCACGGCCAACACCCTTCACAAGACCCGCCGCCTTTGCCCGATAACGCCGGGCGAAAAAAATTGCGGCGGGCCGTATCGTGCGTAATCCATCGGCGCTAAAAAATGCTGAATCAATTCGCTCACATCGTTCGAAGGAGGGCGCCGTGGCCGCCAAGACGCGTTTTCTCAATCCGGAGGCGATGGCGCAGCCGTCGGGCTTCTCGCAGGTGGTGGAGGTGCGCGCGCCCGGGCGCATGATTTTCATCTCCGGCCAGCTCGGCGTCGGCGCCGACGGCAAGGTGGCGGGCGCGCCGGGCGATTTCCGCGCGCAAGCCGAGCAGGCTTTCGAAAATCTGAAGGCGGCGCTGGCGGCGGCGGGCGCCGGCTTCGCGCACGTGGTGAAGCTCAACAATTATCTGGTGGACCTGGCGCACCTGCCGCTCTTGCGCGAGGTGCGCAACGCTTATCTCGATCCCGCCGCATTGCCGGCGAGCACCACGGTGCAGGTCGTGGCTTTCGCGCGGCCGGGCACGCTCTACGAGGTGGATGCGATTGCGGTGGTGGACAACTAGTCGTCATTCCGGGGCGCGCTGAAAGCGCGAACCCGGAATCCGGAAACGACCTCAGCGGATGCCGCTGGATTCCGGGCTCGCGGGCTTTGTCCGCGCCCCGGAATGACAGGAGTCAATGCGCCTCGTCCCAATTGTCGGCCGCGCGGGCTTCGACTTGCAGCGGCACGTGCAACGAGACGGCGGGGTGCGGGGCGTCGATCATCGTCTGACGGATCACCGGCAAGGTCTTCTCCACCTCCGTCTCGGGCACTTCGAAGATCAATTCGTCGTGCACCTGCAACAGCATCTGCGCCGACAGCCGCGCCTGCGTCAGCGCCGGATCCATGCGCGTCATGGCGCGGCGGATGATGTCGGCGGCGGTGCCTTGCAGGCGCGCATTGATGGCGGCGCGCTCGTTGAAGGCGCGGATGGAGGGATTTGACGCGGTGATGTCGGGGTAATGGCACTTGCGCCCGAACAGCGTGAGCACGTAGCCGTGCTCGCGGCAAAACGCCTTGGTCTCTTCCATGTAGTCGCGGATGCCGGGGAAGCGCTCGAAATATTTCTTGATATAGGCGCCGGCCTCCTCGCGCGGGATGCCGAGCTGGTTGGCCAGCCCGAACGCCGAGATGCCGTAGATGATGCCAAAGTTGATCGCCTTGGCGCGGCGGCGCACTTCGCCCGGCATGTCCTTGACCGGCACGCCGAAGATTTCCGAGGCGGTCATGGCGTGAATGTCGAGGCCCTCCCGGAACGCCTTGCGCAGCGCGGGCACGTCGGCCACCTCAGCCAGCAGGCGCAGCTCGATCTGCGAATAGTCGGCGGAGACGAGCTTCGTCCCCGGCGCGGCGATAAAGGCGCGGCGGATTTTGCGCCCCTCCTCGGTGCGGATCGGGATGTTCTGCAAATTCGGATCGGACGACGACAGCCGGCCGGTGCTGGTGGCGGCCAGCGCGTAGCTGGTGTGCACCCGGTGCGTGTCGGGGTTCACAAAGGTCGGCAGCGCGTCGGTATAGGTCGAGCGCAGCTTCGACACCTGCCGCCAATCCAGAATCTTGCGCGGCAGTTCGTGGCCTTCCTCGGCCAGGTCCTCCAGCACCGAGGCCGAGGTGGACCAGGCGCCGGTTTTGGTCTTGCTGCCGCCGGGCAGGCCGAGCTTGCCGAAGAGAATATCGCCGAGCTGCTTCGGGCTGCCGGGATTGAGCGGCTCGCCCGCCAGTTCGCGAATTTCCGCCTCCAGCGCCGCCGCCTTCTGGGCGAATTCGCCGGAAAGGCGCGAGAGCACCTGCCGGTCGATGGAAATGCCGCGCCGCTCCATGCGCCCGAGCACGCGCACCAGCGGCCGCTCCAGGGTCTCGTAGACCGTGGTCATATGCTCGGCGGCAAGCCGCGGCTTAAGCACCTGCCACAGCCGCAGCGTGACGTCGGCGTCCTCGGCGGCGTATTCGGTCGCCTTGTCGAGGGCGACGCGGTCGAAGGTGAGCTTGGTCTTGCCTTCCTTGGTGACGGTATTGAAGTCGATGGTTTCGTGGCCGAGCCATGTGCGCGACAGCTCGTCCATGCCGTGGCCGCCCTTGCCGGCGTCGAGCACATAGGACATCAGCATGGTGTCGTCCCAGGGCGAGACGTCGATGCCGCGCTGGGCGAAAACGAGCCAGTCGAATTTCAGATTCTGCCCGACCTTGAGCACACTTAAATCTTCCAAGAGCGGCTTCATCGCTTCCAGCGCCGCAGCTTCCAAGATTTGATCGTCCGCCCGCGAGCCAGCGAACAGGCTGTCAGCGCCGCCTTCGCCGCCCTGGCGGTGAGCGAGCGGCACGTAGCAGGCCTCGTTGGGCGAAAGCGCCAGCGAGAAGCCGCACAACTCCGCCTGCATGGGATCGAGGCTGGTGGTTTCGGTATCGACCGCGACCGCGCCCAGGTCGTAAGCGCGCGCGATCCATTGTTTCAAGCGGTCGAGACTGCGCACGCATTCGTATTTGGAGCGGTCGATCTTGGCGCCGCGCAGCTTCGCCGCGCGCGCTTCGGCGAGCGAGATGGGGGTGAGGGCGGGCTGCTCGGCGCCTGGGCTCCCTCTCCCGCTTGCGGGGGAGGGTTGGGGAGGGGGTGCAAAGAGGCTTGAGCTTCCCCCTCTCGTCGCGCTGCGCGCGCCGACCTCCCCCGCAAGCGGGGGAGGTGAAGAAGACAGTTTCGCGTCCGGCTCGATCTGGCTGGCGTCGATGTCCGCCTTTTCGGCGATGCGGCGCGTGAGCGTGCTGAATTCCATCGCCTTGAGGAAAGCGATCAGCCGCTTGTAGTCGGGCTCGTGCACGGCCAGGTCCTCGACCGGCACTTCCAGCGGCACATTCTGGTCGAGCGTGACCAGACGCTTGGACAGCCGCGCCTTCTCCGCGTTATCGATCAGCGATTGCCGGCGCTTCTCCTGCTTGATTTCGGAAGCGCGCGCCAGCAGCGTCTCCAGATCGCCGTATTCGATGATGAGCTGCGCGGCGGTTTTGACGCCGATACCGGGCACGCCGGGCACGTTGTCACTGGTGTCGCCGATCAGCGACTGCACTTCGATCACTTTCTCGGGCGGCACGCCGAATTTCTCCACCACTTCGGCGACGCCGATCTTCTTGTCCTTCATGGTGTCGTACATGGTGACGCCGTTGCCGACGAGCTGCATGAGGTCCTTGTCGGAAGACACGATCGTCGTCGTCGCCTTGGCCTTGCTGGCGAAGCGCGCGTAAGTGGCGATCAGGTCGTCGGCCTCGTAGCCCGCCATTTCCAGGCAGGGAATGTCGAAGGCGCGCACCGCTTCGCGGATCAGCGGGAACTGCGGGATCAGGTCGTCGGGCGCTTCCGGGCGGTGCGCCTTGTAATCGGGATAGAAGTCGGTGCGGAAGGTCTTTTCCGATTTGTCGAACACGACGGCGAGGTGCGTGGGCCGCTCGTCCGGCTTCATTTCCTGCAAGAGCTTCCATAGCATGTTGCAGAAGCCGAGCACGGCGCCGACCTGCAAGCCGTCGGACTTGCGGGTGAGCGGCGGCAGCGCGTGATAGGCGCGGAAGATGTAGCCCGAGCCGTCCACCAGAAAGACATGGTCGCCGGGCTTCAGGGCGCCGGATTTTGCGGCCGGCTTGGCGGGCTTGGCGGGCTTGGCGGCAGCAGCCGGCTTGGATTTGGCGGGGGACGGCATGGCCCGAATGTGGGCCGTCGGCGGCGGGGAATCAACGCCAAGACAGCTAGGCTGTGGACTTAATGCTCGTCACCCCCGGGCTTGACCCGGGGTCCATCTTTAAAGCTGATATTGGAATGCGGCGCTTCATGGATTGCCGGGTCAAGCCCGGCAATGACGCAATAGAAATTATTCCGCCGGTTGCATCGCCAGCCGCGGCTTGGGCGTGAGCCAGAAGCGGGCCGGGCGCTCGAACAAAAAGCGCAAGGGCGTTTCCCGCACCAGCCAGAACAGCACCAGCGGGCCGAGTATGCCTGCCGTGGTGACGATCAGCGACATGACGCCGATGTCGGGGATGATGCCGGTCTTCACCAGCGCAACGCGCGTGGCCGCCATCGGCAGGAAGAAGGCGAGATAGATGACGATGGAATGCTGGCCGCAATAGCGCAGCGCGTCGGCGATATGCGCCTTCTCCAGCAAGGCCGACAGCGAGACGATGGCGAGCGCGCCGAGCAGGCCGAGCGTCAGCGAAACGAAGGGGAGCGGCGCATAGCCGGTGAAAACGAGAAAACCGTTGACCAGGGACCAGAGCAGCAGCCCGCCTATGGCCGCGGGTACGTGGCGGCGCGCCTGCGCGGCCAAGACGAAGATGTGCGGCGCGAGGATGTAGCCGGTGTAGAAATAGACGAAGCGGCTGGCGAATTCGTCGATCACGGTCCAGCCGGTCTGCACCGTCGCAATTTCCAGCCCGGCGGCGATGAGCCAGACGGCGACGGCGGGCACGGCGCGCGTGAGCTTGGTGACGACGAAGAAGACCGGCAGCAGATAGATGAACCACAGCGTGCCGAAGGGTTCGATGAAAGAAATCGCATAAAGCTGCAACGCGGCGGCGGCGCCGTGCTCCATCGCGATGCCCGGAGCCTTGAAGACGAATTGGATGGTCATCCACAGCGCGTAGAAATAGGCGAAGTGGACCACCTTGCGGTCGAGATAGGTTTTCCAGTCGCGGCCGATGACGCGCGCCAGGAACAGCCCGGAGATCAGGAAGAAGTCGGGCATGCGGAACGGCTTGGCAAATTCGACCAGCGCATGCATGAAGCCTTCGCCGCCGGCGGCCGCGCCGACGCCGAGCGTCGAATGCATCATCACCACCATGACGATGCAGAAGCCCTTGGCGTAATCGACCCAGGCGACCCGTCCGGCCGCTATGTCCGTGTGCTGTGCCATCGCTGCCGTTTTACGTCCCTTGCCGTCCCATAATCGGACGAAGAGATTGCCTTCACCTTTACGGCTGCAACACCCATGCCAGATTGCGGGTAGGATAGTGTTAACCATGACTCCGCGCCGGGACGACACGTGACGTTCGACACGCCGCTTCCCATCGACCAAGCCTTGCCGGAACTGACCGCGGCGCTGAAGCAACGCAACGCAGCGGTGCTGGTGGCGCCGCCGGGCGCCGGCAAGACCACGCGCGTGCCGCTGGTCCTGTTGGACGAGCCGTGGGCACGCGGAAAAATCCTGGTATTGGAGCCGCGGCGGCTGGCGGCCCGCGCCGCCGCCGCGCGCATGGCGTCCACGCTCGGCGGAGCGGTCGGTGAGACCGTGGGCCTGCGTGTGCGCTTCGGTTCAAAAGTGTCGCGCCGCACGCGCATCGAGGTGGTCACCGAAGGCGTGTTCACGCGGCTCATTCTCGACGACCCGAGCCTGGAAGGCGTCAGCGCCGTTTTGTTCGACGAATTTCATGAACGCTCGCTCGACGCCGATCTCGGCTTGGCCTTGGCGCGCGACGCCCAGCAGGGCTTGCGTGAGGACCTGAAGATTTTGGTCATGTCGGCGACCATCGACGGCGCGCGGGTGGCAAAACTTCTCGGCGATGCGCCGGTGATCGAGAGCGCCGGGCGCGCTTTTCCGGTGGAGACGCGCCACATCTCCCGCGATCCGCGCGAGCCGATCGAGCGGCAAGTAGCCAGCGCCGCCGTTCGCGCCTTGCAGGCCGATAAAGGATCGGCGCTGGTCTTTCTTCCCGGCGCGGCGGAAATCCGCCGTACGGCGACGCTGCTGCACGAACGCCTCAACGATCCGGCGGTGGAAGTACATGCGCTTTACGGCGCGCTCGATTTCGCCGAGCAGGACCGGGCCATCGCGCCGGCGCCGCCTGGAAAGCGCAAGGTCGTGCTGGCGACCTCCATTGCCGAAACCTCGCTCACCATCGAAGGCGTCAGCATCGTCATCGACAGCGGGCTGGCGCGCGTGCCGCGCTATGAGCCGGACGTCGGGCTGACGCGGCTGGAGACGGTGCGGGTCTCGCGCGCGGCGGCCGATCAGCGGCGGGGACGGGCGGGGCGCACGGAGCCGGGCGTCTGCTATCGGCTGTGGGACGAGCCGCAGACCGCTTCGCTCGAGCCTTACGCGCAGCCGGAGATTCTCGCCGCCGATCTTTCCGGCTTCGTGCTCGATCTCGCCCATTGGGGCATCGCCGATCCAGCCGCACTCGCCTTTCTCGATCCGCCGCCGCAGCCCGCCATCAACGAGGCGCGTGCGCTGCTGGTCGAGTTGGGCGCGATCGACGCCGAGGGGCGGATCAGCGCGGAAGGCAAGCTCTTGCGCCGCCTGCCGCTGCCGCCGCGCTTGGCGCGCATGATCGTCGATGCGGCGAAAGAAGGCGACGGTATGCTCGCCGCCGAGATTGCCGTCGTCCTCACCGAGCGCAGCTTGGGCGGAAACGATATCGACCTGCGCCATCGCATCGACGGCTTGCGCCGCGACCGCTCGCCGCGCGCGCAGGACGCGAGAAGGATGGCGGAGAGGTGGGCAAGCGGCCCCTCATCCCAACCCTCTCCCCGCAAGCGGAGAGAGGGAGGAGCGGGG
>JBBDNZ010000033.1:0-1374 GCA_040877285.1 Xanthobacteraceae bacterium
GGCAGGTCATCACGACCACGCCGCGGCCGATCCCGCTGCTCAAGCGATTGATGAAGGACCCGGCGACCGCGCTCACGCACGCGGCGACGGCGGTGAATGCGCGCATGCTGGCGCCGGCTTTTCTGCAAGCGGTAGTGGCGCGCTATCGCGGCACGCGGCTTGGGCGGCAGGAGCTGGACGGCGAATTGATCGAGGAACGCGCCGACGCGCTATGGACGCGCGCCGCGATCGAAGCGGCGCGGGTGCAGACGGCGCCGGATTTCGTGCGCATCGTGGTGGCGGTCGATCCGCCGGCGACGGCGGGCGAGCGGGCGGCGTCGTGCGGGCTGGTGGCAGCGGGGCGCAGCGAGGACGGAAAAGTTTATGTCATCGCGGATGACACGGCGGCGGGCCTGTCGCCCGCGGGCTGGGCGGCGAAGGCGATCGCGCTGTGGCGCCGCCTTCAGGCGGACAGCCTCGTGGTCGAAGTCAACCAGGGCGGCGACATGGTGCGCGCGGTGATCGCCGAGCAGGACCGCAACGTGCCGGTGATCGGCGTGCGCGCGCGGCGCGGCAAATGGCTGCGCGCGGAGCCGGTGGCCGCGCTCTACGAGCAGGGCCGGGTGAAGCACGTCGGCTCGTTTCCCGAGCTGGAAGACGAGATGTGCGATTTCGCTTTAGACGGACTGTCCTCGGGGCGCTCGCCCGACCGCGTGGACGCGCTGGTGTGGGCGGTCACTTCGCTTTCGTTCGGTTCGAAGGATGGGCCGAGGGTGCGGGGGCTGTGAATGGACTCGTGTCCCGGGCGCAGCGCAGCGCGCGTCGATAAGTTTTACGCAATCTGCGCAAGCTTGATTGCGTGCGCTGCGCTGCAGAAACGGGATCCAGGGGTTTGCAAGAAATGTGGACCCCGGATCAGCGGCGCACCACTTTGTGCTGCGCCGCATCCGGGGAACGTGCCTGATGTTCATGCCGCGCAGCATCCGGGGAACGTTTTAGATTTCATCGCTCAAATCGCGCCAGCTCGGATTCACCTTCTCAATCAACTGAATTTTCCAGGCGCGGCGCCAGCGCTTGAGCGTGCGCTCGCGGGCGCGTGCCTCTAGAATCGAGGCGTATTGCTCGGCATGGACAAGCCGGTCAGCGCCGTATTGCCGGGTGAAGCCAGGCGCCGATTTGGTTTTATGCTCGATCATGCGGCGAGCAAGATTGTTGGTGACGCCAACATAGAGCGTTCCATTTCGGCGGCTTGCCAGTAGGTAGACAAAAAATCTCGCCATCTCAGTCGCCGCCCCGCGCAAGGCGGCCAGAATAGCATTCCAACCTGAAACTGTGGGTCCCGGTTCTGCAGCGCACCACTTCGTGCTGCGCTGCGCCCGGGACACGTATTATGGA
>JBBDNZ010000034.1:0-474 GCA_040877285.1 Xanthobacteraceae bacterium
CGCCGCGCCCGAACAGCGGCGGATCGGGCTGGACCTCCTCGAAATAGCGGCAGATGGCGATGGATTCGGTGATCACCGTGCCGTCGTCGAGCGCCAGCGCCGGCACGCGCTGGAACGGATTGATCGCGGCAAAAATCGGCGATTTGTGTTGCCGGGCGCCGAGATCGACCTGCTCCGCCGGCACCGAAATCCCTTTTTCGGCGAGGAAAATCCGCACCCGCCGCGGGTTCGGCGCCCGATTGCTGTCATAAAGCTTCATGTCCGTCTCCGAATCCCCGCCCGCTTCAGCCAAGTCCGCCATTTCCATTTTATTAACCACGTCTTTTGGGCCTGCCTTAAGCCTGCTCTTAAGGAATTTGCGGCACTTTTGACCCGATTGGTTGGGCCTTCTTCACCTGTAGCGTCCTTGCAGCCGATGTCGAGCGAAACACGCGAGCTGGCCGCGCTCTCCGATGCGTCGGCGACCAAACGCCG
>JBBDNZ010000034.1:484-7183 GCA_040877285.1 Xanthobacteraceae bacterium
CGCGACCGCCTGACCTCGACCACCGGCACCCGCCCCGCCTTCGACTATGAGCTGTTGCGCCAGTTCGCGCAGAACCGCCTGTCGGCGTCGCTGGTCATCCTGCTCTTGGTCGGCACCGTGGGCTTCCTCTCGCATTTCTGGACCGGCGCGATAATGGCCGGGCTGTGGACCGCCGGCATCCTTGTTGCCCATGCCGTCTTCGTCATGAAATGCCGCCAGTTTCTGACGGAACCGCCGGGGACCGCCAACACGCGCGCCTGGCGGCAGCGATTTGTCGCACTCGACTTGCTGTTCGGGCTGGCCTGGATGTTTCTTCTCCTGTACTCGGCCGGAACCGACGAGGCCTCACGCATCTTCATGCTGTTCGTGATGCTGCTGGTGGTGGCGGTCTCAAGCATGCTGGCCTCGAGCCTGCCCATCGCGGTGTTCGCGGCGACCGTGCCCGTGACCGCCGCAATCGCGCTCAATCTCGTGCTCAGCGGCAACGTACGCGACTACATCCTGGCCGCGATGGCGGTCACCGCTCAAGGCTATTTCGCGCTGCTGGCGCACCGTCTCTACACCACCACGCTGGCGACGCTCGAAGCGCGGGCGGAGAAAGACGCCTTGATCGGCGAATTGGAGCAGGCGAAGGCGATCTCCGACGAGGCGCGCACCCGCGCCGAAGCCGCCAATATCTCCAAGTCGCGCTTTCTCGCGCAGATGAGCCACGAGCTCCGCACGCCGCTCAACGCCATCCTCGGCTTCTCCGAGGTCATGGCCAATGAAGTCTTCGGCCCGCACGGCGTGCCGAACTACAAGGAATATTCCAACGACATTCACAATTCCGGCGTGCACCTGCTCAATCTCATCAATGAAATCCTCGATCTGTCGCGCATCGAAGCCGGCCGCCACGAGCTCAACGAAGAGCCGGTGTCGCTGGTCGCGGTGGTCGAGGATTGCCACCATCTGCTGACGATGCGCGCCAAGAATCGCGGCATCGCCATCCACGAAATGTTCGAAAGCGACATGCCGCGGCTGTGGGCCGACGAGCGCGCGATCCGGCAGATTTGCCTCAATCTCTTGTCCAACGCCATCAAGTTCACCCCGCAGGGCGGCGAGATCTGGCTCAAAGCCGGCTGGACCGCCTCGGGCGGCCAATACATGAGCGTCAAGGACACCGGCCCCGGCATCCCGGAAGAGGAAATCCCCATCGTGCTGTCGTCCTTCGGGCAAGGCTCCAATTCCATCAAATCGGCCGAGCAGGGCGCGGGGTTGGGCCTGCCGATCGCCAAGAGCCTGGTCGATCTGCACGGCGGCACCTTTTCGCTCAAATCCAAATTGCGCATCGGCACCGAGGTGATCGTCACCTTTCCCGCCGAGCGCGTGGTTTCGGCGCTCGCGCCGGTCAACGAAGCGCCCCCGACGCAGCCGGCGGACGCTCCCTCCGAGGAAAAGGGCGGCCGGCGCAAGCGCAAACTCTTCAGCTTCGAGCGCTGAGGCCCGCCACGCTCGCGCATTGCCTTCCGCGCCACGGCCCCCGTATCTTGGCCGGCGATTCAACGGGGCAAGCCATGAGCGCCATCGAGAGTCCCTGCATCAAGGTCTGCGTGATCGAGCCGGCGGCCGGGCTTTGCCTGGGTTGCGGGCGCAGCCTCGACGAGATCGCGCATTGGACCGTATTTACCCCTGAGGAACGCAGGCGGATCATGGCCGATTTGCCGCAGCGCCTTGCCGCGGCGCCGCGCCGGCCGCAAGCCGCCGCGCGGACGCCATAGGCAAGCCGATGCAGCGCCGCTTACTTTGGATTCTCCTGTTCGGTCTCCTGCTTGCGTTCGCCTTCTTTGTTTTGCGCGAGGGCGGCGGGACGGTCGGCGATCTGACCAGGCAGGAGTTTATGCCGCTGGCGGTCAAGATCGCGATTGCGGTCTTCGGTGGCGCCCTGGTGCTGGCGCTGTTTCGCGAGCGCATTTCCAAGGCCATCCTGGCGGCGCTGTTGTGGACCGCGATCGCCTTGGGCCTGCTCGTCGGTTACGCCTACCGTCACGAAGTGCGGGATGTGGGCGACCGTGTGCTCGCGGAACTGATGCCAGGGCGGGCCGCGACCAGCGGCCGCACGGTGAATATCGCCCGCAGCCGCGGCGGCGAATTCGCCGTGAACGCGCAAATCAACGGCGCTTTCGTGTCGATGGTGCTCGACAGCGGCGCCAGCGCCGTGGTGCTGACGCATGATGCCGCGAAAGCCGCGGGCCTGCCGCTCGCGTTCCTGGATTATTCGGTCAGCGTGGATACCGCCAACGGCCGTGCGCGCGCGGCTCCCGTCACGCTCGACCGCCTCTCCGTCGGCGGCATCGTGGAGCGTTCCGTTCCCGCCCTGATCGCCCAGCCCGGCCAGCTCAAGACCAGCCTCTTGGGCATGAGCTTTCTTAATCGCCTGGAGCGATGGGAAGTGCGCGGCGACCGCCTGATGATGCGCGGCTATCCGTAAGATACGCTGTCAGGCCGCCGCTTCTTCTGCGGCCGCGGCGGGTTCGTCGCGCACCAGCGCCAGCGCCGCCAGAAGAACCTGCGCGCCCGCGCCCGGCTTGACCGCCTCCGTCGCCAGATGCCGCCGGAAAGCGCGCGCGCCCGGCATGCCCTGGAACAGGCCGTGCATATGGCGCGCGATCGAATGCAGCCGCGCGCCGGCGGCGATCTCACGCTCGATGTAGGGGACAAACGCCTCCACCGCGGCGCGTTGCGAGGCAAACGGCGCGGGCCCGCCGAACAGCAGCGGATCGACCGCGAGCAGCCGCCACGGCTCCCGATAGGCCGCGCGTCCCATCATCACGCCATCGACGCGCGCCAATTGCGCGCCGGCCTGCTCAACGCTGGCCATGCCGCCGTTGAGCACGATCGGCAAATCCGGATGCGCCGCTTTGAGGCGATAGACGCGCTCGTAGTCGAGCGGAGGAACCGCGCGGTTCTCCTTCGGCGAGAGACCCGCGAGCCAGGCCTTGCGCGCATGCACGATGACCGCGTCGGCCTTCGCCGCTTCCACCGCGCCGGTAAATTCTTCCAATGCCGTTTCGGTATCCTGTTCGTCGATGCCGGTGCGGCATTTGACGGTGACCGGAACGCGCACGGCGGATTTCATCGCCGC
Organism: Xanthobacteraceae bacterium; assembly: GCA_040877285.1. Lineage (GTDB taxonomy): Bacteria > Pseudomonadota > Alphaproteobacteria > Rhizobiales > Xanthobacteraceae > CANKHA01. Next base: position 3,606 of record JBBDNZ010000034.1, read on the forward strand.
CACGCAGTCGCCGGCCAGTTTCGGCTCCGCCATGAGACAAGCGCCGAAGCGGCCCTCCTGCACCCGCTCGGAGGGACAGCCGACATTGAAATTCACTTCGTCGTAGCCGAAATCTTCGGCGATGCGGGCGCATTGCGCCAGCGCGCGCGGATCGCAGCCGCCCAGTTGGATGGCGACCGGATGTTCCGCCGGATCGAACCGCATCAGCCGCCGGCGGTCGCCATGCAGAATGGCGCCGGTGGTCAGCATCTCGGTATAGAGCAGCGCGCGGCGCGTGAGCAGGCGATGGAAGAACCGGCAATGCCGGTCCGTCCATTCCATCATCGGCGCGACGCAGAAGCGATATGCTTTGTAGCTCAAAGACTTATCCCGTTTCCTCGAATATTGGATCACATATGGCAAGTGACGGCCCCGGTAATATTTCTGCACCAAGTATTTGGCCGAGACATCCCAACGGCGCAAGAACGTCGGCAAACTCGCATTTCGTTCCATTCCGGCTCAATTCCGCCACTGCCGCATTCCCTCTTGATATAGATCATTACGCGGCTTTTCCGCTTCTTTTACCTCGTTGCAGTCACCAACAACGGGTACGCTGAAATACGGTTCCCGGGAATGATGGAGGGTCCGGATGGGCGCAGTTCCCGAACTTGGAACAACTGAGGCGCACTCGCTTCAGCCCGATGACATCGAGAAAATCCTCGGCGTCGGCAAGCGCGGAGCCTCCCGGTTCCTACAACGGCGCAACCTGTTCTGGGCTGCCGTTGCCGCCGCCGCAATCATCGGCGGCTATGGCTTATGGTCTCTCAGCGGCAGCCGCGCCGCCGTCAGCTATGTAACGGCGCCCGCCACGCGCAGCAATATGACGGTGGTCGTCACTGCCACCGGCTCAGCCCAGCCGATTACGCAAGTCAATGTCTCAAGCGAGCTCTCGGGCACCATCCGCAAGGTGCTGGTCGACTACAACAGCCCAGTGAAGAGGGATCAGCCTCTTGCCGAACTCGATACCGACAAGCTCAAGGCCACGGTGCAAAGCGTCCAGGCCAAGCTGGACGCAGCGAAAGCAAGAGTGGTGGACGCTGCGGCGACGATCGAGGAGAAGCGCAGCGAGTACGAGCGCAAGCAAACGCTCGCGGAGAAACAAATCGCCTCGGACAAGGAACTCGATCTGGCCAAGGCAGCCTATGACAGGGCTGTCGCAGCCCACGCGAGCGCGCTTGCCGAAGTGGAGGTCGTCCAAGCTGATCTTCGGCTCAACGAGATCAATCTTGCCAAGGCCTGCATCTGCTCGCCCATCGACGGAGTCGTGTTGAAGCGGAGTGTCGATCCCGGTCAGATCGTGGCCTCCTCTCTCCAAGCGCCGGTCTTGTTCGTCATCGCGCAGGACTTGCGGCAAATGGAACTGCAGGTCGACATCGACGAAGCTGATGTCGGCAAAGTCAAGGTCGGCCAGAAGGCCGCTTTCAGCGTGGACGCCTATCCCGAACGTAAGTTTCCCGCCGAAATCCGTGATATCCGCTTTGGCTCCGAGACGGTGCAAGGTGTCGTCACCTACAAGGCGGTGCTCGCGATAGACAATTCCGATTTGCTCATTCGACCCGGAATGACCGCGACCGCTGAGATCGTCGTGCAGGAGGTGAAGGACGCGCTGCTGGTGCCCAACCCAGCCTTGCGGTTCTCGCCTTCGACTCCTAACAGCCAGCAAAGCGGCAACCTGCTTCAACTGCTCCTGCCGCGCCCGCCTTCGGCTTCGATGCGCCCGCCGAGCAAGCAAGAGACCGGCTCGAATCGCACAGTCTGGGTCTTAAAAGACGGCGCTCCGGCCGCTGTTGCGGTCATGATCGGCGCGACCGACGGCCGCAGCACCGAAATCCTCAAGGGCGAGATTGCAGCGGATCAGCCGGTCATCGTCGACAGCGTCACCGCCAAGCGCTGAGAGGACAGTGTGACGCGCGATATCCATCCCGCCCCGTCGATGATCGAGTTGCGCCGGGTTACAAAGGTCTACGGGTCTGGCCACGCAGCGGTGCACGCATTGGCCGGCGTCGATCTGAATATCGACCGTGGCGAATTCGTCGCGATCATGGGCCCATCGGGCTCCGGCAAATCGACGGCGATGAACATCATCGGCTGCCTGGATACCCCGACCTCGGGCGATTACCTGTTCCAAGGCGTCGCCGTCGGACAGCTCGGCCGCGATCAACGCACCCTGCTGCGCCGTCACTTCCTCGGCTTCGTGTTCCAGGGCTTCAACCTGCTCGCACGTACAACGGCGGCCGAAAACGTGGAACTGCCGCTCATCTACCGCGGCTTGGCGCAGGCCGAACGCCGCCGTCTGGCACTCGGGGCGCTCAAGCGCGTCGGGCTCGAAGGCCGAGAACACCACACCTCCTCCGAACTCTCCGGCGGCCAGCAGCAGCGCGTCGCCATCGCGCGCGCCATCGTCACGGACCCTGCCGTCCTGCTCGCCGACGAACCGACCGGCAACCTCGATACCAAGACGAGCCGGGAGATCATGGATCTCGTCACCAGTCTCAACCGCGATCAGGGCATCACGGTCATCATGGTGACCCATGAAACCGAGATCGCAGCCTATGCCGAGCGTGTCGTGCGCTTTCTCGACGGAAGGGTGGAGTCGGACGCCCGTAAGAAGGAAGCCGCCTGATGCTTCTCGAAGCCTTCAAACTCGCTTTCCAGACGATCCGCCGCAATGCGATGAGATCGTTCCTTACCGTGCTCGGAATCGTCATCGGCGTGGCCGCCGTCATCGCGATGGTTACGATCGGCAACGGCACGACGGCCAAGGTTACTGCCGACCTGGCCAAGCTCGGGAGCAATCTTCTGTTTGCGCGCCCCGGGCAATTCGGTCCAGGGCGAGTGACAACGGATGCGAAGCCGTTCAATATACGGGATATCGAGGCAGTGAAAAGCCAGATCTCCGGGCTGCGCGCGGTTGCCGCCGTCGCGCAGAAATCACTCACGGTGATTTACGGCGGCGAAAGCCGCGTTACCGTCGTTACCGGCACGGACAACGACTATTTCATCACCTTGGATTGGCTGCTGACGGCGGGGCGTCAGTTCCTCGAAGGCGAGATCCGCGGCGGCCGTGCGGTTTGTCTTCTCGGCGAGACGGTGCGGGAAAAGCTGTTTGGCCATGCCGACGCCATCGGCCAGAACATTCGAGTCAAGAACGTCTCCTGCGAGGTTATCGGCGTGCTTGCCGCCAAGGGCCAATCGAGCACCGGCACTGACCAGGATGACACTGTGCTGATCCCCCTGCGCGCCTTCCAACGGCGCCTCGCGGGGAATACCGATATCGGCTTGATCTACATTTCGGCCAGGGACGGCGTCGACACGGCGAAGGTCCAGGCAGATGTCGAGTGGCTGCTGCGCGACCGGCGAAACATTTCGCGCGGTCAGGAAGATGATTTCTCGGTCCGCGACATGAAACAGCTGGTGCAGACGGCAACCGCCACGACAGCCATGCTGACCGGCCTGCTTGGCGCCGTCGCCGCCGTGAGCCTGCTGGTCGGCGGCATCGGCATCATGAACATCATGCTGGTGTCGGTGACCGAGCGCAC
>JBBDNZ010000035.1:0-7126 GCA_040877285.1 Xanthobacteraceae bacterium
GATATCGATTACAAGCGGCTGTTGCGGGAATTCCAGTCCCGCGGCTATCTGGTCCGCGCCTTCTATTACACGGCCGTGATCGAGGATCAGGAATATTCCTCCATCCGCCCGCTGATCGATTGGCTCGATTACAACGGCTACAGCGTCGTTACCAAGGCAACGAAGGAATTTGTCGACCAAAGCGGCCGGCGCAAGATCAAGGGCAATATGGACATCGAGCTTGCGGTGGATGCGATGGAACTCGCCGGCTCTATCGACCAGATGGTATTATTTTCCGGCGACGGCGATTTTCGCTCCCTGGTGGAGGCCGTGCAGCGGCGCGGGGTGCGTGTCGTGGTCGTTTCCACCATCTCCACCCAGCCGCCGATGGTCGCCGACGAATTGCGCCGCCAAGCCGACCAGTTCGTCGATCTCGTCGAATTGCAGGGCAAGATCGGCCGCGACGCAAGCGAACGCCCCGACCGGCCGCCGCGCGAGCCGCGTGAACCGCGCCAGCACACCCCGCAATTCCTCCAGCGCAGCGCGGTCCCCCAGCGCGCCGGCGCCGAGGACGAAGATTTCGAAGACTAGAGCGCCCGAGGCCGCTGCCATGCCGGGCGAGCGCGCCGAACCTTTACGCGACTGTCCGCGCTGCCCGCGGCTTGTCGCCTTCCGCGAGACCTGGCGCGCCCGCGAGCCGGGCTGGCACAATGCCCCCGTCCCCTCTTTCGGGCCGCTCGATGCGAGGCTCTTGGTCGTGGGGCTTGCACCCGGTTTGCAAGGAGCCAACCGCACCGGACGGCCCTTCACCGGGGATTACGCCGGCGACCTGCTCTATGCCACGCTGCTCGAATACGGCTTTACCGAAGGCCAATATGCCGCGCGTCCCGACGACGGATTTACGCTTGTCGATTGCCGCATCAGTAACGCCGTGCGCTGCGTGCCGCCGGAGAACAAACCCGTTCCTGCCGAAATCGCAAACTGCGGCGACTTCCTAAAATCCGAAATCGCGGCCATGCCGAAGCTGCGTGCCTTGGTCGCGCTCGGCCGCGTCGCCCATGACAGCGCAGTTGTGACGCTCGGCGGCAAACGGTCGGCCTATCCCTTCGCGCATGGCCGCGTCCACGCCTTTGGTGACCTTACGCTTTTCGACAGTTATCACTGCTCGCGCTACAACACGAATACCGGCGTTCTGACACCGACAATGTTTCGCAACGTCTTCGCGAGCGCCCGCGCCCACCTTGGCTGATCCGCAACCGACTCCGGCTTAGCCTTTCGCCCGCAACAGCCGTCCGCGCTCGCGTTCCCACGACCGCTTCTTGAGCGTTTCGCGCTTGTCGTGCAGCTTCTTGCCCTTGGCCAGCGCAATCTCGACCTTGGCGCGGCCGCGCTCGTTAAAATAGAGCTTGAGCGGCACCACCGTCATGCCCTCGCGCTCGACCGCGCCGACCAGTTTGTTGATTTGGCTCTGGTGCAGCAGCAGTTTGCGCGGCCGTTTCGGCGCGTGGTTGAAGCGGCTCGCCTGCAAATATTCCGGAATATTGGAATTGATCAGCCAGAGTTCTCCGTCGCGGGCGTCTGCATAGGCTTCCGCAATCGTCGCCTTGCCCGCGCGCAGCGATTTGACCTCGGTACCGGTGAGCGCGATGCCGGCCTCGAAGACCTCTCCGATCTCGTAGTTGAAGCGCGCCTTGCGGTTGTCGGCGACGACTTTGATCTTGCGCTCAGTTTTCGCCGCCATCGCCATCGGTCCCCGGTCCTTCAAAGCGCATCATAGCAGCCTCGCCGGTGAAGCCGTGATGTCCAGCGGCGCGAGATATGTGGAATAACGCAAGCGGTAGCCGCGATTCAGGCCGGCCGGCCGCCTTTTAGCGCATCGCGGATTTCCATGAGAAGCTGTTCCTGCCGCGTAGGCGCAGCAGGCGGCGTTTTCTGCGGTTGCCTGGCCTCCAACGCGCGCAGCCGGTTGATCGCCTTGGCGACCCAGAACAGCACCCAGACCACGATCAGGAAGTTGAGCGCGATGGTGAGGAAATTCCCCCAGGCGAGCACGGCGCCCTGCTTCTTCGCGTCCGCCAATGTGGAGGCGGTGACGTCCGCCGACAGCGGCAGGAAATAGTTGGAGAAATCGAGCCCGCCGGAAATCGCGCTGATCAGCGGCATGAAGATATCGCCTACGGTGGATTGGACGATGTTATTGAAAGCCGCGCCGATGATGACGCCGACGGCCAGGTCGACGACGCTTCCCCGCATGGCGAATTCGCGAAATTCCTTGAGCATATCGTTCTCCCTCAACGTGGCCGGCGATCATTTCCGCCGCCGGTCATCGGCCAGGACAACGAGGTAAGTCAATTGTCCGCTAAAGGCGTCGTCCGCAGGTGCGCGGACATGGAGCGCCGGGCTTTGCCGGCCTCAGTTGATCAGCCCGGCATGAACCATGGCCTGGCGCACCGCCACTTTGGTGCTCTCGGCGAGCAATACCATCGGCAGCCGCACCGTATCCGCGCATTTTCCCAACAGCGACAGCGCATATTTCGCCGGCGCCGGGTTGGTCTCGATGAAGAGCGCATGATGCAGCGGCATCAGCTTGTCCTGAAGCTTGAGCGCGGCGGCGTAATCGCCCTTGAGGCAGGCGGCCTGAAACTCGGAGCACAGACGCGGCGCCACGTTCGAGGTCACGGAAATGCAGCCGTGGCCGCCATGCGCCATGAAGCCGAGCGCGGAGGCATCCTCGCCGGAGAGCTGGTTGAAGTCCGGTCCCATCGCCGCGCGCTGCTGCGACACGCGGATCACATTGGCGGTGGCGTCCTTGACGCCGGCGATGTTCTTGCACTCGAACAGCCGCTTCATGGTCTCCACCGACATGTCAACCACCGAGCGCGCCGGGATATTGTAGATGATAATGGGGATGCCGATGGCGTCATTGATCGCCTTGTAATGCTGATAGAGCCCTTCTTGCGTCGGCTTATTGTAATAGGGCGTCACAATCAGCACCGCATCGGCGCCGGCCTTTTCCGCGTGTTGCGACAACTCGACCGCCTCGGCCGTCGAATTGGAGCCCGCACCCGCGATTACCGGCACGCGGCCCTTGGCCTGCTGCACGCACCATTCCACCACCCGCTTGTGCTCGTCGTGGGACAGCGTGGGGCTCTCGCCCGTGGTTCCCACCGGCACCAGGCCGTTCGTGCCTTCGCCAATTTGCCAGTCCACGAGGCCGCGAAAAGCGGTTTCGTCGAGAGAGCCGTTCTTGAACGGCGTGACGAGTGCGGTAAACGAGCCCTTGAAGCTCGTCTTGGCGGTCATGACGCAATCCCCGATTGTTCTCGTGCCCGCAGGCAGGACGGGGTCATTGATATCGGGTCGGCGGGGCCGAAGAAAGGCCCGGGCGCGGCGACAGGCCGCGCTGCATTTTTTCGAGCTAGCGTTAAAAAGCTCGTTGAATCGCGGCTTTAGGCTGTTCTTCGGGCAAGAATCGAGGGAAAAAGCTCTACAGTCGGGGCCTCAAACGGGGTATGACCAAGCGATGAAAAATCACCGCCCAGCCTTCATCTCGCGTCTTGCCTTAGGGGCCGGGCTGGCTTTGCTCGTCGGCATCGGCGCCGGACCCGCGCAGGCTGCGCCCGCAACCTCGGCCAAGGAAAAGGCCAAGACCGCCGCCAAACCGGCGCCGCGCACCAAGCCGGTAGCCGTTGCCTCTCCGGCGCCGCGCCCGGAAACAAAAGCGGCAAAAAATGTTCCCTTGCCTCGGGCGCGGCCCACAACGGGCGCGACGGCCGCGCGTGCTCCGGCCGGGCAGAGTCCGGCGGTGCGTCCGTCGGCCGGGCCGGTCGCTCTGCCGCCGGCGGAGGTTGCAGTGCCACCGGCACCGGCGGCGGGCATCGTCAGTTCGCCCATTTCATCGCGAGACCTGGATCTCGTGAAAGACGCCATGCGCCTGATCGACAAAGGCAAGATCGACGCGGCTCATTCACTGACCAGGGACATGAAGGATCCCACCGCGCAGAAAGTGGTGGAATGGGCGATCCTGCGCTCCTATCACACGGCGGATGTGCCGTTCGAGCGCTTCATCGCTTTCATCAAGCAAAATCCGGACTGGCCGAGCATCGATTTGTTTCGCCGCCGCGCCGAAGGCGCATTATGGGAGGACCGGCGCGACACCAAGACGGTGACCGCCTATTTCGCCAACGAGACGCCTCTGAGCTCCAAGGGACGCCTGGTCTTGGCCCGCGCGCTGCTTGCGCAGGGCAACCCCAAGGCGGCCGAACCCCTGGTGCGCCAAGTCTGGCGGCAAGACGGCTTGACACTCACGCTCGAAATTATGGTCACCAACACTTTCGGCGACATGCTGACGCGCGCCGATCATAAGGCGCGGATGGATTCGCGGCTCTATGACGAGGACTTCAGCGCCGCCACGCGGATGGCGCAGCTTTTGGGTTCCGCCCAGTTGGCGATCGTCAAAGCTTATGCCGCCGTGAAACGCGGCGCTTCCAATGCCAAGGCATTGCTCGACGCCGTTCCGGCGGAGGTTCGCAACGAACCGAGCTACATATTTGCGCGCGTCTACTGGCTGCGGCGCGCCGACAAGATCGCCGAAGCCGGCAAACTGATGCTCACGGCCCCGAACGATCCGGCGGTGCTGCACGATCTCGATCAATGGTGGGTCGAGCGTCGCTATGTCATCCGCAATCTGCTCGACACCGGCGATGCGAAGACGGCTTACCGCATCGCCCGCGATGCGGCGGCACCTCCGAAGGAGAATTATTTTGTCGATCACCATTTCATGGCTGGTTGGATCGCGTTGCGCTTTCTTCAAGATCCGGCAACGGCGCTCACACATTTCGCCCGGATTGCCCCGGGGTTGAGCAATCCGCACGCGCTGACGCGCGCAAACTATTGGCAGGGCCGTGCGCTGGAAGCCTTGGGACGTCACGAGGAGGCGCGCAAGAACTATGAAGCGGCCGCCCAGCATTCCGCCGTCTATTACGGCCAGATCGCGCGCGGCAAGCTTGGGCTTCCCGACTTGACCCTGCAGCCACCGCCGCGCCTTCCCGCATCGCGGCAAGAGGTCGCTCGCGCCGCTGAAATTCTCTACGCCATCGATGAGCGCCGCCTGGTGTCCATCATGATGGCCGATCTCGGAGAAAGATCCGATAACGCCGAACTCCTTGCCGCGATGGGCGACGCCGCGGCCCGTTATGCCGACGGACACGGCATGGTCCTGCTCGGCAAGGGCGCCCTGGGTCGCGGTCTCCCCTTTGACTACTACGCCTACCCGACCGTTGGACTACCGGCGTATAAGCCCATCGGTCCTCCGGTCGAACCCGCGATCACTTATTCAATCGCGCGCACTGAAAGCCACTTCAATCAGAAGGTCGTTTCCCACGCGAAGGCCATGGGCCTCATGCAGGTGACGCCCGCTGCCGGCCGCGATACCGCTAAGAGATTCAAGGTGACCTATGATGAAAAGAAGCTGAGGACAGATCCCGTTTACAACATGCAAATTGGTGCCGGCGAGCTTGCCATTCTCATCCAGGGCTACCGCGGCTCATATATCCTTACCTTCGCCGGCTACAACGCCGGCCGCGGGCGGGTGAAGGAATGGATCGCGCGCTTCGGCGATCCACGCGACCCCAAGATCGATCCGATCGACTGGATCGAACGCATTCCCATTGCCGAGACGCGCAATTACGTGCAGCGTATCATGGAAAACCTACAGGTCTATCGCGTGCGCTTCGGCGGCGGCAATCGGCTGCTCATCGAAGCCGATTTGCGGCGCGGCGCCGGAATTCGGGCCAATTGATTGAAGTTTAGCGCCCGCTTAACGTGTTGGCGTCATGCCCGGCGCCAAGAGCGGTGCGCAATCCATGTCCGATGACTACACCAGCCGCTTTATCGCTGCGCAGGACGGCCTGACGCTGCATGTCCGCGCCTATGGGAAGCGCAGCGGCGATCATCTGCCCGTGGTATGTCTGCCCGGCCTGGCGCGCACCGGCGCGGATTTCCACGAATTCGCCCTCGCGCTTTCCGCCGACACCAAAAAGCCGCGGCAGGCGATCGCTCTCGACTATCGCGGCCGCGGGCGGTCCGACTACGACCGCGACGCGGCCAATTACAATCTTGCGACGGAAATCAGGGACCTGTTGGCGGTGCTAACCGCCCTCGAAATCGGGCCGGCCGTGTTCGTGGGCACCTCGCGTGGTGGCATCCTGGTCATGCTGCTGGCAACCGTCAGGCCGACAGTCCTCGCCGGTGCAGTGCTCAACGATATTGGCCCCGTGATCGATCCGCGCGGGTTGCTGCGGATCAAGAACTACGTCGGCAAATTGCCGCAGCCTCGCAGCTTCGAGGATGCCGCCGACATCATGCGGCGATTGTTCAGCGGCCATTTTCCCAAGCTTACCGCCGAGGAGTGGATGACATTTGCCCGCCGTACCTTTGAGGAACGGGAGGGAAGGCTCGCCCCCTCCTACGATCCCAAGCTGGCAAAGATTTTGGACGCCATCGACATCGGGCGTCCGCTGCCGCCGCTGTGGAAAGAATTCGACGCGCTGGCACGGGTGCCGGTCATGGTTATCCGCGGCGCCAATTCCGACGTGCTGTCGCCGGATACGGTCGGCGCCATGCGGCAGCGCCGGAGCGATCTCGAGGTCGTCGAGGTGCCCGACCAGGGTCATGCTCCTTTGCTGTCGGAGGCCGGCATCATCGGCCGCATCGCCGCCTTTGTCGCGCGTTGCGAGCCGGAAGGCGCTAACGTGCACTGATTGTCAGCTATGCGGTCGGCGAGCCTTGCTTGCCAAGGCAATCGGCCTCGGGCATATCGAAACCGACGGAGACGTGGCCGAGTGGCTGAAGGCGGCGGTTTGCTAAACCGTTATACGCTCTCAAGGCGTATCGAGGGTTCGAATCCCTCCGTCTCCGCCACTACGCAGAACTTCGCCGCAACTCGCTGCTTTTCGCTCTAATGCGCACATGCCGCCCAATGGCACTTCGGGCAGAACATCCGCTTTCGCACTGCCCCGAAGCGGGACGAACGGGCACGGCGTGTCTCGTTGGAGCCGCCATCATTATTGCGGGGCCGCGGTAGCTTCTCGGGGGTAAAGCGCATCAAGAACCGCACAATCCGGAACGGCTTCGCCGGAGCATTGGG
>JBBDNZ010000036.1:0-7123 GCA_040877285.1 Xanthobacteraceae bacterium
CGGCCGCACATTTTTTGGCATCTAAACCTCATGGTGCGGAGCCACGCGTAAGCGCGGGGTCCGAACCATGTGGATGTTCAATCGATCCGCTTCAGCCCCTTCGCGTATTGCTTCCAGCGCCGCACATAGATGTCGGCGCCCTCGCGGATCATCTGGAGAATCTTTTCATCGACGTTGCGCAGCACGCGCGCCGGCGCGCCGACGATCAGGGAATTGTCGGGAAACGTCTTGCCTTCGGTGACCACGGCTCCCGCGCCGACCAGTGAATTTTTTCCAATCTTCACGCCGTTCATCAAAATCGCGCCCATGCCGACGAGGCTGTTGTCGCCGACCGTGCAGCCGTGCATCACGATGTTATGGCCGATGACGCAGTCGCGGCCGATGGTGAGCGGAAATCCCGGGTCGGTGTGCAGCGTTGCGTTGTCCTGGATTTGCGAGCGCGCGCCGAGCTCGATCCATTCGTTGTCGCCGCGCAGCACCGAGCCGAACCACACGCTGGCGTCGGTTTTTAGCCGCACCCGGCCGATGAGCACCGCCGTGTCTGCGATGTAGTAATTCCCGTCATCGGGCAGATCGGGCGCCTGCCCGTCGAGCGCATAAATCGCCATGCAAGGCCTCCTTTTAGGGAACGACATTGTCATGCAGCGCGGGATTTGGCGAGACGCGGCGGAGGCTAGACGCTCCACAGCCCCAGTTTTTCGAGCACGATCACCACGACGTTGCCCGAGGCCATGCTCCAAAAGCCGGCCAGGATGGTGGCGAGCATGACAAACTGGAAGCGGCGGCGCTCGATGCGGCGGCCGCGCAGCGTATTGCGCATGATGATGAAGGGCGCGGCGAACAGCAGCAACGGCACGGCGGCAAAAGTCGAAGGCTTGGCGCCGCGCTGCAACAGGCTAAAGCTCGCCGGGCGCTTGGTCAGGAACTGGTAGCCCGTGGCGCACAGGCCGGCGACGGCAAAGCCGAGCGCGAGCGCCAGAAAAGACTCGAGCTGGTCGGGAGACAAAGCAAACCTCGCGCGGCGTTGCGGAACGGCAGCGCGCCGATCCTGAGCAGACGCCTTGGCCGCGCGCCAGCGCGTCGTTAAAGAAAGGTTAACGCGTAACGGTTACGCCGGAAACTCCTTTGCCGTCAGCGCGCCGTCCGGCGTGTCATACTCGTCAACGATTCGCTGGAGGCTCCGCCGCATGAGCTACGCAATGGACCGGCAATCGCGGCACGGCGCGCGCCGCATGGCGCGCGGCCTGCTGATGCTTCCGCTGCTGCTTTTCTCCGTCGTGACCGTTACGGCGGCCGGCTATGTCGCCTACGTGTTGTGGCCGCGCTGGCCCGGGCTGCCGGTCGCGCCCGACGCGCCGTCCCTGCCGATCGTCGTCGCCGGCGTCGCCTTCAATGTGCCGCCGGCGGCGATCCGCCGGCCGGTGCAGCGCCGCCCCGGCGTGCAGGAGCGCATCGATCTCATTTTCGTCTGGCCTTCGCTCGCGCCGCCGGCATCGGCCGCCGAAGCCGGGCCGCATGCGGCGGAGGCAAGCGACGCGGAAAAAAGCGAGGCGGCTAAACCGCTCGAACGCATCTTCGTGACCATTGCCGGCAGCGAGGGCGCCGCGCCGCCATTGGAGCGCATGAAGACGATCTACGCGCGTTACCTGGCGCAAGACGTCATGCCGGCGCCGAGCGGCCTGGTCATGTTCTCCTTTCGCAAGGACACGCCCTATCAGGGCGAGGATTTGATCTACGCGCCGGAGATGCCCGAGCGCTTTCTGCTGCGCTGTACCGGCACCGTCGGCCCGACGCCCGGAACCTGCCTGCATGAGCGCCGCGTCGGCGCCGCCGACGTCATGGTGCGCTTCCCGCGCGCCTGGCTCGACGATTGGCGCGGCGTGGCGGCCGGCATCGACCGGCTGATCGCGAAATTAGGGCCGCATACGAGCTGAGCGTTATTCCGGATCCGCGCCGGCGAGGAGCATCGGCTCAACGCAAGGGAACGGAGCTGTCCGGCTCCAGGTCTATTCCAAGAATCGGCATTTCGAAGATGTAAGACCGCCCGGCCCTTTGATCGTCGAGGAACAGCACGGCGATGAATTCCTCGCCGATATAGGCTTCGACCGAATCCTGTTTCTTCGGCCGCGCAACGACGCGAATACGTTCGTTGTCGAACTTGCGCTTGAGATAGGCGTCGAGCCGTTTTGCGTCCGACAGCTCGCCCGCCGCGCCCAAGGGGATTTCCATCCGCAGATTGTAGGAGCGCTCCTCATCGTCATCATCAACGGTGAGCTCGCCGAGCGCGTCTTCCCCGACATAGACCTTGGCGGCGTCTTTCTTCTGCGGCACCACGCGCAGGCGCGCGTTGCCGAACAGGCGCTTCAGATAAGCTTCGATTTTCTTGGTTTCTTGAACGTCCAACCGCCGCGCTCCCAGTCCTTGAGCCGGCGGGACTTTGCCTAGCCCCGCCGCTCAATTCAATGGTCCATTCGGAATTTCTTTGCCGGGGTCAGATGCCCGCGTCGTAAAGCATCTGGTCCATGAAGCGCGAGGGCTCGGCGCATCCGGCCGTTCCGACCACCTTGGCGGGCACGCCGGCGACCGTGACGTTATGCGGAACGGGCTTGACCACCACCGACCCCGCCGCCACGCGCGCGCAATGGCCGACCTCGATATTGCCGAGGATTTTCGCGCCGGCGCCGATCATCACGCCGCGGCGGATTTTCGGGTGCCGGTCCTCGTGCTCCTTGCCGGTGCCGCCGAGCGTCACCCCATGCAACATGGAGACGTCGTCCTCGATCACCGCCGTCTCGCCGACCACGACGCCGGTTGCATGATCGAGGAAAATGCCGCGCCCGATGCGCGCGGCGGGATGAATGTCGACCTGGAACACCGACGACGCGCGGCTTTGCAGGTAATAGGCAAAATCCTTGCGGCCCTTGTTCCACAGCCAATGCGCCAGCCGGTGGGTCTGAAGGGCGTGGAAGCCCTTGTAATAGAGCACGGGCTCGATCAGCCGGTGGGTGGCCGGATCGCGGTCCACCACGGCGGCAATGTCGGCGCGGAAGGCGTCGCCGATCCCCGGCTCGTCTTTCAGGGCATCGGCATAGGTCTGGCGGATCAGATCGCCGGACATGTCGGCATGCGCCAGCCGCTCCGACAGCCGATGCACGATCGCCGCTTCGAGCGTATCGTGATGCAGGACGGTCAGATAGATGAAGGTCGCCAGTTCCGGTTCGCGCCGGACCGTTTCCTCGGCCTCGCGGCGCACTTTTGCCCACACCGGATCGACCTTGCCGGCCACGCTGGGCTTCGCCTGCTGCTGGGCCATCTTTGCCTCCACGCCCGAAAACGGGGCCGTCCTTCTAGCACAGATCGTGCGCCGGGCCGACCCCGGCAAGAGCCCCTTTACGGGCGCTCATTGAGAAAGGTTACGACGGCGGTCTTGAAGACTTTGTCACCGACCGCAAGCATGTGATCGCGATTGGGAATTTCCAGCGCTTGGCCATGCGGAAAGAGCCCGGCAAGCTCCGGCGCCGAGCCGGCGACCGGGTCCTTCGTGCCCACCGCGACCAGGACCGGCGCCCGGATCGCGGCAACCTGGTCGCGGCTCAGCGTCTGGCGCGAACCGCGGATGCAGGCCGCAAGCGCGCGCAGGTCCGATTGCGTGCGCTCGGCGAAGGCGCGGAACATGCGGCCGGTGGGATCGGATACCGCCTCAAGCGACGGCGCCTCCAGCGCCTCGGCAAGCGAGGCCGGCAACCCGGCGCCTTCCACCAGCGTGATGCCCAATCCGCCGAGGATCAGCGAGCGCACGCGCTCTTGATGCTTGTTCGCCAGAAACGCGGCGATGCGCGCGCCCATGGAATAGCCCATGACGTCTGCGCGCTCGAGACCAAGATGATCGAGCAGCGCGCGCACGTCCTCGGCCATCAGCGCGGTGTGATAAGCCGCCGGATCGTAAAGCTTGGTCGATTGGCCGTGGCCGCGGTTGTCGAGCGCGATCATGCGCCGCCCCGCCCCGGTCAGCGCCGCGGTCCAGCCCGGCTCGACCCAATTGATTTCCTTTGTGGAGGCAAAGCCGTGAACGAGCACGACCGGCTCGCCCTCGCCTTCATCGAGAAAAACGATCTCGGCCGGGCCGTGTTTGAAACTTGGCATGCCTGCGGCTTGCCATAGAAAACCACGGGGACTCAAGCCGTTTCCCCGAGGGCGGGCATTTGACAGGTTAGGCTTAACGCGTCACTAGGAACTGCGCCGCGCGATCGTTGTGGCGCCGCGCGGGCGCGCGTGCAAGATTCCTACGAGGAATATTTCTACGAGGCTGGCGGAAATTATGGCAGAGAGAGTCGTTCCCCATTTTCACAATGAGCCGGGCGTGCCGAAGATCGAGGTCGGCGCCAAGGAATTCATGTGCATCGGCGCGACGCCGCCGTTCGATCATCCGCATGTCTTTATCGACATGGGCGGCGATTGCGAGATCGTCTGCCCCTACTGCTCGACACTTTATCGGTTCGATCCCGCGCTCGATCCGCATGCGGCGCGTCCAGCGGAATGTGCCTGGCGTGAGGCGGCCGCGACCTGACGCCGGCCGTGATGGAGAGTAAGCGTGGCGGCCTCCCGCACCATTCTTATCGCCGGCGCCGGCATCGGCGGGCTTACGGCGGCGCTGACGCTGGCTAAGAAAGGCTTTCGCGTCGAAGTTTTCGAACAGTCGGCGCGGCCCGCAGAGCCGGGCGCCGGCATTCAGCTCTCGCCCAATGCGATGCAGGTGCTGCTGGCGCTGGAACTCGGCGAAGCGTTGCGGCCGCATGTCGTTTCCACCGAACGCATTTACATCAGGAAGGCCCGGTCCGGGCGCGTGCTGGCGCGCGTGCCGCTCGGCCTGCATGCCGAGCAGCGCTATGGCGCGCCCTACTGGATGATCCATCGCGGCGATCTGCAAAAGGTTCTGATCGAAGCCGCGCGCGCCAATCCGGATATTACGCTCAACTTCGGCAGCAAGGTGCAGGACTTCGTCGTGCATGCGCACGGCGTGACCGCCCATGCCCATTCCGGCCACAAGGCCGATGAAGAGCGCGGCATCGCCTTGGTCGGCGCCGACGGTTTATGGTCCACGATGCGGGCACGGCTCGGCCACAAGGAGCCGCCCACTTTCCGCCGCCGCACCGCGTGGCGCGCAACGGTTCCCGCGGATGACGTGCCGCAACAATATCGCGAACCCGCCGTCAATCTCTGGCTCGGGCACCACGCCCATCTCGTGCATTACCCGGTCAAGGCCGGCCATCAGATTAATATCGTCGCCATCGTGCGCGACGAGGTGGCGCAGCCCGGATGGAACAATGCCGGCGTGCGCGAGGAAATCATGGCGCGGTTCCGCCGCGGCTGGGCGGTGGGCGCGCGCAACATGGTGGCGGCGCCCGAACGTTGGACCAAATGGGCGCTCTATGATCTGCCGCCGTTGCAGCAGTGGGGCCAAGGCCCGGTCACCCTGCTCGGCGACGCGGCGCATCCCATGCTTCCCTTTCTTGCGCAAGGAGCGGCTATGGCGATGGAAGACGCGGCCGTATTGGCCGACTGTCTGGCGGCTTCGCCCGACCATCCGGCCAAGGGCATGCGACGCTACGAAACCCTGCGGCACGACCGCACGGCGCGGGCGCAGCGCGAGGCCCGGAGCAACGGCGTTCGCTATCACGCAGCGGGAGTCGAAGCGGTCGCGCGTAATCTCGCGCTGCACGCGATGGGCGGCAAAGGCCTGCTCAAACGCTACGATTGGCTCTATGGTTGGCGTATCCTGACACACGAGACCATATAATCTTTATGTCTGTCGCCTCCCCTGCAAAGAACGGCCATAACCGCCATCATCACGACGAACCCTCGGCGGGTGTGCGCGATCCCGTCTGCGGCATGACGGTCGATCCGCATAAAACGCCGCACCGCGCGGAGCATGAGGGCCGGTCTTATTATTTCTGCTCGGCCGGCTGCCGGACCAAGTTCGTGGCCGATCCCGCGCGCTATCTCGGGGAAGTGAAGGCGCCGGAGCCGGTGCCCGCGGGCACGATCTACACCTGCCCCATGCATCCGCAGATCCGGCAGCTTGGTCCGGGCTCCTGCCCGATTTGCGGCATGGCGCTGGAGCCCGAGCTTGTTACGGCGGAAGCCGGGCCCAACCCCGAACTCATCGACATGACCCGCCGCTTCTGGATCGGGGCGGCGCTGACATTGCCTGTCCTTGCGCTCGAGATGGGCGGCCATCTCACCAATCTTCACATGCTGCTCGGGCAGAAGCTCTCCAATTGGATTCAGTTCGTATTCGCCACCCCCGCGGTGCTGTGGGCGGGCTGGCCGTTTTTTGTGCGTGGCTGGCGCTCGGTGCTGACCCGCAATCTCAACATGTTCACGCTCATTGCCATGGGCACCGGCGTGGCTTGGATTTACAGCGTGGTGGGAGTCGTCGCGCCCGGCTTTTTCCCGCCGGCCTTCCGCACGCCCGACGGCGCCGTGCCGGTCTATTTCGAGGCCGCCGCCGTCATCACCGTTCTGGTGCTGCTCGGCCAGGTGTTGGAGCTGCGCGCGCGCGAACAGACCTCCGGCGCCATCCGCGCGCTGCTTGATCTCGCGCCGAAGACCGCGCGCCGCGTGAAGGAAGACGGCGGCGAGGAAGAGATTGCCCTCGACGCGGTCGCCGTCGGCGATCGTTTGCGCGTGCGGCCGGGCGAGAAAGTTCCCGTTGACGGCGAGGTGATCGAGGGCCGTTCCTCCCTCGACCAGTCGATGGTCACCGGCGAGTCCATGCCGGTGACGAAGAATCCCGGCGATAAGGTGATCGGCGGCACATTGAACAAGAGCGGCGGCTTCATCATGCGCGCCGAGAAGGTCGGCCGCGATACCCTGCTCGCGCGCATCGTGCAGATGGTGGCGGAAGCGCAGCGCAGCCGCGCGCCGATCCAGCGTCTTGCCGATCAGGTTTCGGCCTGGTTCGTGCCGCTGGTCATCGCCGTTGCGGTGATCGCGTTCTTGGCCTGGGCCACTTTCGGACCGGAGCCGCGCTTCGCCTTCGGCCTGGTGGCCGCCGTCAGCGTGCTCATCATCGCCTGCCCCTGCGCGCTCGGCCTGGCGACGCCCATGTCGATCATGGTCG
>JBBDNZ010000037.1:0-6850 GCA_040877285.1 Xanthobacteraceae bacterium
CATGAGAGCGCCCCTCAGCGGACGAGGTGCGGCCAAGATAAGTGCGCTTTGGGGGCGGGGATAAGTTTATTTTTTCTCCCCTCTCCCGCAAGCGAGAGCGAGAAAAGCTCGCTTGTTCGCGCCTCTCGCCCTTGCTAGTGACGGGTAACCCAAGGAGACTTTCAAATGGCTGAGCCGCGGCGACCCGCGCGCACGAAGAACGGCCTGCAAGGCGCGCGCATTCTCGTGGTCGAGGCGCGTTTCTACGACGACATCGCCGACGCCCTGCTGGCGGGGGCCACGCGCGCGCTCGAGGAAGCGGGCGTGCGGTGGGACCGCCTCACGGTGCCGGGGTCGCTGGAAATTCCCGCCGCCATCGCCATCGCAGTGGAGGCAGCGGAGCGGCGTGGACAGCCCTATGACGGCGCGGTCGCGCTCGGCTGCGTCATCCGCGGTGAAACCATCCATTTCGAAATCGTTTCGCAGGAGTCGGCGCGCGCGCTGATGGATTTCGCCGTCGCCAAGCGGTTTCCGATCGGCAACGGCATCATCACGGCCGATACCGAAGCGCAAGCCTTGGCCCGCGCGCGCATGGAGGAAGCCGACAAGGGCGGCGATGCCGTGTGCGCCGCCCTGGCGATGGTGCGGCTCAAGCGCGGCCTTGCCGCAGAGTAATGCCGTGACCGCTCCGGCGCCCCCCAAGGACAAGCGCAAGGCCAACCGCCGCAGCGCCGCGCGGCTTGCCGCCGTGCAGGCGCTTTATCAGATGGACGTTGCCGGCACGCCGCTCCATGAAATCCTGGCGCAATTCGAGAACCACTGGATCGGCCGCGAGGTGGAAGGCGTGCAATATCTGCCCGCCGAGGCCGCCTTCTTCCGCGACATCGTCGGCGGCGTGGTGCGCGAGCAGCGCCATCTCGACCCGCTGATCGACAAGACGCTGTCGCAGGGTTGGCCGCTTAAGCGTATCGAGACGGTATTGCGCGCGGCGCTGCGCGCGGGCGCCTATGAGCTTGAGCACCGCAAGGACGTGCCGGCGCGGGTCATCGTCTCGGAATATGTCGATGTCGCGCAGGCTTTCGTGGAAAACGACGAAACCGGCATGGTCAACGCCGTGCTCGATCAGTTGGCGCGGCAGTTGCGTGCCGACGAGTTCAGCGGAAAGGGCTGATGCACGATGGTAAAATCTCCGCCTGAGAGTGGCGAGGAGCGCCTGATCGCCAAATATTTCCGTCCGCTTGCCCGGCACCCCGGCGCACTCGGGCTCGCC
Source organism: Xanthobacteraceae bacterium (assembly GCA_040877285.1). Classification (GTDB taxonomy): domain Bacteria; phylum Pseudomonadota; class Alphaproteobacteria; order Rhizobiales; family Xanthobacteraceae; genus CANKHA01. The sequence continues at coordinate 1,250 of JBBDNZ010000037.1, forward strand.
GACGACGCGGCGGTGCTGACGCCGCCGGACGGCTGCGATCTCGTGCTGAAGACCGATGCCATCGTCGGCGGCGTGCATTTCTTCGCCGACGATCCAGCCGATGCCGTGGCGCGCAAGGCGCTGCGGGTCAATCTTTCCGATCTCGCCGCCAAGGGAGCGGCGCCTGCCGGGTTTCTCCTGGCGCTTGCCTTGCCGGCGGATATCGGCGCCGACTGGCTCAAAGCCTTCAGCCAAGGTCTCGGTTCCGACGCCGACCGTTACGGCTGCCCGCTGCTCGGCGGCGATACCGACCGGACGCCGGGGCCGGTCACGGTCTCCATTGCGGCATTCGGAATTTTGCCGCGCGGCAGCCTGGTGAAGCGCAGCGGTGCGAGGGCTGGCGACCGCATCCTTGTCACCGGCAGCATCGGCGATGCCGCGCTCGGCCTCAAATTGCGGCGCGAGAGCGACGCGGCGCAACGCTGGAAGCTCGACGCGAAGATGCGCGACCATCTCGCGGACCGCTATCTGCTGCCGCAGCCGCGCAACGCCGTGGCCGAGAGCGTGCGGAAATTCGCCTCCGCGGCGATGGACATTTCCGACGGCCTTGCCGGCGATCTCAATAAACTCTGCCGCGCCTCCGCCGTATCGGCCGAGATCGAGGTTGCGCGGATACCGCTGTCAGAGGCGGCGCGCGCGGCGCTGGCGGTGGAGCCGGCCTTGATTGAAACGATCATCGCCGGGGGCGACGACTACGAGATCGTCTGCACCGTAGCGGCGGCCGATGTTGCAGCTTTTCGTACGGCTTGCGCGGCGGCCAGCGTAGCGGCGGCCGAAATCGGATACATCGGCGCGGGCGAAGACGGCGTGCGTTTCCTGGGTGCAGACGGCCGGGCGCTGTCCCTGAAAAGCCTTTCCTACAGCCATTTTTGACGGTAATAGCTGTGCGCCGTCATCGCACTGTCATGAATCCCGCATAGGCGGATTAAAATGGCCGAGCGTACCTACAACGTCCTTTTTCTCTGCACCGGCAATTCGGCGCGTTCCATTATTGCCGAAGCCATTTTGAACAGGATCGGGAAGGGGACGTTTCGCGCTTCAAGCGCCGGCAGCCAGCCGAAAGACGCGGTCAATACTCATACGATCAACCTGTTGCAACGCCTCGGTTATGAAACGTCGGGCCTGCGCTCGAAAAACTGGAACGAATTTGCCAAGCCCGGCGCCCCGCAATTCGATTTCATTTTTACGGTCTGCGACAAGGCCGCGGGCGAGAGCTGCCCGGTGTTTCCCGGCAAGCCGACCACCGCCCACTGGGGCATCCCGGACCCGGCCGAGGCGAAGGGATCTCCGGCGGAGATAGCGGTGGCTTTCAACGACGCCTACCGGATGCTTTCCCGGCGCATCGAGGTATTCATCGCGCTTCCCCTGAGCGGCCTCGACGAGCTTTCACTCCAGACCAAACTGCGCGAGATCGGCCGCATGGAAGGCGCCACCGGCAAGGTCAAGGCCGAACAGTGACGCCGCCGCTGGCGCAGCGCTGCTTCGCCGAGGGTCTGGGCACGGCGTTTCTGCTGGCCGCCATCGTCGGCTCCGGCATCATGGGCGAACGGCTGGCGGACGGAAATGCCGCCATTGCGCTTCTCGCCAATAGCCTCGCCACCGGCGCGATGCTGGCGGTTCTCATCCTGATCTTCGGCGCGGTGTCCGGCGCACATTTCAACCCGGCCGTCAGCATCGCGTTTGCGCTGCGCGGGGAGCTGCCGTGGCCGGTGGCCGGCCTCTATGTGCTGTGCCAGGTGGGCAGCGGCGTTATCGGCGTTCTAGCTGCGCACGCCATGTTCGATCTGCCGCTGTTGCAGCTTTCGATCCAGGAGCGCAGCGGCAACGGCCAATGGCTCGCGGAAGCGGTGGCGTCGTTCGGTCTCGTGCTCACCATTCTCGGTTGCATGGCGCGCGTGCCGGCGGCGACCCCTTACGCGGTCGGCCTCTATATCACCGCGGCCTATTGGTTCACCGCCTCCACGTCCTTTGCCAATCCGGCGGTTACTCTTGCGCGCGCCCTCACCGATACCTTTTCCGGCATAGCCTGGTCGGGCGTGCCCGCTTTCATCACCGCCCAACTGGCCGGCATGGCGGTGGCGCTCGCCGCGGGCCGTTTTCTCTGGCGATCCTAGGCCCGCCGAAGCCGCTGGTCAGCGACGGACTCAGCCGATAGAACAGGCGCGGATTCGCGAGGAAATGCCGATGCCCACTGCGGCTGCCGCCTCCACCCATGTCTCGGACGGCGACCGCCTGGCGCGCCGCAATGTCCTTGTTTTGGCCACCGCGCAGGCGCTCGGCGGCAGCAACACCATCATCGTCGTCACCACCGGCGGCATCGTCGGCGCCATGCTGGCTCCCGACAAAGGACTGGCGACGCTGCCGATCACCATGATGGTGATCGGAATGTGGCTCGGCACGCTGCCGGTCGGCGCGATGGCCAGAAGGTTTGGCCGCCGCTTTGCCCTGCAGGCGGGCTCCGTCATGGGCCTATTCGCGGGGCTGATCTGTTACCTGGCCGTGCTGCAAGGCTCGTTCGGCCTGTTCCTGCTCGGCACTTTTTGCAGCGGCCTCTACGGCGCTTCGCACCAATCCTACCGTTTCGCCGCGGCCGACACGGCGAGCGAAAATTTTCGCGCCAAGGCGGTCTCCTGGGTTCTGGCGGGCGGCGTCGTTTCCGCGCTGATCGGGCCGCAGCTCATCATCTTCACCAAGGAATTGCTGCCGCCCTTTCTATTCGCCGCGACTTATCTCGGCCAAGCCGCGCTCGCGCTGTTGACGGCTTTGGTTCTCGTCTTCGTCAAAATTCCGCGCCCGGCCCCCGTGACGAGCAAAAGCGGCGGACGTCCGCTCGCTCAGATCGTGCTCACGCCGCGCTTTATTACCGCGGCCGTCTGCGGAGCGGTGAGCTACGGCATGATGAACCTGGTCATGACTTCGGCGCCGCTCGCCATGCTGGCCTGCGACCATTCGGTCACCGACGCCACGCTTGGACTGCAATGGCACGTGCTTTCCATGTATTTTCCCAGCTTCTTCACCGGCGGTCTGATCGGGCGCTTTGGGTTGAATCGGATCGTGGTTCTTGGGCTGGCGCTTTTGTTCGGCAGCGCCCTGATCGCCGTATCCGGCATTACGCTGTTGCATTTCTGGTCGGCGCTGGTGCTGCTCGGGGTCGGGTGGAACTTTGCCTTCGTCGGCGCGACCACGATGGTAACCCAGTGCTATACCGCCGAAGAGCGCAACAAGGTGCAGGCCTTCAACGATTTTCTGGTCTTCGGCAGCATGGCGCTGGCCTCGTTCTCCTCCGGCCAACTGCTGGCGAAATTCGGCTGGACGGCGGTCAACGAGGTAGTCTTCCCGGCCGTGCTTGCCGCGGCTGCGCTGTTGTTGTGGCGCCAGCTGCGCGAGCGTAAGGGCGCCGCCTGATCGAAGCGGAAATCGGCGGCGGAATTGCCCTTCTCCGCCGTTGCGCCGGGCGGACGTTTTTGGCAATGTCCGCGCGAATTTGCATCCAGGCCGGGCGGCCCATCGTCCGGCAAAATCCTACAATCGAGGTTGAATTCTCATGTCAGCACTGAGCGTGATCGTCGCTTGCGGCCTGCTTGCCATTGTCTACGGCATTTGGGCGACCTTTTCCGTCATGCAGGCGGATGCCGGCAGCCCGAAAATGCGGGAAATCTCGGCGGCGGTGCGTGAAGGCGCCCAAGCCTATCTAAAGCGCCAATACGCCACTATCGGCATGGTCGGCATCGTCATTTTCCTCATCGTCGGCTATTTCCTCGGTTGGCTGGTCGCCGCCGGTTTCGCCGTCGGCGCGGTGCTCTCCGGTATGGCAGGGTTCATCGGCATGAACGTCTCCGTGCGCGCCAATGTGCGCACCGCGCAGGCCGCGATCACCTCGCTTGGCGGCGGCCTCGCCATTGCGTTTAAGGCGGGCGCCATCACCGGAATGCTGGTGGCGGGCCTCGCGCTCTTGGGCGTGACGGTTTATTACGGCTACCTCACCGAATTCCTGGGCCTGCCGGTCAACGATCGCCAGGTGATCGACGCGCTGGTGGCGCTCGGCTTCGGCGCCTCGCTGATCTCGATCTTCGCTCGTCTCGGCGGCGGCATCTTCACCAAGGGCGCCGACGTGGGCGGCGACCTCGTGGGCAAGGTGGAGGCCGGAATCCCGGAGGACGATCCGCGTAATCCCGCCACCATCGCCGACAACGTGGGCGACAATGTCGGCGACTGCGCCGGCATGGCGGCGGACCTGTTCGAGACCTACGCGGTGACTATCGTCGCCACCATGGTGCTGGCGTCCATCTTCTTCAACAATAACCCGCTCTTGCCCGCCATGATGATCCTGCCGCTGGCCATCGGCGGAGCCTGCATCATCACTTCGATCGCCGGCACCTTCTTCGTCAGACTTGGCGCCACGCAGTCGATCATGGGCGCGCTCTATAAAGGCTTCATCGCTTCCGCGGTGCTGTCGCTCGGCGCCATCGCCTATGTCATGTATGTCTTGATCGGTTTTGGGCCGGTCGCGGGAGCCTCATACAGCGGCCTGGATCTCTACCTCTGCGGCGTTGCCGGGCTTGCGGTGACCGGGCTGATCATCTGGATCACCGAATATTATACCGGCACCAATTTCCGGCCGGTCAAGTCCATTGCCGCCGCCTCGGTGACCGGCCACGGCACCAACATCATCCAGGGCCTGGCGATTTCCATGGAGTCGACGGCGCTTCCGGCGCTCGTCATCATCGCCGGCATTCTCGTCGCCTATGGTTTTGCCGGATTGTTCGGCATCGCCATCGCGGTGACGACCATGCTGGCGCTCGCCGGCATGGTGGTCGCGCTCGACGCCTTCGGTCCGGTGACCGACAATGCCGGCGGCATCGCCGAAATGGCGGGCCTGCCGAAGGATGTGCGCAAATCCACCGATGCGCTCGACGCGGTGGGCAACACCACCAAGGCGATCACCAAAGGCTACGCCATCGGTTCGGCGGGGTTAGGCGCGCTGGTGCTGTTCGCCGCCTATAACGAGGATCTCAAATTCTTCATCGCCAATTCCACGACGCATCCTTACTTCGCGGGCATCAATCTCGATTTCTCGCTGACCAATCCTTATGTCGTCGTCGGTCTTCTGTTCGGCGGCTTGCTGCCCTATCTGTTCGGCGCCATGGGCATGACGGCGGTGGGGCGCGCGGCCGGCGCCATCGTCGAGGAGGTGCGCCGGCAGTTCCGCGAAAAGCCGGGCATCATGACCTACAAGGACAAGCCCGATTACGGCCGCGCCGTGGACATGCTGACCAAGGCGGCGATCAAGGAAATGATTATTCCTTCGCTGCTGCCGGTATTGTCGCCGATCGTGGTGTATTTCCTGATTTATTTCGTCGCCGGCGGAGGCAGCACGGGCAAATCCGCCGGCTTCGCGGCGGTGGGCGCCATGCTGCTGGGCGTGATCGTCACCGGACTTTTTGTCGCGATCTCGATGACCTCAGGCGGCGGCGCCTGGGACAACGCCAAGAAATACATCGAGGACGGCCACTACGGCGGCAAGGGCTCCGACGCCCACAAGGCCGCGGTCACCGGCGACAC
>JBBDNZ010000038.1:0-6823 GCA_040877285.1 Xanthobacteraceae bacterium
AGCTTCTCGCGGATGGTCTGCTCGATGACGCGCGGGCCGGCGAAGCCGATCAGCGCGCCGGGCTCCGCGATGTGGACGTCGCCGAGCATGGCATAGGAAGCGGTCACGCCGCCGGTCGTCGGATTGGTCAGCACCACGATATAGGGCTTCTTCGCTTCGCGCAGCATCTGCACCGCCACCGTCGTGCGCGGCAATTGCATCAGCGACAGGATGCCCTCCTGCATGCGCGCGCCACCGGACGACGCGAACATGATGAAGGGCGTGCCCTTCTCGACCGCCTTTTCGAAACCCTTGATGACGGCTTCCGCCGCCGCCATGCCGAGCGAGCCGCCCATGAAATCGAAATCCTGCACGGCGATGACGACGGGAAGTCCTTCCAGCTTGCCGAAGCCGACCTTGACCGCGTCATTCATTCCAGTTTTCGTGCGCGCGTCCTTGAGCCGGTCCAGGTAACGCCGCTCGTCGCGAAACTTGAGCGGATCGACGGGAACCTCGGGCACGGCGACGTCGAACCAGGTCTCGCCGTCGAACATCGACTTCAGCCGCGCCAATGCGCCAATGCGCATGTGGTAATTGGATTCCGGAATGACGAACTGGTTTGCCTCCACGTCCTTGTAGAAGACGAGCTGGCCGGTCTCGGGACACTTGATCCAGAGATTCTCCGGCACCTCGCGTTTGAGGATGCTGCGGATCTTCGGCCGCACGACATTGGAAATCCAGTTCATCGACGCTTCTCTTCTACTCGTCATGCCCGGGGTCGGCCTGGGCATCCACTCGCCAGACTAGCACATCCAATAGATGGATCACCGGGCCAGGCCCGGCAATGACCTTAAAAGCGTTAATTCACTCCGCCGCCACGTGCTTGGCGCTGCGCACGCCGGCGGCCAATTCCTCCACCAGAGCGGTAACCGCCTTCACGGTGCGCGCGCTGGCCTTGCCGTCGGCGGCAAGGCTCGCCCGCAGCGCTTCCACCAGCGCCGAGCCGATGACGACGCCGTCGGCGTTCTGGGCGATGACGCGCGCCTGCTCCGCGGTTCTCACGCCGAAGCCGACCGCGACCGGAAGCTTGGTGTGGCGCTTGATGCGCGCGACCGCCGAGGCCACGCGCTCCGCATTAGGCGCGGCGGAGCCGGTGATGCCGGCGATGGAGACGTAATAGACAAAGCCCGAGGTATTCGTGAGCACGATGGGCAGCCGCTTGTCGTTGGTCGTCGGCGTGGCAAGACGGATGAAATTCAGGCCCGCTTTCAGCGCCGGCAGGCACAGTTCCGCGTCTTCTTCCGGCGGCAGATCGACGACGATAAGGCCGTCGACGCCGACGGCCTTGGCGTCGGCGAGAAATCGCTCCACGCCGTAAATGTAGATGGGATTGTAATAGCCCATCAGCACAATGGGCGTTTCGTTGTCGCCTTGGCGGAAGCCGCGCACCATCTCCAGCGTCTTTTTCAGCGTTTGTCCCGCCTTCAACGCGCGCTGGGAAGACGCCTGGATCGTCGGTCCGTCCGCCATCGGATCGCTGAATGGCACGCCGAACTCGATAATGTCCGCCCCCGCCGCCGGCAGCGCCTTCAGGATGGTGAGCGAGGTCGCCAAATCGGGATCGCCCGCGGTGAGAAAGGTCACAAGCGCGGGGCGGCCTTCGCGCGCGAGCGCCGCAAAACGCTGGTCGATGCGGGTCTTGGCGGGCGCGGCGCCGGACAAGCTCACAGCTTGCCTCCGAGATGATCCGCCACCGAGTGCAGGTCCTTATCTCCGCGGCCGGAGAGATTGACAACCATCAGGTGATCCTTTGGCTTTTTTGGCGCCAGCTCCAGCACCTTGGCGATGGCGTGGGCCGGCTCCAGCGCCGGGATGATGCCTTCGAGCTTGGACAGTATTTGAAATGCGTTGAGCGCTTCCTTGTCGGTTGCCGACAAATAGGCGACGCGGCCGGTGTCGTGCAGCCAGGAATGTTCCGGCCCGACGCCGGGATAGTCGAGGCCCGCCGAGATCGAATGGGCGTCCTTGATCTGTCCGTCGTCGTCCATCAGCAGATAGGTGCGGTTGCCGTGCAGCACGCCGGGGCGTCCGCCTTCGATCGAGGCGGCATGCAGCCCGCTGGAAAGGCCATGCCCCGCCGCTTCGACGCCGTACATTTCCACCGACGGCTCGTCGAGGAAGGGATGAAAAAGCCCCATCGCGTTCGAGCCGCCGCCGATGCAGGCGACGAGCGAATCCGGCAGGCGCCCTTCCGCTTCTTGCAGCTGTTCGCGCGTCTCGCGCCCGATGATCGACTGAAAATCGCGCACCATCGTGGGATAGGGATGCGGCCCCGCCACCGTGCCGATGCAATAGAAAGTCGTCTCCACGTTGGTCACCCAGTCGCGCAGCGCGTCGTTCATCGCATCCTTGAGCGTCTTCGAGCCGGACTCCACCGGCACCACCTTGGCGCCCAGCATGTTCATGCGGAAGACGTTGGCCTTCTGCCGCTCAACATCGACGGAACCCATATAGACGACGCACTCGAGGCCGAAGCGGGCGCAGAGCGTCGCGGTGGCGACACCATGCATGCCGGCGCCGGTCTCCGCGATGATGCGCTTCTTGCCCATGCGGCGCGCGAGCAGAATTTGCCCGAGCACGTTGTTGACCTTGTGCGAGCCGGTGTGATTGAGCTCCTCGCGCTTGAGATAAATTTTCGCGCCGCCAGCGCCGCCCTTGGCGGCGGATACGTCACGAAGATGCGCGGTGAGCCGCTCGGCGAAATAGAGCGGGCTTGGCCGGCCCACATAGTGAGTGAGGTAGCCGTCCATCTCCTTCTGATAGGCGGGATCGGCCTTGGCCGCGGCGTAAGCCTTCTCCAGTTCCAGGATCAGCGGCATCAGCGTCTCGGCGACAAAACGGCCGCCGTAAATGCCGAAGTGCCCGCCCTCGTCCGGGCCGGTGCGGAATGAATTCGGTGTTGGATTGCGGGCGCTCATGCGCGGCTCGCTACCCGGTTCAAGCCGGCATGCGCCTGTCGCGCAACGCGCACGAAGGCGCGGATCTTGTCGGGGTCCTTTACGCCCGGCGCGCCTTCCACGCCGGTGGAAACGTCCACGCCCGGCGCGCGCGTGATGGCGAGCGCGTCGGCGACGTTGCCGACGTCGAGCCCGCCCGAAAGCAGAAAGGGAACGCCCGGATCGACGTTTTCCAGGAGCCGCCAGTCGAAGGGCATACCGAGACCGCCGGGCCGGGTGGCTTCCTTTGGCGGGCGCGCATCGAAGACGAGCATTTCCGCCACCTTGGCATAGAGATGAATGGGCGAGAGGTCGGCGCGCTCAGCCACCGGCAGCGCCTTCATCACCGGCAGGCCGAAGCGGGTGCGGACGGCAACGACGCGTTCCGGCGTCTCGGTGCCATGCAGTTGCAGCATGTCGGGCTGCAGCGCCTCGACGATCTCGCTGAGCATCTCGTCGGTGGCATCGACGGTGAGCGCCACCTTTCCGGCGCGGCTTTTGACCCGCTGGCCGAGCGCGCGCGCCGCTTCATAGCCAAGGTTGCGCGGCGACGGCGCAAAGAAAACGAAGCCGACGAGATCCGCCCCCGCCTCCAGCGCCACGTCGAGCGTCTCGGGGGTCTTTAGGCCGCAGATTTTAACCAAAAGAGCCATGTTTTCCGCTTCGTCCTGTGCAGGACGCGGTTCTAGCGCGGCCGGGACGGTTTGTCTTGTCCCGCCGAGCGCGGGCTCACTCCACCGGCGCGCGCGGCGACACCGGCGGCACCAGCGGCGGCGAAAGCCGGGTGGGGCCGATCCCGCCAAGCTGCCGCTTGAGCAGATCGTTCTCCCGCCGCAGCTCGCCGATGTCATGCTCGGCCCGGCGCGCGGCCCAGCGCCAGCGCATCTTGCCCAGCCAAGCGACCGCGCCGCCCAGGACGATCCCGAAGATCACCAGAATGAAGATGAGCACGAACAGCGGCATCGATGCGGCATAAGCCGGTTGCGCCGAGTCGAACGGATCGAACGACACGACGACCGTCTGCCGGTTCGCCACCGCGAAGGAAACGATGACGACGGCAAGCGGTATGAGGACGACCGCGGCGGCGATCTTGCGGATCATGGATTACCTCGTGCCCCGGACGACCGAAGGCGCGCGCGGCAGGGCGGCGCAATAATCCCTGAATGCCGGCTCAGCCGCCGGCCTCGCGATTAAGGCGCTCGCGCATTTCCTTGCCGGTCTTGAAAAACGGCACGCTTTTTTTCGCCACCGATACATGCGCGCCGGTGCGCGGGTTTCGCCCGGTGCGGGCCGGACGGTTCTTGACCGAGAAGGCACCGAAGCCGCGCAGCTCGACCCGATCGCCCCGCGCCATGGCGCTGGTGATTTCGCCGAGAATGGCATTCACGATGTTTTCCACGTCGCGTTGATAGAGGTGCGGATTTTGCGTTGCGATGCGTTGAACAAGCTCGGATTTGATCATGGAAATATCGCCCGCTGATACTGAGTATTGAGATGATGCCGCTGAAATTCGGCCCTCTTCCGCTTCGCGCGACCGGGGACCGCACCTTACTTGCCGTTCAGTCGGTCGAAGGGTGCCAAAGCGCCAAGAGACCGTCAAGGTTGAGACGTTCGATTGCCCGCAGCGCGCCCCAGCTCTCGATCCGGCGCGCCAGCGACGTGAGCCCCACCATATCGAGCGCGGCGGCGGCCGCGACATGCAGGAAAGGCAGATCCCTGAACCGGGGCTCCAGGTCGTAATCGCGGACTGAAAGCTTGGCATCGACGCCCTTTTCCTTCGCTAGCCAGGCAATCGCTTCCTTTTCCTCCCCAAGTTCGTCAACGAGCTTGAGCTCGAGCGCCTGACGGCCGGTGAAGACCCGCCCATCGGTGACGCGATCGAGCATGGCGCCATCCAGCCTCCTATTGTCGCGGACAAGGCCGCGGAACCACGCATAGGCGTCCAAAACCAGGGATTCGACGGCCGCGCGCGCTTCCGGGTTGGTCGGCTCAAACGGGCTCGGAGCCGCCTTGAGCGGCGAGGATTTGATCGACTCGACGGAAACGCCGACCGTTTTCATCAGCTCGGAGAAATTCGGATATTGGAACAAGACGCCGATGGAGCCGACGAGCGCCGAGCTCTGCGTCACGATATGGTCGGCGGCAATCGCCGCGATGTAGCCGCCCGACGCCGCCAGCCCGTCGACCACGACCACGATCGGCTTTTTCGCCTTGAGCCGCTTTAAAGCGTCATGCAGCTGCTCCGAGCCCGCCGTGGTGCCCCCGGGGCTGTTGATATGCACGACGACCGCTTTTGCGGAGGTGGAGCGTTCGAGTTTCTCGAGAGCTCGCACGCGGTCGCGGTCGCTGAGAATCAGGCCGTCTATCGTGATTCGCGCGATATAGGGGCCCGTGCCCCCAAAGCCGCCGCCGGACGACGTCATCGCAAGCCCGAGCAAAATTATGCCAATCGCCACAATGCTGAAGGCAAAAACGCGCCAGAACGTCAGCTTGCGCCGCATCCGGCGCCGGTCGACGATGTGATCGGCATCGAGCGACATGGCCGTTCTCCTTCGGTACGTTTCCGGGATTCGGCACGCTACACGCGAAATGGTCCCGCAATCCATGCCGGTTTGATGGCGTGGTGCGCCGCCAAACTGGAATCGCTATGGGCCGCCGTGGCCCCGGATCGGCGACGCAACGCTATAGCGCCGCGCCGCGTCCGGGAATAGGGGCGCGTTATTCCTTCTCGTCGCCCTTGGCGGCGCCGTCGCCGGACCGTTGCTTGAGCGCGGCGCCGAGGATGTCGCCGAGCGAGGCGCCGGAATCGGAGGAACCGTATTGGGCGATCGCTTCTTTTTCTTCGGCGACTTCCAGCGCCTTGATCGACACCGCGGTCTTGCCTGTCTTGCGGTCGAATTGAGTGACGCGGCCGTCGAATTTCTGCCCGACGGCAAAGCGTTCCGTCCGCTGCTCGGAACGCTCGCGCGCAAGCTCGCTGCGCTTGACGAAGGCGGCAAGATCGGTGCCGATGATTTTCACATCGAGACCCGTGTCCTTCACCTCGGTCACCTCGCAGGTCACGACCGATCCTTTCTTGAGCTCGGCGGCACCCGCGCTCGCCGCCGGACCGTCGCCCTGCAGCTGCTTGATGCCAAGCGAGATGCGCTCTTTCTCGATGTCCACGTCGAGGACTTTCGCCTGGACCTTGTCGCCCTTCTTGTATTCCTCGATGACCTGCTCGCCGGGACGCTTCCAATCCAGGTCGGAGAGGTGGACCATGCCGTCCACGTCGCCGTCGAGGCCGAGGAACAGGCCGAACTCGGTCTTGTTCTTGACTTCGCCTTCCACGACCGTTCCCGCGGGGTATTTCTCGACAAAGACTTCCCACGGATTGCGCATGGTCTGTTTGAGGCCGAGCGAGATGCGGCGCTTGACCGGGTCGACCTCGAGAACCTGCACCTCGACTTCCTGGGAGGTGGAGACGATCTTGCCGGGGTGAACGTTCTTTTTGGTCCATGACATTTCCGACACATGAATGAGGCCTTCGATGCCGGGCTCAAGCTCGACGAAGGCGCCATAGTCGGTGATGTTGGTGACGCGGCCCTTGAATCGAGAGCCGACCGGGAATTTTGCCTCGATGCCCTGCCACGGGTCATCGAGCAATTGCTTCATGCCGAGCGAGATGCGGTGGGTCTCGTGGTTGATCTTGATGATCTTGACCTTCACCTGCTGGCCGATGTTGAGCACTTCGGTGGGATGATTGACGCGCCGCCAGGCGATATCGGTGACGTGCAGCAGACCATCGATGCCGCCGAGATCGACGAAGGCGCCGTAGTCGGTGATGTTCTTCACCACGCCGTCGATGA
>JBBDNZ010000039.1:0-6822 GCA_040877285.1 Xanthobacteraceae bacterium
GCATAGCCGCGCGTCCCGCAGCTCTCCAGCAGGGAGGAATGGAACCAGCCGCGGTGCTGGTCGGAGCCTTCGAGATACATCACCGAATCCGGCCCGCCGTCGTGCTTGCGCTTGATGCCGGCGAGCGAAGGGAAATGCTCGGGGTCTTCCAGCACGAAGGCGTGCGTGGAGCCGGAGTCGAACCAGACATCGAGAATGTCGTCGACCTTCTTCCAGTCCTCGTTGGCGCGCGAGCCGAGAAAGCGTTCGCGCGCGCCCGCCTGATACCAGGCGTCGGCGCCTTCCTTCTCGAAGGCGTCGGCGATGCGCTTGTTGATCGTTTCGTCCTGCAGGATTTCCGCCGAGCCGTCGCCTTTCTCGCGCACGAACACCGCGATCGGCACGCCCCAGGCGCGCTGGCGCGAGACCACCCAGTCGGGCCGGCTTTCGATCATGCCGTTGATGCGGTTCTCGCCCTGCGGCGGCACCCAGCGGGTGGTCTTGATTTCCTTCAGCGCGAGCCCGCGTAAGGTGCCGTCGAGGCCCTTGATCGGCTTGTCCATCGCGATGAACCACTGCGGCGTGTTGCGGAAGATCACCGGCTTTTTCGAGCGCCAGGAATGCGGATATTGGTGCTTGAGCTTTCCACGCGCGATCAACATACCGGTTTCCACCAGCGCCTTGATCACGGCCTCGTTGGCGTCGCCCTTCTCGCCCTTGTCGGTGATGACGCGCTTGCCGGTGAAGCCGGGCGCCTGCGCGGTGAAGGCGCCGTTCTCATCGACGGTGTAGGGAATCGCTGTGTTGATGCCGCGCGCTTCCAGCGCCCGCGCGTTCGCGGTCCAGATATCGAAGTCTTCGCGGCCGTGGCCGGGTGCGGTGTGCACGAAGCCGGTGCCGGTGTCCTCGGTGACGTGTTCGCCGGCCAGCAGTGGCACGACAAAATCGTAGCCGCCGCCAACTCCTTTCAGCGGATGTTGGCAGACAAGTCGCTCCAAAATTCCCCACGAAATTTCCTCAACTTTACGCCAACCACCTTCTGGGATTTTTGCAGCCTTAAAAACTTCCGGCGCTAGAGCGTCAGCTACAATTAGTTTGTCACCAGATTTCAGCCACCGCCGAATTTCAGAGTCGTCTTCGGCAGTTACTTCGTATAGGCCGTAGTCGATATCCGCCGAAAATGAGATCGCTCGGTTTCCCGGAATTGTCCAAGGCGTCGTCGTCCAAATTACAATCGAGACGCCAATCAAGTGATCAAATTTTGGCGTCTTAATTCCTGCAACGATATTGCTTCCATCTTGTCGGAAATCACCCGCTACATTCCAATTTTTTGCATATTCTTCGTCAATATCGACCTTAACGACCGGAAACTTCACCCACACCTGATCGCTGACGTAATCCTCGTACTCCACCTCGGCTTCCGCCAGCGCCGTCTTCTCCACCACGCTCCACATCACCGGCTTGCTGCCGCGATACAAGAGTCCGTTCTTGGCGAACTTCATCAGCTCGCGCGCGATCTGCGCTTCCGCCGCGAAATCCATCGTGGTGTAAGGATGCTGCCAGTCGCCCTCGACGCCAAGCCGCTTGAATTCCTCGCGCTGCACGGCGAGCCAATGCTCGGCATAGGCGCGGCATTCCTGCCGGAAGGCGATCATCGCCGCCGGGTCCGACAGGTCCGGCTTCTTCTTGTTCTTGGAGCGGTAGTTTTCCTCCTCGATCTTCCATTCGATCGGCAACCCGTGGCAGTCCCAGCCCGGCACGTAGTTGGAATCGAAGCCGAGCATCTGCTGGCTGCGCGTCACCACGTCCTTGAGAATCTTGTTGAGGGCGTGGCCGATATGGATGTTGCCGTTGGCGTAAGGCGGGCCGTCGTGCAGGATGAATTTGGCGCGGCCCTTGGCCGCCGCGCGCAGGCGGCGGTAGAGATCGAGCTTCTCCCAGCGCGCGAGAATCTCCGGCTCCTTCTGCGGCAACCCGGCGCGCATGGGGAAGTCGGTTTTCGGCAGAAACAGGGTTTCGCTGTAATCCCGGGCCGTCATAAGGGGTTCCTAGCAGGCAGGCGGAAGGCCGAAAAGGCTTTACCCTGCTGTAACATGACAAACATTTAATGCTATAAATGCATCGCCGGGGGCGAGTATTATTATAGCTGAACCTTTTTGCTCACGATTGAGAATGCTCCGATGAAGATGCCTCTGGCCGCCGCCGATATGAAAAGGCTCATCGCCGACATGACCGGGCTCGTGCGCACCGCCCGCACGAAAAGACTGGCGAGCATCTCCGGTCTCGTGGCGCTTGGGCTCTTTATCGGAATCTTCGCGCTATGGCGCGCGGGTGACGATGCGCAGGCCGTGCGCGCCCAGGATGCGGCAAGACGGGCGGGCCGGGTCATTTCTGTCGAGACCTTCACGGCGCGTCTTGTAAGCAGCACGGCAGACATTCGCGCCATCGGCAGCCTGCAATCGGAAGAATCGGTGAAAGTCGCGGCGGAAGTAGCCGGCCGCGTCGCCGAAATTCTCTTCAAGGAAGGCCAGCCGGTAAAGCAAGGCGACGTCCTGGTGAAGCTCGATGACTCGCTGTCCCTGGCGGAATTCTCCGACGCCGAGGCGCGGCTCACCCTGGCGCAAAACAATCTGGAGCGCGCCAACCAGCTTGCCCGCACCGGCAGCGTTACCGAGCGCGCCCGCGATGAGGCGGTCGCCGGTTCCGAAATCGCGCGCGCCGCCGTCGAATTGGCGCGCGTGCGACTCGCCAAGCACACGGTGCGCGCCCCTTTCTCGGGCGTAGCCGGCTTGCGCGGTATTTCCGTCGGTGCCTTCGTAAGCGTCGGAACCGAGGTCGTCAGCCTGGAAAAAATCGACAGTTTGAAAGTCGACTTCAGCGTGCCGGAGGTATTCCTTTCAAAAGTACAGCCGGGCCAAAGTATCGAGGTGACCGTGGATGCGGTTGGCGTGGGCAGCTTCTCCGGCATCATCTACGCCATCGATCCGATGGTCGATATCAATGGCCGGGCGCTTCGGGTGCGCGCACGGCTGCCCAATCTCGACGGCGTGCTTCGTCCCGGCCTTTTTGCACGCATCCTGGTCAAGGGGGACGAGAAGCGGGTGGTCATGATCCCCGAAAGCGCGGTGGTGCCTCGCGGCGGCGAATTGTTCGTATTCCGCATTGAGGACGGCCGGGCGGTCGAGGCCAAGGTCGAGCTTGGATTGAGAAAGGCCGGCGAGGTGGAAATCCGCGGTGGAATCCCAGTCGGCGCGGTGGTCGTCACCGCAGGTCATCACCGCTTGCGGAATGGATCGTCGGTCAGTGTCGTTGCCTCCGGCCGACCCGCCAGCTAATGGATCGCCGATGAATATTTTCGAATTCTTTATCCGCCGGCCGGTCTTCTCCAGCGTGCTGAGCATGATCCTGATCCTGATCGGGATCGTTTCCTTTTCCCGGCTGACGGTGCGGGAATATCCCAGCATCGACGAGCCGACCGTTTCGGTTTCGACCAACTACCCCGGCGCATCCGCAGCCATCGTAGAAGCCCAAGTCACGCAGATTCTGGAAAACTCGATCGCCGGCATCGAGGGAATCGACATCCTCGAATCCACCAGCCGCTCCGAGGGCAGCCGCATCACCGTGCGGTTCCGCCTCAATGTCGATCCCGAGGTGGCGGCCAACGATGTGCGCGACAGGGTCAGCCGCGTGCGGCGACGCTTGCCCGATGAGATCCAGGAACCGAGCATCGCAAAGGTCGAAGCCGACGCGCAGGCGATGATGTACCTGGTCTTCCGCAGCGAGCGCATGTCGTCGCTGGAGATTACCGACTATGTCGATCGTTACGTGGCCGACCGGCTGAAAAATCTGGGCGGGATCTCGGAAGTGAGGATTTTTGGCGAGCGGCGTTACGCCATGCGCATCTGGGTCGATCGCGAGCGCCTGGCTGCTTATAGCCTCACCGTCCAGGACGTCGAGAGCGCATTGCGCAGCCAGAACGTCGAGCTTCCTTCCGGCCGCATCGAAAGCGTCGAGCGGGAATTCACCGTGCTCTCGCGCACCGGCCTTAGTACGCCCGAGCAGTTCGGCGAAATTATCGTCAAGCTTGCCAACCGCCATCAGGTGAAATTGCGCGACGTGGCGCGTGTGGAGCTCGGAGCGGAGGACGAACGGCGCAGCAATACCTATAACGGCGGGCCTGCCATCGTGCTGGGCGTGATCAGGCAGGCGACGGCCAATCCGCTCGACGTATCTTCGGCGGTGCGGGCTTTGCTGCCGGAACTTAACCGGTCGCTGCCGGAGGGTTTAAGCGCGGAGATCGGCAACGACGAGGCCGTTTTCATCGACCGCTCGATCCGCGCCGTGTTTCTTACCATCGCCGAGGCGATTTTGCTGGTGGTGCTTGTCATCTTCTTTTTCCTGCGTTCGGTGCGGGCGTCGCTCATTCCCATCGTCACGATTCCGATCTCGCTCACCGCCACGTTCGGGCTGATCTATGCGCTTGGCTTCAGCATCAACACTCTGACGCTGCTGGCCATGGTGTTGGCCATCGGCATCGTGGTCGACGATGCCATCGTGGTTCTGGAGAACATCTATCGGCATATTGAAAAGGGAATGACTCCCGTCATCGCCTCCATTCACGGCATCAAGCAGATCGGCTTCGCCGTCATCGCGATGACGCTGACGCTGTCGGCAGTCTATGCGCCGGTTGCTTTCGCCAGCGGCCGCACCGGACGGCTGTTCCTGGAGTTTGCTCTGACGCTCGCCGGCGCGGTGCTGGTTTCCGGATTTGTGGCGCTGACCCTCACGCCGATGATGTGCTCGAAGCTGCTACGGCACAATCCCAAGCCAGGCCGGCTGTTCTCCGCGCTGGAGCGTGGATTTTCCGCCTTCGACGCCGGTTACCGGCGCTGGCTCATTGCGTCGCTGCAAATGCGGCCTGCGGTGGTCGGCGCCGCTGTGACGGTCGCCGCGCTCGGCGGTTTGTTGTTCTATGTCTTGCCCTCGGAATTGGCGCCGACGGAAGATCGCGGCGTCATCGCTGTGCGCGGCTCCGGACCGGAGGGCGCGACCCTGGCCTACACCAGCCGGTACGCACAGCAGATCACCGACCTGCTCGGCGAGGTTCCCGAAGTAGAGTCGCGGTTGATGATTATCGGCGGCTCGGGTGAAGTATCGAATTTTCGCATCTTCGGGCGGCTTAAGGATTGGTCCGAACGCAGCCGCAAGCAGCAAGCCCTGACGGCGGAGCTCAGGCCGAAGCTGCGCCGCGTTCCCGGCGTGAACGCCAATGCCAACAATCCGCCGTCTCTCGGCGTACGCGGCAGCTCGCGCCCGGTGGAAGTCGTGATCCAAAGCTCCGGCACCTACGAAGAGTTGCAGCAATATGTCGACAAGGTGCTGGAACGGATCGAGGACAGTCCGGTGCTTCAGAGCATCGATACCGACCTCAGTCTCAACAAGCCTGAAATCAAGGTCGAGATGAACCGCCAGAAAGTCGCCGATCTCGGTCTCGACGTGTCCGTCGTCGGGCGCACGTTGGAGACGCTGCTCGGCGGCCGCCAGGTCACGCGTTTCGAGATGGCCGGGCGGCAGTATGACGTCTACGTGCAGCTTGCCGCCGAGGAGCGCGACTCGCCCTCGACGCTCTCGACGATTTTCCTGCGCGGACCGAAGGGCGACATGATCCAGCTTTCCAACGTCGTCCAGGTAAGCGAGACGGTGGCGCCAAGGGATCTCAGGCGTTTTAATCAAATGCGCGCCGTGACGATCTCGGCCAACCCCGGGCCGGGCTACACGCTCGGCGAGGGACTCGCCGTGCTCGAGCAGGCGGCCCGCGAGGTTCTGCCTAATACCGTGCGGCTCGACGTCAGCGGCCAAAGCCGTGAATTTCGCGCAGCGGGCCAGAGTCTCCTGTTCATTTTTGTGCTCGCGCTGGGCTTTATCTATCTCGTTCTCTCGGCGCAGTTCGAGAGCTTCCGCGATCCGCTGATCATCATGGTGACGGTGCCGCTGTCGATGCTGGGAGCGCTGGCGGCTCTGTACTTCTCGGGCGGAACACTCAATGTGTTTTCCCAGATCGGCCTGGTGACGCTGGTGGGCCTGATCACGCGACACGGCATTCTCATCGTCGAGTTCGCCAATCAGCTGCAAGAAAGCGGGAAAGAGCGGCTTGACGCGGTGGTCGAGGCGGCGAGCCTGCGCCTGCGGCCGATCCTGATGACCACCGGCGCCACGGTGCTTGGCGCGCTGCCGCTCGCCCTCGCCTTCGGAGCAGGCGCCGAAAGCCGGCATCAGATCGGCTGGGTGGTCGTCGGAGGGATGACCTTTGGGACCTTGCTGACGCTGTTCGTGATCCCGACCGTCTACAGCTACCTCGGCCAGCTCCACCGGCGCCTGGACGAGGGGCCGCAAGCCGCGCACGTCCCGGCAGAATAGCGGACCGGCAAGCGGGCAGCGTTTAGTACCTCAAACCTGCCCCAGCGTGGGAAAGGCGCTACCCGAACGCGCCAGCGCCTCGCGCGCCCGCGCGCTGTCCTCGTCCATCTGGCGCACTAGCGTGTCGATGCTGTCGAACTTCATCTCTTGGCGGATCCAGGCGAGGAAGGCGACGTCGATGGTCTTGCCGTAGAGATCGCCCTCGAAGTCGAACAGGAAGACCTCCAGCAACGGCGAGCCGTTGTCGAACATGGGGCGGCGGCCGAAGCTGGCCACGCCGTCGAGGCGCCGCCCGTCCAGCCCCACGCGGACGGCATAGATGCCGTGCTTGAGCCCGCAGCCGGGATCGAGCCTCAGGTTGGCGGTGGGATAGCCCAGATCGCGCCCGCGCTTGTCGCCGCCGACGACGGTGCCGGACACGAACCA
>JBBDNZ010000040.1:0-6754 GCA_040877285.1 Xanthobacteraceae bacterium
CGCCGGCATCGCGGCGGCGAGAAGGGTCGCCGAGGCTCGCCGCAGCTTCGCGCTGATCGAGGCGAGCGATCGCGTCGGCGGCCGATGCATTACCGATATCCGCAGTTTCGGCGCGCCCTTCGATCGCGGCGCCCATTGGATACGCCAGCCCGACGTCAATCCCGTGACAAAACTCGCGGGGAGATCCGGTCTCGATCTCTATCCCGCGCCGCTGGGTCAAAAAATCCGCATCGGCCAGCGCAACGCGCGCGAAAGCGAAATGGAAATGTTTCTTGCCACGCTCGTGCGCGCCAACCGGGCGATCTCGGAAGCTGCGCGCCGCAAGACCGATGTGGCCTGCGCTCTAGCGCTGCCAAAGGACCTCGCCCCTTGGCGTTTCACCATCGAATTCGTCCTTGGACCCTACGGCAGCGCCAAGGAACTTACCGAAATTTCGGCGATGGATTTCGCCAAGGCCGAGCGCGACCGCGATGCCTTTTGCCGTCAGGGTTATGGAACGCTGCTGGCGAGAATCGCCAGCACGCTTGCGGTGCAGCTATCGGCTCCGGCGACGGCCATCGAATGGGGCCAGCGATTAACGGTCCAGACTCCCAAAGGCACGGTCAGCGCGCGCGCCATCATCGTCACCGTTTCCACCGGCGTTCTTGCCTCCGGCAAGATCAAGTTCACGCCCGATCTTCCCAAGAGCTATCTGAACGCGGCCGACAAACTAAAGCTCGGCACCTACGAGCGCATTGCGCTCGATCTTCCCGGCAACCCGCTCGGTCTTGCGACCGACGAGGTGGTGTTCGAACAGTCGGAAAACACCAAGACCGCGGCCCTGCTCGCCAATGTGTCGGGCACGCCGCTGTGCTTTGTCGATGTCGGCGGTTCTTTCGGGCGCGATCTGGCGGCGCAAGGCGAGGCGGCGATGACGGCCTTTGCGCTGGACTGGCTCGGCGGGCTTTACGGCACCAGCTTGAAAAAAGCGGTCAGGGCCGCGCGGGCGACGCAGTGGAACAAGGAACCTTGGGTGCTCGGCGCCTGGTCGAGCGCGGCGCCCGGCGCCCAATCCGCCCGCCGTACACTGATGGAGCCGCTGCGCGACCGGGTATGGTTCGCCGGCGAGGCGGTGCACGAGACGCGGTGGGGCACGGTGAACGGCGCCTGGGATTCGGGCATGCGCGCGGCGGAAGAGGCGCTGAGGAAGATGGGCGCCTTGAAAGAGGCCGAAAAGCCGAAGGGCCGGCGGTAACGCGATCCATCGATGACACCGCGCCCCAAAGCCCTCATCGCCTGGTCGAGCGGCAAGGACAGCGCCTGGGCGCTGCACGAGGTCCGCCGCGCGGGCGGCTACGACGTGGTCGGCGCGCTCACCACGGTGACGGAAACATTCGGCCGGGTGAGCATGCACGGCGTGCGGCAGGAGCTGCTGCGCGCGCAGCATGAGGCGATCGGGCTTGCGCCGGTCATCGTGCCCATTCCGTTTCCGTGTCCGAACGAAGTGTATGAAGCGCGCATGGCGGCGGCGCTGGCCGACGCCAAGGCGCGCGGCGTCAGCCATGTGATTTTCGGCGATCTTTTTCTGCAGGACGTGCGCGCCTATCGCGAGCAAAAGCTGGCGGGCAGCGGCATTACGCCGTTGTTCCCGCTGTGGGGGCGGCCGACGCCGGCGCTGGCGCGCGAGATGATCGGCGCGGGCGTGGAAACGTATCTGGTCTGCGTCGATCTCAAGCAGCTTTCGAAAGATTTCGCCGGCCGGAAATTTGACGCCGCGCTGCTCGCGGAATTGCCGTCCACCGCCGATCCCTGCGGCGAGAACGGAGAATTCCACTCCTGCGTCGTCGCCGGGCCGATGTTTAGGCGCAGAATTCCGGTCGCCGTTGGGGAAACGGTGGAGCGGGAGGGATTTGCCTTTGCCGATTTGCTGCCGGTTTAACTCTCGTCTGTCGTCCCGGCCGAGCGTAGCGAGGGCCGGGACCCATACGCCCGGTATTCGAGATACGGACAGACCGGGGTTATGGGTCCCCGCCTTCGCGGGGACGACAACCAACTTACCCCCTTAACGCGCCGCCGGTTTTCTTCGTCACGTCGGCGACGATCTTGGCGCCGAGCGCCTCGATCTCTTCGTCAGTCATCGTCTTTTCGCGCGGCTGAATGGTCACCGCGATGGCGATCGACTTCTTGCCGGGATCGATGCCCTTGCCTTCGTAAACGTCGAAGACATTGACGCCGGCAATCAGCTTGCGGTCGGCGGCCTGCGCCGCTTTCACGATATCGCCCGCTTGCACCGCGCGGTCGACGACAAAAGCGAAATCGCGCTCCACCGGCTGGAAGGGCGCCAATTCAAGCGCCGGCTTTGCCCGCGTCGCCTTGGCCTTGGGCTCGGGGATGCGCTCCAAAATCACTTCGAAGGCGGCCAGCGGCCCTGTGGCGTCAAGCGCTTCCAGCACCTTCGGATGCAGTTCGCCGAAATGACCGAGCACGGTCTGCGGGCCCATTTGAATGGTGCCGGAGCGGCCGGGATGGAACCAGGCCGGCCCGCCCGGCACCACTTGCAGGGAAGCGGCCGGCACGCCGGCTGCCGCCAGCACGGCAAGCGCGTCTGCCTTGACGTCGAAAGCATCGACTTCCGAGGCGGGCGCCGACCAATGCCGTCCGATGCCCGACGCCTTGGCCAAAGCGCGCCGCACGCCGGTGGCGGCGGTGAGTTGATCCTCGGGCCGGTCGCCCTTGAAAATCTGGCCGACCTCGAACAGCGCGACATCCGGATAGCCGCGGTCGGCATTCTTCTGCGCGGCGGCGGCGAGCCCGGGGATCAGGCTCGGCCGCATGTCGGACAAGTCGGCGGCGATGGGATTGGCGAGCGCCAGTTCCGGCTGCCCGCCGCCGAACAATTCAGCCTGCGGCTTGGAGACGAAAGACCAGGTGACGGCTTCCACCTGGCCGCGCGCGGCCAGTGCGCGCTTGGCCTTGCGCGTGCGCACCTGGAGCGTGGTGAGCACCGGCTTGCGCGCGCTGTCACCGCGGCCAAAAGGCGTTGCCGGGATTCGGTCCACGCCCAAGATGCGCACCACTTCTTCCACGATGTCTGCGGCGCCATGCACGTCCGGCCGCCAGGACGGTACCGCGATCTTGGCCTTGTTGCCCTTGCCGGTGACAAAAAAGCCGAGATGACCGAGCACGCGCCGCACTTCCGTAAACGAAGCATCGAGGCCCGCAAGGCGCTTTAGCTCGCTAAGCGGAAAATCGATGACCGGTTCCGGCACCTTGGGATCGCCCGCAGCCACGACTTCGGAGGGCGTGCCGCCGCACAGGTCGAGCACCATCTGCGTGGCGAGTTCCAGGCCGGGCCGCAGGAAAGCCGGATCGACGCCGCGCTCGTAGCGGTAGCGCGCGTCCGACTGGATGCCGAGTTTGCGCCCGGTGTGGGCGATGTTGAGCGGGTCCCATAGCGCGGCTTCGATCAGCACGTCGGCCGTCGTCTCCGACACGCCGGTGGATTCGCCGCCCATGATGCCGGCGAGCGATTGCACGCCCGTTTCGTCGGCGATCACACACATGCTCTCGTCGAGCGCATAGGTCTTGCCGTCGAGCGCCAAAAATTCCTCGCCGTTCTTCGCGCGGCGCACGACGAGATTGCCGCGCACTTTCGCCGCGTCGAACACGTGCAGCGGACGGGCGCGGTCGAAGGTGAGATAGTTGGTGATGTCGACCAGCGCATTGATCGGCCGCAGCCCGATCGAGCGCAGGCGCCGCTGCATCCAGTCCGGCGAGGGGCCGTTCTTCACGCCCCTGACCAGCCGCAGCGCAAAGCCGGGGCAGAGCGAGGGCGTCTTGCCGAAGTCGAGCTTCACCGAAACGGGGCAGGGGAATTGCCCTTTCACCGGCTTTACCGCGCGGTCCTTGAAGGTGCCGATCTCGGCCGCCCCAAGATCGCGCGCGATGCCGTTGACGCCGGTGCAGTCGCTACGGTTAGCCGTAAGGTTGATTTCGATCACCGGATCGCCGAGTCCGAGCACTTCGGCGACGGGCTTGCCCACCGGCGCGCCGGGCGGCAGCTCGATGATGCCCTCATGGTCGTCGCTCAAGCCAAGCTCGCGGCCCGAGCACAGCATGCCGCGGCTCTCGACGCCGCGGATATTGCCGACCTTCAAATCGAGTCCGGTGCCAGGGATATGGGTGCCGGGCGGCGCGAAGACGCCCTTCATGCCGGCGCGCGCATTGGGCGCGCCACAGACCACCTGCACCGGCGCGCCGCCGCCGGTATCCACCATGCACACGCGCAGCTTGTCGGCATTGGGATGCTTTTCGGCGGAGACGACGGCCGCCACCGTGAAGGGCGCAAGCGCCTTGGTCTTGTCCTCGACGCGCTCCACCTCGAGCCCGATCATGGTGAGCTTGTCCACGATGGTGTCGATCGGCTCGACCGTGTCGAGATGCTCTTTCAGCCAGGAGAGGGTGAACTTCATGGGGCGGAGTTTCCCCTTGCGCCGACGCGTCCCCACCCCCCTTGAGGGGGAGGTGCAATGTTGTCGTGGCGAGCACTCACGAACTCAGCCCTCCCGCCAGCGTGGGAAAGTCGAGCGGGCGAAAGCCGTAATGCGACAGCCAGCGCACGTCGGCCTCGAAGAACTGACGCAAGTCCGGCATGCCGTATTTGAGCATGGCGATACGGTCGATGCCTAAGCCCCAGGCGAAGCCCTGATACTGGCCGGGGTCGACGCCGCAAATGCGCAGCACGTTGGGGTGCACCATGCCGCAACCCAAAATTTCCAGCCAGTCCTCGCCTTCGCCAAAGCGGATCTTGCCCTTGTCGCGCTTGCACTGGATGTCCACCTCCATCGACGGCTCGGTGAAGGGGAAGAAGGAAGGGCGGAAGCGCATCTTCACCTGATCGACCTCGAAGAAAGCCTTGCAGAATTCTTCGAGAACCCACTTCAGGTGGCCGAGGTGCGCGCTCTTGTCGATGACCAGCCCTTCGACCTGATGGAACATAGGCGTGTGCGTCTGGTCGGAATCGCTGCGATAGGTGCGGCCCGGAATGATGACGCGGATCGGCGGCTTCTGCGCCTGCATGGTGCGGATCTGCACCGGCGAGGTGTGCGTGCGCAGCAACAGCCGCGAGCCGTCCGGCTTCGGATTGAAATAGAAGGTGTCGTGCATCTCCCGCGCCGGGTGGCCCTCGGGGAAATTCAGCTTGGTGAAATTGTTGTCGTCGGTCTCGATGTCCGGGCCTTCGGCGACGGCGAAACCCATGTCGGCGAAGATCGCGGTCAGCTCGTCCACCACCTGGCTGATGGGATGCACGCGGCCCGCTTCCGCCGGGCTCTCGCGCGTCGGCAGCGTCACGTCCACCATTTCGGTGTTGAGCCGCGCGTTGAGCGCGGCGTCCTTCAGCGCTTCCTTGCGCGCGGCGAGGGCCGCGGTGACGCGGTCCTTCAGCTGGTTGATCGCGGCGCCTTTTTCCTTGCGTTCCTCCGGCGACAGGGTGCCGAGCGTCTTGAGCAGCGCCGTGACCGAGCCGCTCTTGCCAAGCGCGGCCACGCGCACGGCTTCGAGCGACGCCTCGTCGGAGGCGGCGGCGACGCCGGCCAGAATTTCCTTCTCAAGTTGCGTCAGGTCGGACATGGCATCCGATCGCCTCACGCCGGCAGCGCGGCTTTCGCTTTCTCCACGATCGCCTTGAAAGCCGCCGGCTCGGCTATGGCGAGATCGGACAAGACCTTGCGGTCGACCGCGACCCCGGCCTTGCCAAGGCCGTCGATGAAACGGCTATAGGACAGGCCGAAGGGACGCACCGCCGCATTCAGGCGTTGGATCCACAAGGCGCGGAACGTGCGCTTGCGACGCTTGCGATCGCGAAAGGCGTATTGGTTGGCCTTCTCCACCGCCTGCTTGGCGATCCGAATGGTGTTCTTACGGCGGCCGTAGTAGCCCTTCGCCGCTTTCAGGACTTTCTTATGCTTGGCATGCGAAGTGACGCCGCGTTTGACGCGTGCCATGACTGATCTCCATCAAGCTCTTGAATAAAAGTCGGTGTTCAGGCGGCCGCCCGTCGCGGCCTTGGGCGATCAGCCATTCGGCAGGAAGTACTTCTTGATGTTATCGCCGTCGGTCTTGAACAGCACGGCCGTGCCGCGCAACTGGCGGATCTGCTTGGGCGTGCGCTTGATCATGCCGTGGCGCTTGCTCCGATGGGCATAGAGGACCTTGCCGGTACCGGTGATCTTGAAGCGCTTTTTGGCGCCCGATTTCGTCTTGATCTTGGGCATTTGGCTCTCCTTTGCCGGCTGGTCTTTCGGGCGACAGCCCTTGAACCCCCGGACGGGTGCTCACCATTGAGCTTGCTCGGATTGAGCGTTCACGCCGCCACGGCAGCCCTTTAGCCGGTCGGCGAGCGGGGGCGTTATGGCAGAGGAAACCATGAATGACAAGGTTTTGGGGCGTCGCTGGCGCGGGGGCCGGACTTTGCATAAAAGACGAGGAGCGGCGGGCGCGATTTGGCGCGAAGCCGCCGGAATTTCTTAATTGGCGACAATGTAAATGATGCGACGATTTTTCCATCCTTGCGGCCTTTTCTATGGCCTGTGTGCGGCTGTGGTTTTCGCCGCCGGGCCGTCGCTCGCCCGTTCCGGGTTCGACGGCGCCTGGAGCGTGACCATCCTCACGGAAAAAGGGACCTGCGATCCGGCCTATCGTTATGCCGTGCTGATTGCGGATGGGGAGGTGACGATCGATCCGCAGCAAAGCAGCGGCGTTGTCGATATTTCCG